>CALXQL010000008.1 GCA_944390685.1 uncultured Alphaproteobacteria bacterium | reverse complement strand
CCAACATAACTAATCTCTTATTTATCTTCATTTTTATTTCTCCTTTCTTTTTTCTTGTTATATAATAGGGAGGGAGGAAGCGAAGACAACGAACAAAGAAAAACTTCCTCCCATAAACTTTACATTTCTGTTAATACATTTCCCACTGGACAACTTCCCCCAGTTATTTGTTGCAAAATATAACCTGTTGGACATTTACCATCATTTATGATATTACCTGTATAACCAGCGGGACAAACTATTGCCACACATTCTATATCAGTTTTAGAATTGGTTTTATAACCAATTTCACAATAATCACATCTACGATTTTGTGTATCATAAAACATACCCCATTCTTGACATTCTGGGGCTGATCCATTATAATGAGCCTCATTGATTGTTCCACAATCACTAGCCTTTGGCACACCATATTTTTGAAGCACAGATTCCAATTGCACTGTCGTGGCACTTTTTACCTCATACGAAAAAAATACAAGCATAAAAATAGATAATATAAATTTCATTTGCATAATACCCCCTTAACTTCCAGGTTTATTCCCTTTTACCCATACATAAAGACGGGGAGTTAGCAAATCATATAGTGTGAGATGACTTCTTTGGTCTTTAAGATTTTTGCATACACAAAAAGCTCTGGACATACACCAAAGACTCCCCACAAAAAGTGCGGGGGCAAACATATATGACATTGCATCATATACGCACACTATAAGGAATTGCTACATTCCCGTATCCATGCCTGGACACTTTGTTTAGGTATTTCCTAAACATAAAATAATGATAATATAAATATAGAATTTTTACAAGAAAAAAAGGTATCAAATGATACCTTTTAAACTATTATAATTTTTTCTTACCCGATTTCATTGCACTCAAAGTTGCACATACACACAACTTATCATCAACAAATATTTCAGCTTTCCATTTTTCAAATGGTCCTTTTTGAGCAAACTTTTCAACTTTGATATGAAGTTGATCGCCAGGAATGACTTGATTTTTAAATTTTGCATCATCAATACCGGTTAAAAAAACAATTTGCCCTCTTGCATCTTCTGGTTCTGCTGTGGCACCAACTAACACAGCAGTTTGAGCCATAGCTTCCAACATCAAAACCCCCGGCATAACAGGAGATGAAGGAAAATGACCATTAAAAAATTCCTCATTAGCAGTAACATTTTTAATTCCCATACCAGATTGTCCTGGGATAATATCAACCACTCTATCCACTAATAAAAAAGGATATCTGTGAGGTAAAATTTTTTTAATATCATCAATATATAAAACTTCTTTTTCCATAATAAATTCCTTACTTAACATTTATAAAATAATATCAAAAAAGAAAAAAGGCAAGCACTTTTTAAATATTAAAATTTTCCTTTTTTAATCAACTTACGCATCAAGGCAGTTTGCTTTAAAAAGTCATGAACTGGCTGAGCTGGATAACCACTTACAACTGATTTAGGAGGTAAATCTTGAATGACCCCACTACCTGCACCAATTTGAGAATAATCACCAATATGTAAATGTCCAGAAATACCAGCACCTGCACCAACTAAGACTCCATCACCAATGATAGTGGAACCAGCCACTCCACACATACCAGCAAAAATGCAATTTTTTCCTGTTTTAACATTATGACCTATTTGAATAAGATTATCAATTTTTGTTCCCTTTCCAATAACAGTATCACCAATAGTGCCCCTATCAATAGAAGAATTGACACCAACATCAACATCATCTTCCAAAACGACTCTACCTATTTGAGGAACCCAAATATGTCCAAAACTACCACTATGCCAACCAAAGCCATCACCACCTATACATGCACCTTCATTGATTTTGACATTATTCCCCATAACAGTATGAGACACCACAGCATTATCCTTAATAATACAATTATCACCAATAACAACACCAGGTTTAATTTTAACGCCATTACCTATATGACAATTTTTACCTATAACAACATCTTTTTCAATGATAGAAAAATGCCCAATACTAACAGAATTTTTATCTTTAAATTGAACAGAATCATCAATCACACAATTAGAAGAAATGCCAATATAATCCAAAGCCTTATCTTTATAAAAAAAGTTAGTAAGTTTTATGAAAGCCAATTTTGGATCATCTACTACCAAAGGAATAATAGACTTAGGCAATAAATCAACATTTTCTTTTTTAATGAAACAAGCCTTTGCCTTAATAAGTTTCAATTTTTCTTTATACTCTGCAGATTTATTTAATAATTGAGAAGTAGAATTTGCAAGTATAAGATAAATAATACTATTTTCATTTGCATTTTCAAGAGAGCCTAAATTAGAAACAATTTCATCACCTTTTGAACTATCTAACAATTGAGCTCCAACAAGTTCAACAATTTGTGAAAGTTTAATATTTTCTACTACATTAAAAAAATTATTCATACTACCTCCTAATTGATACACTTATCAAGAGCCTCTGCAATATTAAGAACAGATTCGTTCATATCTTGCTCAACTATTCTACCTTTTTTATCTTTGAAACGAAATACAAAGACATCATTATAAAAATCTGGTGCTAAATCATAAATCTTATAAAAATTATCAATATTTTTACGAAGATAATCTGCATTATTACAAATACAATCTTGCTTTGCCTCTATAACGACCAAAGACATTAAATCATCTTCAAATACATCTTTAATATCTTTATTATCTACTATAACACACATATTCTGTAATCCATATTCTTCAGCATCAAGATTTAAAAAACCAAGCAAAGTTTTTTTAGAAATATTTTTATCTTTAAAATTTTGAACTATATTTGAAACGCAACAAGAATAAGAAAGTTGCAAAATATTTTTATAATTTTCAATTAAAGCCATAAGTTGCTTTTCATCATATTTAACACCATCTTCCAATTCAATATTCAAAGAAACATTATCAACCAAATCTTTTACTTCATCCATTGATAAACTTACAGGATCCATATCCACATCAACAACAGGCTTAACAACTATCTTTTTAACTTCCACTTTTTTTACATTTTTTTCCAACTCTCTAAAAAGTAAAGTTCCATCATATTTAGGTTGATAAGAATAATACTTTTCTTCTTTGGAAACAGGTTCTTCTATCTCCTCTACTAACTCTTCATCATCATAAATGATTTCATCTTCAAGGACGACATCTTGATTAACATCTTGAAGTTGCTGATTCATAACTTCATCTTTAGGAAGACTTTCCACCACCGGAGTTGTATCCTTATTTGAAGAACAAGAAATTAAAATAAACAAAGAAGAAATAAGAAAAAATTTTTTAAAATAAAACATAAAAAACCCCTTTTAATTTTTTCTTATTATAACAAATTTTAAAAGGGGTGACAAGTATTTATTTAAACTAAACTATTTAACATCAAGTTTGATTTCAGTTATTTGATTATTAAGTTCTTCTACAACTACATCAGTAATATCCATATCAGTATTGATGATTACACCAGCTTGAGAATTAAGTATGAAATCAAAGCCTTTATCTTTACCAATTTTCTTAACGATAGGATCTAAATAATCTTTTTGAAGTTTTGAAAGAGCTTCCATATAAGCCTTTTCAATATTTGAAACCTTTTGAGCAGTTTCCTTATCATATTCCATAACATCTTTTTGGAATTCTGCGACTTCACCCATAAAAGATTTTTTAGCTTCTTCACTTAACATAGAGGATTTTGTTTTAAGTTCAGCTTCTCTTTTTTCAAAATCTTTACGTTTAGAATCAACTACTTTTTGAATTTCATCTAATTTAGAATTTTTTTGAGAATTAAGAGATTTAATCACTTTTGCTTTTTCATTTATTGTATTGATATTAAAAACACCAATCCCAGCGGAAAATACAGGACAAGAAACTATCATAGAAAAAGCAAATAATGAACCAAGTAATAGATTTTTTTTCATTTTACACTCCTTATTTTGTTAATAACGAATCCATTATATAAATAAAAAATTTAATATGCAATAGGTATTAAAACGAACTACCAATTGAAAATCTAAATCTTTGAAGATCATCATAATCTTCATAAGTCAAAGCCTTTGCCCAAGAAAGATTTATCACACCCAAAGGAGAGTTCCATAAAATTCCATAACCAACAGAAGTCCTAAATTTATTACTATACATAATATTAGGATCATCATAAATTTCCGGACTACCCAACCTTCCCCAATCATAAAAGACATAACCTGAAACCTTATATTTTTTAGGAATACCAATAGGGAAATTAAGTTGGAAAGTTCCATTAACAACCCAATTACCACCATAAGAATACAAAGGATTTTTACTATTTCTAGCACCTATTCCACCATAATCGAACCCACGAAGATTATCACCACCTAACAAATATCTATCACTTCTACTTAAAACGGTGTTATTCAAGGCATGAATTTCTCCTGCTTCAACTAAAATACCAAACATCCACTCATTATCCCAAAAAGAGAAAGATTGTTTTACAGAAGCATCATTTTTAACAAAATATTTATCTCCACCAAAACCAGCATATTCCGTAGATAAAGACAAAGCATAACCATTTGTTGTATCATTAACATAATCCACTATTTGATCTTTAAAATATAAAGATTGCCCAACTTTAAAGATATTATAATCACCAATACCCTGTTTCAAACTATCCGGAAGATCAGATGAAATATTGGTCATTTGTTCATTTTTACCGGAAATTCTAAAACTTTGAGAAAGCTTATCTGTATAATTCCAACCTAATTTAAAAGCCAATCCCAAACTATTTATATCATAACCATAAGTAGATTCATACTTATATTGATTATAATAAGCATCAATTCCACCCAATAAATCCCTATCCCATAAATAAGGTTCCACAAAAGATAAACTGAAATTATTTTGCCTACCTGAAAAAGTGGAAGTAAATGATAATACTTGACCTTTACCCATAAAATTGGCTTCTGTAATACCAAATTCAAAAAATCCCTTATTTATGCTTGACCAACCTGCACCCAAAGAAAGTTCACCTGTTGATTTTTCTTTTACATTTACATCAATATCTACTTTATCAGGAGTACCCATTACAGGTTTAGGAATAAATTGCACGGTATCAAAATAACCAAGTCCCATAAGTTTTTGTTCTGATTGTTTTAAATCATTAACATTAAAAATATCTTGTTCATCAAAAGCGAGATTTCTTCTTATGACATTTTCATAAGTTCTTGTATTATTTTTAATTTCTACTTTATTAATGAAAGCTTTTGAAGAATTTTTAATATAAAAAATAACATCAACCACCCCAGTTTCAGGATTAGGTTTTTTAATCACTTCAATATTAACAAAGGCAAAACCATCTTGTCCCATTTTATTAGATAAAGCGGTAATTGATTTATTTGCTAACCCTTGATCAAACCATTGATTTTTAAAAAGTAATATTTCTTTTTCCAAACTTTTAATATCTAAATCTGGAATTTCAGATTCTATACTTACATTACCAATTTTATAACGAATACCTTCATCTATTTTAAAAGTAATAAAGAAATTCTTTTCAAATAAATCCATTTTTGAATTGAAAGAAAGAATTTGAAAATCCAAAAAACCTTGTCCTACATAATAATTACGAAGAAGTTCTGTATCATACATAATTCTATCTTCATCATAAGTATCAAACATTTCTAACAACTTCCACCAAGCATACTCCTTACTCATGATGACATCTTTAAGTTGAGTTGCAGAAAAACTTTTATTACCTACAAATTGAATATTTTTAATATAAGCCTTATCTCCCTCTAAAATTTCAAAAACTACATCATATCTATTATCATCATTTTTAATTACTTTTGCATCAACACTTGCTTTAAAGAAACCCAATCTCTTATACATAGTCTTAATTGCATCAACATCTTTTTTAATATCCGCAGGAACGAATACAGCCCTACTTCTAGTTTTAAGTTCTTTTTTCAAATCATCTTCTTTAACTTGAGAATTACCTTCAAAAGCAACCTGATTTATAACAGGATTTTCTTCAACATTGATAGAAATGATACCATCATTATTATCTATTGAAACATCTTTAAAGAAACCAGATTTATACAATTTATTTACAATAGCATTTAATTCTTTATCATCAATATCTTTACCTTTATCAAGAACTATTAAACTTAAAATCATATCTTCATGGATTCGTTCATTACCATTGACTTTAATATCCTTAACTGGCATAGCAAAGACATTAAGATTAAATAAACAACAAAATAAAAGAACTAAAAACTTTTTCATTATTTTAATAACCTTACAATATCATTAAAATTAGAAAGCAAAAGAAGAAAAATAATAAACATAAACCCAACAAAAAATAACTTTTCCTTAAATTTATCGGATAAATCTCTTCTAATTATACCTTCTATTGCATAAATAAGCAAATACCCACCATCTAAAATTGGAATAGGAAACAAATTAAACAAACCCAAACTGATTGAAATAAAGGCCATCAAAAACATAAATGTATAAAAACCACTTTCCAACGCAGCCCCTGAAATTTGAGCAATTGCAATAATCCCCCCTAATTCTTTTGATGATCTATCTCCTACGATAATATCTACCATAGCCCCAACAGTCTGAGAAACAATGTTTGAAACTTCATTATATGCCATTTTAAGAGAATCTATAAAACCAACTTTAGTATAACTTTCAAATTTTGGAGCATAGGTAATACCTAAAATAAACCTATCTCCATCTTTTTTAGGAATTACAGATAATTCTACATTTTTACCATCGCGAATAACTTTAATAAGCAAAGATTGTCCATTTGCTTTTTGCATAGCATTTGCTACATCTTGCACATTATTTATATCCATATCAGCAATTTTAATAATCTTATCACCATCTTTCATACCTGCGACAAAAGCAGGTGAATCCTTCACAACACTATTTACAAAAGCTGGATTAACAGATTCTCCAACAAAAAAGAATAATGAAAAAAATACAACAAAACCAAAAATGAAATTGAAAAAAGGACCTGCAAAAGCAATAGAAGCTTTTTGATAACGTTTTTTAAACTCAAAACTTTGCTTTTTTTCTTCCTTTGTTAACTTACTTTCTGCAAGTTTTTTTTCTTCCACCGTTTGAGGAGTATCTGATTGACCCAACATAGAAACATATCCACCCAAAGGTATGGCACAGATTCGCCATTCTGTTCCCAATTTATCCTTCCAAGAATAAAGTTTTTTACCAAAACCTATTGAAAAAGCCTCCACCTTAACATGATTTAACCTTGCGAACAAAAAATGTCCCAATTCATGCACAACCACCACAACAGGAATCATAATAATAAAAGCAAGTAAAGCCATTTCATCTCCTTAAAAAAAACAATTATAAAGAAAATAATACAAAGGAATTTAACAATAATCAATATAATAATAAAAAAATAAATAAGAAAAAGTAAGATTTTAATTGACAAATAACAATACTTTATATATGATATACAAACAATTTAAGTATGTGAGGTTAAAAATGAAAGTATTAAGTTCATTAAAGTCAGCAAAAAAAAGAAGCACAAGTGTTCAACTTGTTCGCCGTGGAAAACGTGTTTATGCTATTGATAAAAAGAACCCAAGATTTAAAGCAAAACAATAATGACTTTAAATAAAAATTAAAGGGAGTGATGAAAATCACTCCTTTTTATTTAAAAAAATTAAATAGTTATATAAAACGATTTAAGATTCACTACTTTTCTCACCTTCTTCAGTATCTCCACCCTCACTAGTTCCACATAAATCATCTGGAGCAATATATTTACTATCCAATTTATATAAAGTTTTATCAATATTACAAATTTGAGAAAGATAACTATTATACATATTTTGTTTGGATGTTTTAGTTGAGCCATCAGAAAGTTTTGCTATTTCAGCTTCAAGTTTTTCTAATTTTGAAACTAAATCTGCTCTTTTGGATTTATTATCAAAGATTTTATTTTCCACTTCAATTTGATATTGTTGTTTTTTCAAAGAAAGTTTTTCACTTTCCTTCTCAACCAAATCCTGGAAAGCATAAAAATCAACATTTGCACGTTCTTTTAAGGCATCAATAATTTCATTTTCATAACCCAAAGCTTCTGCTTTTTTATCACCAGCCAATTTTACCACAGCACTTTCATACACACTACAACTATTAGTAATAGCCTCTTTTGCTTCTCTATTACCTACTGCACCACATTCCCTCATAATAAGCTTCGCAGCATCTTCACAATTTTCAATATCAGAAACAATAACATTTATGGATAAAGGAACACTTTCTATTGATTTATTTTCAATTGTAGAAATCACCGCTGCATCTAAACTAGCATTTTCTAACACAGTTTCCATGACACTATCTAAAATCTTACTTTCTTTCAAAGTCCCCTTTGCAATTTCATCAATTAAATATTGATAATACATAAAAGCATTTTTAGAATTATTTTTAATATTAACAATTGAGGTATTTTCCTTAACTGATGAAGAAGAAATTCCATAATAAGCATTTAAATAATAATTTGCGATACTTTTTGTTTTACCACTATCCTTATAACTATAAACACAATATAAATCTTGATCACCTAAACTGGAAGAAATTCCCTCATCAATAACAAATTTGCAACTACCATTTAATAATTCTGGAATCTTATTTTTCAAGCAAGAAATAGTTTCTGGCAATTCATCTTCTTCTTCAGTTTTAGAAGAAGAAACCACAACTTTTTTTGATGAAGACTTAGAAGGCATTTTACTAGATGATTTTTTTGTACTTGAAGAAGATTTAGATGAAGTTCTAGAAGAAACAGCAACCGCACTAGTTGTTTTACCTGTCGCCGCCCTTTTAGTAGATTTTGAAGAAGTTGTTTTCTTTGAAGAAGATGTTGCTCCCCTTACAGCAGATGTGCTACCTGCTCTTTTAGTAGATTTGGAAGAACTAGCCCTTTTAGTAGAAGAACTAGATCTAACACTTCTTTGAGAAAATGCAAAATCATTAAAAAGAAATGACATAAAACAAACCACAATGATAAAGTAAAACTTCTTCATTATAAAATCCCCTTAAACTCTTGATTTACGGGATAACCATCTTTACCCCAACCATCTGGTATTGGCATAGTGAACCTATCCAATTCACTATCACTTTTACAACCTGGAAATTCTGCTACCAAACTAATACCCAAAGAAAGAACTGCACCTATAACTTGACCTGCCTTTTTACCACTATTAGAGGTATGATTAGTTCCCTTATAAATTTTTTCATCATTTGGACCAATTAAATAACAACTTTCCTCACATCCAGCGACCAATTCCTTAAAGTTTCCACGTTTATCATCACAAACAAAACTCTGTCCTGGATTTGCCCATTTTTCATCTGAGGAACCACAACCTTTTTTACCACTACCACACTTATCTGCAACATACCTTACTTTAAATAAACACTTACCATTAACTAAATGACCAAGAGAAGCCTTACAACTATCTGTAAGTTTAACTTTTTCTAATTCTTTTGCTATATATTTTTTTACATCTAATAAAACAGTTGCTTTATTATCTTCACACTTACCATAATTAACAGCCTGACATTTTTTAAGCACCGCTTCTTGTTTTGCACTATCTTTACAATATTGGAAATTAACACCACATTCAGTTTTTGCACAAGATTCATATTCAATATAACAAGCATTAACATCTAACTGATTACGTTTTTGATATTCTTGCTCTTCAAACATTTCTTGATTTTTTTGAGCTTGCACCAAAAGATTTTGAGCATTATCTGCTTTTTCTTTTAAAATAGTAGTATAAGAGGAACAATCAGTTTCAACTAACTTCACATATTCTTGAATTTTTTTCTCTTTATCAGAAGATGATGAAGCCGAAATTTTACCTTCACATTGTTTTAAAGCCTCTTCATATAAAGGAAGTCCTTCCATAACTAATAAATTAGCATCTACATTTCTTGAAGCCAAAGTTTTAGATTTTTTTTCAATGCTATTGATATTATCATAAACAGAACCAACTGCATCACTAACCAAAGCAGTATTAGAAACATTCATCATAGTCTCAATAATTTTGTTTTGTTGATCTGCTTGATTTTGAATTTCCTCTATATCACGAAGCACTTTTTCAATTCTTGCAAGTTGAGAAGAACATCTACATCTACCTTTTTCATTATCATCTATTTTACAAATATTATCCATACATGCGAAAAAAGGATCTTGTTCAGTATTAGATACGGATGAAGAAGTACTTCCAGCAGTTGCATTTGCAACCCTAATATTTTTACCTGACATACTACGAACATTTGATTTAGAAGAGGAAGCACCTCTTGAAACAGCTACTCTTTTATTATTTGATTTATTATTTGATTTGGAAAACCCTTCTACTTCAAAAATAAAAGTCAATAAAAGTAATAAAAGAATAAATTTTTTCATTAAACACCTCAAATTATAATATATACTAAAATAACACAAAAATGAAAAAAAATCAAAAAATATTTTAATTGAAATTTAGGATAATTTACATTATATATAAATTATGTTCAACAAGAATGGAGGTTTCAAATGACTATTCAAGTTATAGGACAAAATTTTGAAGTAGGAGAATCTTTAACAAACCATGTTAAAACAACTATTTCAAAAAAAATTGAAAAATATAATCAAGAACTAATATCTGCAAATGTTATATTTGGAGAGGCTCCACATAAAAAGGTGCAATCTTCGGTAAAAGTGGAATTAAAATTTGCAAACTTTTTTGCAAAAAGCGAAGCCGATGATGCCTATGCTTCATTCAATGATGCCTTTGCTGATGTTGAAAAACAAATAACTAAGGAATTGGAAAAATTGAAATCCCATAAATAAAAGAAAGGAAAAACTATGACAAGTTTAAAAGGAACAAGAACTGAAAAAAACATACTAACTGCATTTGCAGGTGAATCACAAGCAAGAAATAGATATACATTCTTTGCATCACAAGCAAAAAAAGAAGGTTATGTTCAAATTGCAAAACTTTTTGAAGAAACAGCAGAACAAGAAAAAGAACATGCAAAAAGACTCTTCAAATTTTTAGAAGGTGGAATGTCCCCAATAAATGTTGAAGCATCTTTCCCAGCTGGTGTAATTGGAGATACAGCTGAAAACCTAGTTGCTTCTGCAAATGGAGAAAAAGAAGAATACACAGAAATGTATCCAACATTTGCAAAAATCGCTCTTGAAGAAGGTTTTGAAGAAGTAGCAAAAACTATGGGAGCAATTGCAGTTGCCGAAAAACATCACGAAGAAAGATTTTTATCAATGTTAAAAGAATTACAAGAAGACAGCATCTTCAAAAAATCTGAAAGAATTATTTGGGAATGCTTAAATTGCGGATATCTACACATTGGTGAAATGGCACCTGAAAAATGTCCTGCATGTAACCATCCACAAGCATATTTTGCAAGAAAACGTGATTGTTGGAAATAATAATCAATAAATAGCGACCCTCCTCAAAACGGGGGGTCTTTTAAAAGATGATAAAAATATTTAATAAAAAAACTACACCTATACCAAATTATATTATACAAGATGATTTTGCGTATGAAGAATTTTATCATGACCATATAATATCAAAATATTGTGGCACTACTGAAAAATATAAATTAAAAAGTTATGAAATAATGATGGATTATTTTGTATTCAATACTAAAACAAAAGAATTTTCATACGAACCTTTATCTATAAATGATTCATTTAAAAAAATTTTTGAAAATATGGTAAAAAATATTAAATTAGAAATAAAAAAAAATAATAATACCATAAATATTTATAACAAAAAAAATCATAATTTAATAATTCGTATCCAAAATGGAAAGATAATATATTTAAACGTATTACACACTAATTTCATTCCAAAAAATTTTTTATATTATAATGATTCGTTGAAAACTCTTCTTGGCTTAAAAATACAAATAGTTTTACCCAATTTTTTAAAATCAAATTCTACCTTAAAGGAAATATATATACCTGAGGTATTAAAACTTCCAAAGGATGCTTTACTACAAAAACCTATAAGATGTATATATGCTCCAAAAATAAAGGAATATCCATTAACCTTAAAAGATAAAATAATAAAAGATTATCAAGATTTTTTATCTTCATCAAATACAAAATAAAAACTGCTATGAAATATAGCAGTTTTTTTAATTAACTAGATACTAAATATTAAAATTTATATCTTGCTTTTACTAAGAATGTATGAATTTTAGATTTTGAAGATTGATCTCCTGTAAATCCATCAAATTCAGTATCAATATATCTATATTCCACACCACCTGCAATAGGAAGTAAAGGTAAAGAAACATCTAAACCTAACATATATTGAGGGGTAAGAGTCCAATCTGAACTATTTTTAATATCTTCACCCATAGCATCACGAGTTTCCACTTCTTGTTGTAAATAGCCAAGGCCAAAACCTACATAAGGTTTAATAATAGGAAGAAGAGGAAGTCCAACATAAGCATTCACACCTGCTCCATAAGTTTCACCATCAACACCATCTTTTGATGAGTTAAGATGTAAATATTCAACTTCAGCTCTTAAAGGGATAAGAGGCAAAGGAAGTTCCATACCAGCGGAAAGAGAAAAAGCAGTTTTTGCATCCATATCCACATTGAAACCATCAAGTTTAGTTTTTGATTGACCAAGACTACCACCTACATAAAAAGCATTAGCATTTCCAGCCAATACCAAAGATGATAACACAAGAGCCATAGATAATAATTTTTTATTCATAAATAATCTCCTTTGTTAATTAGATTCTATTTTAGAATCTATGAAATTATACCTTTTTAAAGTAAATTAGTCAATAATTACTTAAAATCTTCCCTATTTTTAATAACTTTATCAATAAGACCAAATTGCTGAGCATCATCTGCACTCATAAAGTTATCTCTTTCCACAGCCTTTTCAATTTCTTTAATATCTTGACCGGTATGAAAAGAATAAAGAGTATTCATTCTATGTCTTATATTAAGGATTTCCCTTGCATGAATTTCAATATCTGTAGCTTGACCTTGGAATCCACCCAAAGGTTGATGTATCATGATTCTCGCATTTGGAAGAGCAAATCTTTTACCTTTTGCACCTGCAGTAAGTAAAAAAGAACCCATAGAACAGGCCTGACCAATACATAAAGTTGCAACATCTGGTTTAATATATTGCATAGTATCGTAAATAGCCATACCTGATGTAATGACTCCACCTGGAGAATTTATATACATAAAAATGTCTTTATCTGGATTTTCAGATTCTAAAAATAACAATTGAGCCACTATTAAACTTGCAGAAACATCATTAACTTCACCATTTAAAAAGATGATTCTTTCTTTCAAAAGACGGGAAAAGATATCATAACTTCTCTCACCTCTACCTGTTTGTTCTACCACTACAGGAACTAAATCCATAAATTCATTCATAATAAACTCCTTAAAAAATTAAAATGTGGAAATATTATACATTTTTTTATTGATTTTGTAAAGGAAAGTATTTATAATAAACCTACATTCTTAAAAAAAATTAAAGAGTGGGAGCGTAAAGCCCCGCTTTTTTTAATATAAAAGGATAAACTATGACATTACTTGAAAAAATTGAAGAATTATTAACCCCTCTTGCAAATGATTATGAAACAGAAATCATACAAATTACTTATGCAAGAAAAACTCTTCAAATACTACTTGAAAAAAATGATGGCACATCACCTACTATTGATGAATGTGAAGAATTAAGCAAAGCGTTTTCCGCAACGCTTGATGTTGAAAATGTAATAAATGAAAAATATTATTTAGAGGTCAGCTCTGCAGGAATGGATCGTCCTTTAATAAAATTAAACGATTATATAAAATTTAAGGGAAGAGATATCAAATTGGAATTAAAAACTCCACGAAATGAAACAGATACAAGGAAACAATTTAAAGGTAAAATTGAAGATGTTAAGGATAATACAATACAACTAAAAACGACATTGGATAATACCGAACAAATAATAACAATTGATTATAATAATATAAACAAAGCAAAATTATTAATAACTGATGAGTTATTAAGACAAATATTAAATACAAATAAAAAGAAAGGAAACTAAAATGTCAAAACTATCATTACCTCGCCCAGAATTAGTTGCAATCGCATCAAGTGTAAGTAGCGAAAAAAATATTGATTCTGAAATAGTTTTTAAAGCATTGGAATCAGCCGTTGAAAAGGTTGCAAAAAACAAATACGGTTATGATTATAATATAGTTGCCTCAATAAATAGAAAAGATGGCACCATAACAATATTGAAAAGATTATTGGTTGTTCCAAACGATAAAATAACTACCACTGAAGGTGAAGAAATTGATTTTGACTCAAATACAATGATAAGATTGAAAGATGCACAAAAACTTGACTCATCATTGGAAATAGGATCTTATATTGATGAAGAATTACTTCCTGTTGATTTTGGAAGGGCAAATTTCCAATCTGTTCGCCAAATTGTTTTACAAAAAATAAAATCTGCAGAAAAGGAAAAAGAATATAACGAATTTGCAGATAAAATATCAACTATTGTAAATGGAGTAGTGAAAAGAGTTGAATACGGCAGTGTATATGTTGATATAAATGGAAAAGCCGAAGGTTTAATAAGACGAAATGAAACTATTCCTCGTGAAAATTTACATGTAGGGGATAGAATAAGAGCTTTAATTTTAGATGTTAAAAGAGATAATAACTCATCTCAAATCTTATTAACAAGATCACACCCTATGTTCTTGGCAAAATTATTTGAAGCAGAAATTCCAGAAGTCTACGAAGGCATCATTGAAGTAAAATCAGTGGCAAGGGATCCTGGATCTCGTGCAAAAGTAGCTGTTCTTGCACAAGATAGTTCCATTGACCCTGTTGGAGCTTGTGTTGGAATGAAAGGAAGTCGTATTCAAAACATTGTAAATGAACTTGCCGGTGAAAAAATTGATGTAATAGAATGGACTACAAACATTGCAACTTTGGCAGTAGATGCCCTATCTCCTGCAAAGGTATCAAAAGTTATTGTTGATGAAGAAGCAAAGAAAATTGATGCAATTGTTGAAGATGATCAACTTTCCTTGGCAATTGGAAGACACGGACAAAATGTTCGCCTTGCATCACAATTACTAGGCTGGGGAATTGATGTAATGAGTGAAGATCAATCATCTGAAAAACGCCAAAAAGATACAAAGGAAAGAATTGAAAAATTCATAAATGCCCTTGATATAGATGATGTTATAGCACATTTATTAGTAGCAGAAGGCTTCTCTGATATTGAAGAAATAGCCTATGTTGACATTGATGAATTAAAGGCTATAGAAGGCTTTGATGATGAACTAGCACAAGAATTACAATCCAGAGCAAAAGACTATCTTGAAAAGGAAAAAGCTTCCTTTAATAAAGAATCACAAAAAATAGGTATTGAAGAAAACCTTGCATCATTTGAAGGTTTAACAGCAGATATGATTTTAATGCTTGGAAATAATGGTATTAAAACCCTTGATGATTTAGCTGATTTATCATCTGATGAATTGATTGATATCTTGGGTACAGATAGTATTACTGATGAACAAGCACAAAAAATAATCATGTCCGCACGTGCACATTGGTTTGATAAGGAATAATAAGAAAGAGGTATTATAAATGGCAGCAAAATTAACATTAAAGGGTGTAAAAATACCAACATCAACTTCACATACAAACGGAATTGAAGTTGAGGTAATCAAAAAAAGAAGAGTGTTGTCCAATAAAGATAATACCTCTCAAACGACACCTGAACCAATAAATGAATTGGCAAATAAAGAAGCTGATAAACTAAAAAGTATTCTTGAAAATGCAAAACGCATGGAAGAACAGGCAAAGGCGGAACAAGAACGTTTAGCAAAGGCGGAACAAGAACGTCTTTCCTTAATAGAAAAGGAAAAACAAGCAAATGAGGTTCCTCCTCAACCTGAAATAAAAGAAACTTCAACTGAACAAAAAAAATATAAGAAAAATAAAGATACTTATGAAGATGAAGATTTCTATGATGATGAAAATGATGATTATAAAAATCATAACAAAAAAAATAAAACAAATGATGAAGATAAAAAATCTAAAAAGAAATCATTTGATAATAAAAAAATCAATTTTTCAAATGTCATAGTTTCCAGTAGCGATTTGGATTTTGATGATGAAGATGAAGATGCCGAAGCACCATCACATTCTTTAACAACAGCTATGGATTATGTTGGCACATATCAAAAACGTCGTTCTTTTGCTTCAATAAAAAGACAAAAGGAAAAACAATATCGTAAATTTATGGAACGCCAAGAACCAAAGGAAGTTGTAAAAACATATCATGAAGTGATATTACCAGAAACTATATCAGTAAAGGAATTATCAATCCGTATGGCTGAAAAAAGCAGTGATGTTATAAAAACAATGATGAAATTGGGAATAATGGCAACAATAAATCAAATAATTGATGCCGATACTGCGGAATTGATTGTAATGGAATTTGGACATTCAGTAAAAAGAGTATCCGATTCTGATATTGAAACTGAAATTTTAACTCAATCAAATGAAAAGGAAAATTTACAATCTCGTGCTCCTGTTGTAACCGTTATGGGACATGTTGACCACGGAAAGACATCTCTACTTGATGCATTTAGAAAAACCGATGTAGTAAGTGGGGAAGCAGGTGGTATAACTCAACATATTGGAGCCTATCAAATTACAACAAAAGGTGGAAGAAAAATCACATTTATTGATACCCCAGGACATGAAGCCTTCTCTGCAATGAGGGCAAGAGGTGTCAACATAACTGATATAGTGATTTTGGTTGTAGCAGCAAATGATGGAATAATGCCTCAAACTATTGAAGCGATAAATCATGCAAAAGCAGCAAATGTTCCAATGATTGTTGCAATAAATAAAATTGATCTTCCAGATGCCAATCCGGAAAAGGTTCGTATGGACCTTCTTCAACATGGTATAGTTGTTGAGAAAATGGGGGGTGAAGTTTTGGATGTTGAAATTTCAGCAAAACAAAAACTAAACCTTGATAAATTGGAAGAATTGATATTATTACAAGCAGATATGCTTGAATTAACTGCTGATATTAACGGAAATCCAAAAGGAGCAGTAATAGAGGCAAAAATTGAAAAAGGAAAAGGATCCATTGCTACAATATTAGTACAAAAAGGCTGTTTGAAAAAGGGTGATATATTTGTATCAGGTTCCTCAACTGGAAGGGTAAGGGAATTGCTTGATGAATATGGAAAAAAGGTTCAAGAAGCAATACCATCACAACCTGTTGTTGTATTGGGATTTGAAGGAACACCTGTTGCAGGCGATGACTTTGTTGTTGTTGAAAGCGAAGCAAAGGCAAGAGAAGTAGCAGATTACAGAAAAAGAAAGGAAAAGGAACGCCAAATGGTTGCAAAAAAATCCAATTGGCAAGAACTATTCCAAAACATAAAGGAAGGAAAATCAGAAACCCTACCTGTAATAATAAAAGCAGACACCCAAGGCTCAGCCGAAGCCATTGCAGAATCTTTAATCAAAATCCCATCTGATAAAGTCCAAGTAAAGGTAATGCACTCTGGAGTGGGAGGAATAAATGAATCTGATGTAACTTTGGCAAAAACAACAGGTGCTGTAATAATAGCATTCAATGTAAGAGCAAATACAAATGCAAAGGAACAAGCACATCACGATGAAGTAGATATAAGATACTATTCAATAATCTATAATATAATTGATGATGTTAAAGTACTTATGTCTGGACTTCTTGCTCCTGTAATAAAGGAAACTTTCATAGGTTATGCAGACGTATTACAAGTTTTCAATGCAGGAAAGGGTAAAGCCGCCGGTTGTAAGGTAACCGAAGGAATAGTGAAAAAAGGTTGTGGTGTCCGTATGTTAAGAGATAATATTGTTATCTTTGAAGGAAAATTAGCACAACTAAAAAGAATGAAAGAAGATGTAAAAGAAGTTCGTTCTGGTATGGAATGTGGAATTTCATTTGAAAACTTTAATGATATAAAGGTCGGGGACAAACTTGAATGTTATGAAACCGAAGAAATTAAAGCAACATTATAACCAAAGGGGGAAAGCAAAACTTTCCTCTTTTTTTTATAATCTGTAATGAAATGAGAAAAATTTAATTGGTAGGAGCGGAGGGACTTGAACCCTCACTGTTTCCAACCAGATTTTGAGTCTGGCGCGTCTACCAGTTTCGCCACGCTCCCAAGAATAAAATATATATAAACTAAAAAATAAAAAAAAGCAACTATTTAATTAAAACCCCAAGCATTTTCAATATACTCAAAATCAAAATCATCATTAAAAGCTATAACATCAAACCTACAATCAAAAGAATCATATTCTGGATGTTGAGCAATAAACACTTCCGCTGAATTATAAATTCTCTGCATTTGAATATTTGATATAGAAAGTAAAGCCAAATCAAAATTTTTTCTTTTTTTCACTTCAATAAAAAGTAATAAATTTATTGAATTATTAACAGCAATTAAATCTATTTCCCCTGCATCTAAACCATAGCCAACTTGAAATCTATTAAAAAGGATAAAAAAACCTTTTTCCTTTAAAATCTGTATAGCTTTTTGTTCTGCAATAATACCTAAGGAATAACTATTTTTTTGCATTATTAACTGCTACCATAGCCTCACGAATAACTTTATCACCTAATTTATATCCTGCTTGAAGCTCTTTTGCGACCACACCTTCATCAAATTGAGGATCCTCAACTTGCATAACAACACAATGCTCTTTTGGATTAAGTTTTTCACCAACAGTTTTAATTTTAACTATGCCATTTTTTTCCATGGAAGAAATAAATAAATCTTGAATGGACTTTAAGCCATCAAGCACACTATTATCCACCTTCCCTTCAATTGAAGCCAAAGCCAAACTGATATTATCAGCCAAAGGCAAAATATCCTTTGCAAATTGAGAAATTTTATAATCAATCATATTTTTAGCATCAATTTCAGCTCTACGTTTAGCATTTTCACAATCCGCCAAAGTTCTTACATATCTATCTTGCCATGATGCAAGTTCTTCTTTTAAATTTGCGATTTGATCATTTTGGACCTGACAATTATCATCATTTGCAAGATTCTCATTATTATCAATTTCATTATTATCAAGTTGTTGATTATCTTCTTTATTTAAATCAATATTTTTTGCATTTTCTTCATAAAGTTTTTTATTTTTCTTATTTTTCATAACAAAATCTCCATAAAATAATTTATATAAATATAGATAATAATAAAAAAGGATATTTTCAAGTATAAAAAGCCTTTTAAATATATAAATTTTTGCTATAATATTAAAAGGAGAAAAAAATGACAGCAAAACTTTTAGACGGTAAAAAAACAGCCCTCTTTTATACATCAAAAATAAAGGAGGAAATAGAACAACTAAAAACCAAATATAAAAAAACACCAAAATTAAGTGTAATAATGGTTGGTGATGATCCTGCATCTTCAATTTATGTAAGGAATAAAGAAAAAAAATGTAAAGAACTTGCAATAGAATCAGAAATAATAAAATTAAATAAAGATACTAAAGAAGATGATTTAATAAATCTCATCACAAAATTAAATAAAGATAACAAAACAACCGGAATTTTGGTTCAATTACCCCTTCCAAAACAAATAAATGAAACAAAAATAATAAACACAATTTCTCCACAAAAAGATGTTGATGGCTTTACCATAATAAATAAAGGTTTATTATCAACAAACAATAATCCACCTCTTATATCTTGCACTCCTCTTGGTATAATAAAATTACTTGAAAAATATAAAATAAAGATAGAGGGTAAACATTGTGTTATTTTGGGACGTTCACAAATTGTTGGAAAACCAATTGCTGAACTATTATTACAAAGAAATGCTACAATAACAATATGCCATAAAAAAACAAAAAATTTAAAATCTATAACAAAAACAGCGGATATTTTAATCTCCGCTATGGGGACAAAGGCAAACCAAATAAACTCCTCTTATATAAAGGATAAAGCAATAGTAATAGATGTAGCCATGATAAGAAATAAGGAAAATAAATTAACAGGCGATATTGATTTCAAATCTGTATCAAAAAAGGCATCATACATCACCCCAGTTCCAGGAGGCATAGGCCCCATGACCATTGCAATGTTAATGTATAATACACTAGAGGCATTCAAAAACCAAAATGAAATTCACAAAGTTTAAATATAAAGTCTCTAAAGGAGCCAAGGTATATCATTGCGGACCTCTTTACCATGGGAAAATAAAGGGTTATGACACCAATGAAAGAACTTTTTTCAAAACACTTATGTATTATTGTATAATAATAGGAATATGGCTTGGAATATTTTTATCAATAGTTTTACTATATTTAGCTTTAACATTACCTAATATAGAAAACATAACAAATCAAACAAGAAAGCCAAGTATAACCATTCTTGACCGCAATGGTGAAAAAATTTCATCAATAAATGATTTATACGGGGATACAATAAATATTGAAACACTACCACCTCATGTATGGCAAGCTGTAATCGCAACAGAAGATAAAAGATTCTTTAATCACTTTGGTGTTGATATAAGGGGGCTTTTAAGGGCTTTATATAATAACATAATACAAAACCGCACTGCCCAAGGAGGAAGCACCATCACACAACAACTTGCAAAAAATGTATTTTTATCAAGCGAACGTTCTATTAAAAGAAAAATACAAGAAGTGATGATAACCCTATGGCTAGAACACAAATTTACAAAATCACAAATACTTTCTCTTTACCTAAATCGCGTATCATTAGTTGGTGGTAAATACGGAATAAGCAATGCAAGCGAAGCAATATTTGGTAAATCTATTTATGATATAAATATAGCCCAATCAGCAATACTTGCTGGAATGTTAAAGGCTCCTACCCGCTACAATCCTATGAATAACGAAGAACTATCCTGGGCAAGGGCAAAAGTTGTCCTCTCCCTTATGAGAGAGCAAAATTATATAACTGAGGAAGAATATAACACTGCACTTTCCTATAAATATGAAAAGGATATAACACCTGATAATCAAATAAGATATTTTACCGATTATATTTTAACAAGCCTTAATTCTTTGTTAAGTGATATATCAACTGATATAATAATTCATACAACTCTTGATAACAAGATACAAAAAACCACTGAAAACATAACAAAATCTTATATAGATTCTAATGGTGAAAAATATAACTTTTCACAAATTGCAACAATTGTAATTGATACTAATGGAAATATTTTAGCTATGATAGGAGGTAAAGACTATACAAAAAGTCAATTTAACCGAACTTATCAAATGAAAAGACAACCTGGATCAATTTTCAAACCATTTGTATATTTAACCGCACTGGAAAAATCTTATAAGCCAACTGATATATTTGAAGATAAATTAACTGCTATAGGAGATTGGCAACCACGCAATCATGATAATAAATATATAGGAAAAATCACCATGGCAGATGCATTGGAAAAATCGGTAAACACAATACCGGTACAAATTGCAAAATCCGTAGGTTTAAAAAGCATAATTGCAACTGCAAGAAAATTGGGCTTAATAGATAAAATAAGTAATGATTACTCAATAATTTTGGGAACATCGGAAACAACATTATTGGATTTAACATCTGCTTACGCCACATTTGCAAATAATGGATATGGTGTTATACCTCACGCTATAACAAAGATAACCGACACCAATGGAAATATAATATATGAAAGAAAGGGAAGCGGTGTAGGAAAACTAATAAGCGATGAAAATGTAAAACAAATGAATGAAATGTTAAGGAAAGTAATTCAAGGAGGCACCGGCGCCAATGCTAATATAACAAACCAATATATATGTGGTAAAACAGGAACAAGCCAAGATAACAAAGATGCCTGGTTTATAGGTTATAATCCTAACTATATAATAGGTATATGGATAGGAAACGATAACAATGAAACTATGAGTAATTCAAGTTATGGTGGCACAATTCCAGCAAAAATATTCAAAGCAATAATGAGTTATATAATAACCCTATAACTATTTTTTAACATATTTAAGCAAAGCTGTTAACCCAGCGGGAGTCATACCAGGAATTCTTGAAGCAGAAGCCAAAGTCTCAGGTTGAGCTTTTTTAAGCTTTGCTCTAACTTCCAAAGTCAATCCTCCCACCTTATCATAATCAATATTATGAGGAATTTTAAGAGCTTGATCTTTCAAATAAGCTTCAATATCTTTTTCCTGTCTTTTAAGATAACCTTGATACTTTCCTTCAATTTCCACTTGCTTAATAATACTTTTATCAAAACTATTTATCTCTGGAAATATTTTAGCCAAACCTAACATATCAATTTCCGCATACCTTAAACTATCAAAAAGATTTTTTCCAGCAATACCCTCTACATCAATACCAATAGATTTAAGCATTTTAAGATTTAATTTTTTTGACTTTAAAAATTCTTTAAATTGAGATAATTTTTTCATTTTTTCATTAAAAAAGCCGGCTCTTTTATCACCTACCACTCCAATTTTAATACCAAGAGGAGTTAATCTTTGATCTGCATTATCAGCTCTTAAACTTAACCTATATTCGGATCTAGATGTAAACATTCTATAAGGTTCATCTACCCCTAATGTAGTAATATCATCAACTAAAACACCTATATAAGCCTGACTTCTATCTAAAATAAAAGGGGATTTACCTAAAACAAAAAGCCCTGCATTTATTCCAGCTAAAATACCTTGAGAAGCCGCTTCTTCATAACCACTTGTTCCATTTATTTGACCGGCAAAATAAAGTCCTCTAATTCTCTTTGAACAAAGTGAAGGGTTTAATTCTCTTGCATCTATTGCATCATACTCTATTGCATACCCATAACGAAGTATTTTAACATTTTCCAAACCTTTAATTGAATGAATAAAAGCATCTTGCACATCTTTTGGTAAAGAAGTTGAAATTCCATTTGGATAAATTACATCACAATCATAACCTTCTTGTTCCAAAAAAATATGATGAGATTCATGATGAGCAAACCTAACAACCTTATCTTCAATACTTGGACAATACCTAGGACCAATAGATTTAATTTGACCATTATATAAAGGAGTCCTATCCTTATTATCGGTAATAATTTTATGTGTGATTGCATTGGTATAAGTAATATAACAAGGAATCATTTTTTGATTTATAGAAGAAGTCATATATGAAAAAGCCTCTGGCACTTCATCACTTTCTTGACATTCAAGAGAAGAATAATCTATAGTCTTCATTGATAACCTTGCAGGAGTTCCAGTTTTAAGCCTTAAAATCTCAAACCCGGCTTTTTTAAGAGATTCTGTAATACCATAAGAAGCATTTTCCCCTACTCTTCCACCTTTGAATTGCTCTTCACCTATATGCATAACACCATTTAAGAAAGTTCCAGTAGTAAGGATCACAGCCAAAGATTTCACTTCACCATTATTTTTCAAATTTACACCAATTACCGAAGATTTATCATCATTAAATAAAATATCTACTACTTCATCTTCTATAATATCAAGATTTGAATATTCTTGCAAAATCTCATTAACAGCTTTTTTATATAACTCTCTATCTGCTTGAGCCCTAGGACCTTGCACTGCAGCTCCTTTTGAAGCATTAAGAACACGAAACTGAGTTCCAGCTTTATCAATAGCCCTAGCCATCACGCCATCAAGAGCATCAATTTCTCTAACCAAATGTCCTTTACCAAGCCCACCAATAGAAGGATTACAAGACATTTCTCCAATATTATTTTTGGAAAAAGTGACCAGCAAAGTTTTTGCACCTAACCTTGCAGATGCGGCACAAGCCTCAATTCCGGCATGCCCACCCCCAACAACAACTACATCATAAAACATAAAAAACCTCAAAATAAAATAAGATTGAAATTATAATAATAATAACAATCTTATTTATAAAATCAATAAAAGACTCTTATCTAACTTTTGCTGAATTAATTAGTCCTTTTATAATGGAAGGAATTTCATTTATTTGCTTAGATGAACGAAGCAAAGCATTTGGTTGCAATTCTTCTAAAGAATCCACTTTATTATATCTACCATAACCAATAGCAATAGTTTTCATACCAGCATCTTTACCCATAATAACATCACAAGGACTATCACCAATCATAACAGATCTGTTAAGAGGTATACCTAATTCAGTAGAAATATAATCTACAATATGAGTATCTGGCTTATCATTAAATTTTCTACCACCATAAGTTGCTTCAACAATTGCAAAATCATTAACAACACCATTATATTTTAAAACATTAATTATTGATTCTAAATCACGAGAAGAAGCCACAGCCAAAGCAACATTTGTTTTTGAAAGTTGTCTAATAACATCAATCATACCATTAAAAAATTTTGTAGCTTTCACATATTCTTTTTGTCTCATTAATTGATCAATAAGCACAGAATATTTATTTTTATAAATATCAATTTGTTCTTCCAAATTTTTTCCCCAACCTAAATACTTTTTATCAAAAACTTGAAAAATATTAGAAGGAAGCACTTCATCATGAGGAAGATTTAATAATTCCATTGCTTTTTTATTAACTTCATAAAATATATGTCTACTTTCCACTAATGTTTCATCAAAATCAAAAACAACCAAAGAATCTTTTTTAACAGGTTTTTGATCATATTCATCAATTCCTTTACCTGCAAACTTTTCTTGTAATTTATTTTGCAAATGTTTAACTTCAGATTCTCTTACATAATTTTCTCTATTTTTTATTGCATTCATACTTTCACCTCATTATAATATTAAAATAAATATAGTTATATAAACAAAAAGGATTTATTATGTCAAGTAAAAAAATATACCCAGAAACAAAACCAACAATAAATTTTCCTGAAATGGAAGAAAAAATACTATCTTTTTGGAATAAAGAACATATATTCGAAAGAAGTATAGATGAACGTGATGAAAAAGATGAATTTGTATTTTACGATGGTCCTCCATTTGCAAATGGTCTACCACATTATGGACATGTATTACAAAGTTATACAAAGGATACCATAGCCCGCTATCAAACAATGAAGGGAAAGAAAGTAAATCGTCGTTGGGGTTGGGATTGCCATGGTCTACCTCCTGAACTCAAAACGGAAAAGGAATTAGGAATAAGTGGTAAAAAAGCAATAGAAGAATATGGTATAGATAAATTTACTGATAAATGTAAAATTGATGTATTGAAATATACAAATGATTGGAAAGGTATAATAAACCGCCTTGGACGTTGGGTTGATATGGAAAATTCTTATAAAACAATGGATAAAGAATATTCCGAAAGCATTATGTGGGCATTCAAGGAATTATATAAAAAAGGTCTATTGTATGAAGATTTTAGAATACTTCCATATTCATGGGCAGCTGAAACACCATTATCAAATTTTGAAGTGAATCAAGGCTATAAAGATAAAACTGATACTACTGCTACTGTCAAATTTTCATTAAACAATGGTCTAAAATTACTTGTATGGACTACTACACCATGGACACTTCCATCAAATTTAATGTTAGCAGTTGGAGAAGATATAGAATATACAATTTTTGAACTAAATGATGAAAAATTGGTATTGGCTAGTTATCGTATTCCTGCATATAAAAAGGAATTAGAAAAAGCAACTCCAATAAAAACTATAAAAGGAAAAGAATTAGTTGGCGAACATTACACACCACTATTTGATTATTTCAAAGACTATAAGGAAAAATATAACGCATTCCAAGTATTAAAGGGCGATTTTGTATCAACCGAAGATGGAACTGGTATAGTCCATATAGCACCAGGCTTTGGTGAGGACGATTTCAATCTATGCAAAAACTATAACAAGGACTTTCCAATACTATGCCCTATTGATTCAACTGGAAGTTTTACAAATTCTGTAAAGGATTTGGAAGGCATGCAAGTCTTTGAAACAAACGACATAATTTTATCAAAATTAAAAAGTGAAAATAAACTTTTTAAAAAGGATCAAATAACCCACTCTTACCCATTTTGTTGGAGAACAGATAAACCACTTATATATAAAGCTATGAGTTCTTGGTTTGTAAAGGTTGTTGATATAAAGGATAAATTGATTGAAGAAAATCAAAAAATCACTTGGATTCCAGAACACTTAAAAAATGGACGTTTTGGTAAATGGTTAGAAGGAGCAAGGGATTGGTCTATTTCAAGAAATCGTTTCTGGGGTGCTCCAATACCTGTATGGAAATCAGATAATCCAAAATATCCAAGAATTGATGTATTTGGGTCTATAAAGGAAATAGAAGAAGCAAGTGGAATGACTATAACAGACTTACATCGTCCACATATTGATAAAATAGTATATAAAAATCCAGATGATCCAAGTGGCCAATCAATGATGAGAAGGGTAGAAGATGTATTTGATTGTTGGTTTGAAAGTGGATCTATGCCATTTGCATCTTGCCATTACCCATTTGAAAACAAACAATGGTTTGAAAAAAACTTCCCCGCCGATTTTATAACAGAAGCCACCGATCAAACAAGAGGATGGTTCTATACATTAGTAGTAATGGGAGTAGCCTTATTTGGCAAAGCCCCATTTAAAACATGTGTATGTTCTGGATTCGTATTTGATGAAAAAGGACAAAAGCTATCAAAAAAGCTGGGAAATTACTCTGAACCTACCGAATTTTTCAATAAATACGGCTCTGATGCTTTCCGTTGGTTATTACTATCCTCACCATTATTAAGGGGAGAAATTGCAAGAATCTCAAAGGAAGGAACAGAAATTCTAACAACAGCAAGAAAATCACAAATTCCATTATATAATGCATATCACTTCTTCACATTATATGCAAATGCAGATGAAGTAAAAGCAACTTATGATACAACATCAAATGAAATAATGGATAGATACATAATATCTAAATTGAACGAATTAAAAAATGCTTCTATTGATACTATGGATAAATACGATATAGCTACATTCTGTTCAAATATAGAAAGATTCCTTGATATACTGAATAATTGGTATATAAGACAAACCAGAGAACGTTTCTGGGGTACTAATGTATCAAAGGATTCACAAATAAAAGCCTTCAATACCCTTTACTCTGTATTGATAGACTTAACAAAATTGATGGCTCCATTAATGCCATTTACAACTGATTATATATATAAAAATTTAACAGGAGAAGAATCCATTCATTTATCTTTATATCCAACAAAGACAACCGAAATTGATACAAAGTTAATAGAGGCAATGGATATGGTTCAATCTGTATGTTCCACATCAAAAACAATAAGAGAAGAAAATAGTATAAGAAATCGTCAACCATTATCAAATATGATAATAGCATCTCCAAGATGTGACATACTAAAACCTTATGAAGATATAATAAAATCAGAATCAAATATAAAAACAATAACATTTACAACGGATATTGATAAATATGCAAAAAAGATTTTATATATCTATACACCAATTGTTGGAAAAAGATTGGGTAAGGCATTAGCAGAAATCCAAAAACAATCAAAACAAAACAACTTTGAAATAAAAGATGGTATTTGTGAAATTGCTGGTTATACCTTACAACCAAACGAATATGAAATCCGTGTTGAAATATTAGGAAATACAAAAGGAAAAGCAACACCTGATAATTCTGCTGTAATAATATTAGATACTAATATTACAAATGAATTAAAAACCGAAGGTATCATAAGAGATTTCATAAGAAGTATACAAGAAGAACGCAAAACCAAAAACTTTGATGTATCTGATAGAATCACTTTAACATATCATACAACAAACAATGATATAAAGGAAGGTATTGAAAAATATCAAAAAGAAATTTCATCAACAACTTTATCTGTTGAAATGAATATTTCAAATACACCAAAAGAAAACAAATTGGAAAATACCGATTTAAGCTTTGAAATAAAAAAAATATAAAGGAGGTTAAAACCTCCTTTTTTTATCTTTGATTTTGTGGTTTATTAAGCATTTGTCTTTTTTGCTTATAAAGTTTAATTTTTCTATCTGCAAATAAAATTCTTTCTTGAATTAAATTTTCAAACTCATCATAAGATATCTTACCATCAATAAAATCAATCAATTTAGTTGAAAAAAACTCTCTTGATTGAAGAATGGTCATTCTATTTTTCTTTGCAAATTCTCTAATATTAACATTATTAAAGGAAAAATTATTTGTTAAACGAAACCTAAACAAAATTTTTCCTCTTTCTTTATCTTCTCCAAAAGCTCCAAAAATAAACATATCTAAAATATCCACACCATTTTTCTTTAAAGCTTGAATAATTCTATCATGACCATCTGTATGTAAAATTTCTGTATTTGGTTCACCATTTTCATCAATAAATTCTCTTGCAAAACAATCCTTTGCCATATCAATCTTCAAAGTTTTGTTATTAAAATATAAAATAAAACTATATAAATTCATAATAACCTCTTATTTAATAAAAGGGCAACCACCAAAAGATTGCCCCTCTTTTTTTTAAGCTAAAAGAAATTTATTCTTCTTCTTTCTTAGCAACACCTTCACCAACAACAAAGCGAACAAATTTCACAATTTTAGAATCATCAGAAATTGATTTAATAACATCTTTAACTTTTTTGGAAGGTTCCATAAAGAAAGCTTGTTCATTAAGCACAACTTCTTCATAATATTTATTGATTCTACCAGAAATCATTTTTTCAACTATATCTGCAGGTTTACCTGATTGAAGTGCAGTATCTCTAAATATAGCCTTTTCTCTTTCAAGAGAAGCTTCATCAACATCATCAATATTCAAGAATAAAGGAGCAGAAGCAGCAATATGCATAGCAATTGTATCACCAACTTCTAACACTTTAGCTTTATCGCCCTTTGATTCAATTGCAACAATAACAGCAATCATACCCATATCAGTTGCAACTTTGTTATGAACATATGAAATAACAGCGCCATTTTCTACTTGCACCATATCGGCACGACGAATATTTAAATTTTCACCAATAGTTGCAATTTCATTTGCCAAAGCATCACTAACAGAAACACCATCAATTGAAGCATTTTTAATTTTTTCAATATCACCATTTTCTTGATAAGCAACATCAGCAACTTTACTAACAAAGTTTTGGAATTTTTCGTTTCTTGCAACGAAATCGGTTTCGGAATTAACTTCCACTACAACACCTTTATTACCCTCAACTTTAACAGCAACTACACCAGCGCTAGCCTCTCTATCACCTTTTTTAGCGGCTTTGGAAAGACCTTTTTTACGTAAAATATCAATAGCATTTTCAATATTGCCTTCAGCTTCAACAAGAGCCTTTTTGCAATCCATCATGCCAACGCCGGTTCTTTCACGTAATTCTTTAACTAAACTAGCAGAAATTTCTGTCATATTAAGCCTCCTTTTTAACTTCAACTTTTGGATTAAGAGCAGCACCTAAATCAGCACCGGAATTTTTAAGTTTTTCTTCCAAACCATCAAGCACAGCCTTAACAGCCAAATCACAATAAAGTCTAATAGCTTTTATTGCATCATCATTACCTGGAACAGGATAATCAACATTTGAAGGATCAGCATTTGTATCACAAACAGCTACAACAGGGATACCAAGTTTATTAGCTTCTGTAATAGCTAAATTTTCCTTACAAGCATCAATTACGAAAATGATATCAGGAGCACCATTCATATCAATAACACCCCCAAGTATTGCTTGAAGTTTTTTATATTCAAGTTCCATTTTTGCAATTTCTTTTTTGGTTAAGCCCAAATTTTCTGCATTTGCAATATCAGCTTCTAATTTTTTAAGTTTTTTAATAGAATTAACAACAGTTTTCCAATTTGTAAGCATACCACCAAGCCATCTTGCATTGACATAATATTGACCACACATTTCAGCGGCTTCACGAACTATATCTTGAGCATGAGGTTTTGTTCCAACAAATAACACTTTACCACCTTGAGAAGCAACATTACGAAGTTCAACAAGAGCGCTATGAAGCATAGGCACAGTTTTTTGTAAATCAATGATATGAATTTTATCTTTAACACCGAAAATATAAGAAGCCATTTTAGGATTCCATCTACGAGTATGATGTCCGAAATGACAACCAGATTCGATAAGTTCTTTCATAGTAAATTTAGGAAAAGTCATTTTAAAATCCTTTCTTTTATTAGTTAAACCTCTATCCAACGAACCGCTATGGGACTAATCGGCAATTTCAAAAGGAAAAAACCAAAGTTGGATATGTGAATTAGCCTTTCATATAAAAAATATATAAAAGACTCTTTAAAAAATACACTTTTTAAACAAAAAGTCAAGTAAAATCATAAAAATCACTTGCAATTAAAAAACAATTAAGATATATTTCAAAATACTGATATGGCGAATGTAGCTCAGTTGGTTAGAGCGCCAGTTTGTGGTACTGGATGCCGCCAGTTCGAATCTGGTCATTCGCCCCATTAAATTCCAAAAAGATCTGTTTTAAAAATAAATCCCTCAAAATCATTATTATTATAATTTGTTTTCACTTCACAAAACAAATCCTTACACTCATAAACATAAAAAATGATTTCTTTATCAACTTTTGCAATGATATTAGAAGATAAATCAGGCTCTTCATATAAGAATATATTATTTTTATTTGTAATGGCATAAGGTTTATAATTCAAATAATTACTTGATACCCAAGATAAATCGCCATACATATCTTTAACTTGATACCAACCAAAATACTCATTTATAACAATCAAAGGTAAAAACTTTCTCTTATAAATGAATTTAATTGGATATTTTATATTTGGTCCCACCCTTGCATTAACATTATCAGTTTTCAAAGTCATAACTCTTGGTATCTTATTACCGGAAAAACGTTGAACCTGAGCAAAAATTGAAGAAGAAAAAAACATAAATAAAATAAAGTATTTAAACATATTACCCCCTATAAAGGATATTATAACACAAAAATAAGAAAAAATTAATTTTTTTTATGGATTTTATTTTTTTTTATGATATAACTAGTCATACAATAAAGAACCCAATGCGGATGTGGCGAAATTGGCAGACGCGATAGACTTAGGATCTATTGCCTTACGGCGTGGGGGTTCAAGTCCCTTCATCCGCACCAAACAATCAAAAATCAAAGGAATAAAAAATGCAACCAACAAAAGAAAAAATAAAAGGAATAAAATACGAATTATCATTTGAAATTCCAACTGAACAATTTGAAGAAAAATTAACTGAACAATTAACAGAATTTGCAAAAACTCATAAAGAAAAAGGTTTCCGTCCTGGACATGTTCCAATGAACGTAATAAAACAAAAATATGAAGGACATTTCATAGGTGATGTAATAAATACATTAATAAATGAAACTTTATCAAACTATTGTAAGGAAAAAGCAATCAATCCTGCAACTCAACCAAATGTAAAGGTTGATAGTTTTGTAAGAAATGAACCTTTAAAATTTTCTGCTGAATTTGAAATACTTCCAAAAATAGAAGATATTGATTTTTCAAAAATTACATTGGAAAAAAAGATTGCCCATGCTGGGGACAAAGAAATTGAGGAAACTCTTACAAATATAGCAAATTCTAGATACACAAGCGAATCCATTACCGAAAATCGTAAAACAAAAAAAGGTGATATCGCAGTAATAGATTTTGACGGTTTTGATAATGGAAAAGCATTTGAAGGTGGCAAAGGTGAAAATTACCCACTTGAATTGGGTTCAAACTCTTTTATACCAGGATTTGAAGATCAAGTAATTGGACATTCAAAGGATGAAGAATTTGATATCAACGTTGAATTTCCAAAGGATTACGGACACCAAGCTCTTGCTGGAAAACCTGTTGTATTTAAAATAAAAATAAAGGATATAAAAGAAAAAAAGATTCCTGAAATCAATGATGCATTGGCTGTTGAATTAAAAAGAAAAGATTTAGCCGATCTAAAACAATATATAAAGGAACTATTGGAACAAAATTATGAAACAGCATCAAAAAATATGATGAAAGATGAACTTCTTGATAAATTATCAAATGAAAAAATTGAACTTCCAGAATCATTGGTAAATCAAGAAACAGATTTCATGTTCCATCAATTCCAACACTCTACAACCGAAAAACTTGATGAAAAAGCAGAAAAGAAGAAAAAAGAAGAACTAAAAAAACAAGCGGAAAATAGAGTTAAATTAGGTTTAATTTTGGCTGATGTAGGACAAAAAGAAAAAGTTGAAATTTCACAAAACGATATACAACAAGCCATTATGAATGAAGCAATGAAATACCCAACACAAGCCGGACAAATTTTTGAATACTATCAAAAAAATCCATCCGCAACTGAGGCTATTCGTGCTGGAATCTTTGAAGATAAGGTTTTGGATATAATATTATCAAAGGTAAAAACAAAACCTCATGAAGTTCCATCAACCGAATTTACAAAGGTAAAAAAATAAATCAAAGGCTCTTAAAAGAGCCTTTTTTAATATAGAAAAATATATAAAAAACTTCTTGCTTTTATGACTCATTATATAATAAAATAATCATAAATAATAAAAGGAGATGAAAATGTATATTACAATAGAAAAATCAAATTTATCAAAAACTCTATCCCATTTATATAGAATTGTTGAAAAGAAATCAACTATCCCTGTATTATCAAATATCAAAATTGATGCTGGGGATAATTTAAAATTCACATCTGCAAACCTTGATTTGGATATAGTTGAAATTACCGAAGGAACAATAAAGGAAAAAGGTGCAACAACAATACCAGCACACATTTTATACGACATTGTAAGAAAATTACCAGAAGGTGAAATTGAACTTAAAACATCAACTGATAATTCAAAAGTTGTAATAAAGGCTGGAAATTCTGAATTTACTTTACCATCACTTCCAGTTGATGATTTTCCAATAATGAATAGCATATCAATGCCTTTTAAATTCACACTTGCTTGTGATGATTTAATAAAATTGATTGATAAAACAAAATTTGCTGTATCAACTGAAGAAACAAGATATTTCTTAAACGGAATCTTCTTACACACATTTGAAAAAGATGGAAAAGATTACCTTCGTTCTGTTGCAACCGATGGACATAGACTTGCAAGACAAGATATAATCAGTCCAGAAGGAGCAAAGGGCATGCCTGGAATAATAATACCAAGAAAAGTTGTAACAGAATTACGTGCATTATTGGACGATACATCATCTGATATACAAATTGAATTAAATGAAGTTAAAATAAAATTCTCATTTTCTAACACCACTTTAACTTCAAAACTAATTGATGGGAAATTCCCTGATTATGAAAAGGTAATTCCAACATCAAACGATAAAGCAATGGAAGTTGATTGTAAACTTTTTGCCGAAGCTGTTGACAGAGTTTCTTCTGTATCCTATGAAAAATCAAAGGCAATAAAGATGAAATTATCTAAATCAAAATTGACTCTACTTGCATCAACACCTGATTCTGGAAGTGCATTTGAAGATTTAGAAGTTGTATACGACAATGAAAATATGGAAATAGGTTTCAATTCAAAATACCTTCTTGATATTGCTTCACAAATAGAAGGTAAATTTATGAAATTTATGATATCTGATAGTTCATCACCTGCAATCATTACAGAATTAGATGACGAATCTGTAATATATGTATTGATGCCTATGAGAATATAATAACAATAAATTGAAATTATTCCCCCTTCAAAGGGGGATTTTTCATTTGCAAAATAAAAAAAATTAACTAACATAAACTTATGACAAATTTATGGGACGAAATAATAAAAAACATATCCCCATTAAAAAGGAAACAACGGGGTAATATTAACACACCCAAACTAACTCACAAAAACATTGATAAAAATATAGAAGTTAATTTCATTGACATATTGGAAATGAAAAAACGTCACCCTCTTCCACTTTATGAAAAAGATTTAAAAATTTCTGATACTTCAAGGATTGATAAAACCATAGAAAAACAAATCAAAAATAATAAAAAAAAGCCGGATTCAGTATTGGATTTACATGGTTATACATTACAAAAAGCCTATGATAAATTTGAACAATTTATAATTACAAATTATCAAATGAAAAATCGCACTTTATTATTAATAACAGGAAAGGGTAACCCCGAAAAACAAACAGGAACTATAAGAAAAGAATTTCCAAATTGGATAAATACCCCTTCAATAAAACCACTTATACTATATGTTGAATTGGCTCCATATAAAAATAAAAATGACGGAGCTTTTTACATCTATTTAAGGAAATAAAAAAAGGGTATAAAACCCCTTTTAACACAAAAAAAGTGTAAAAGCCTTTAATATAACGACAAGCCATACAAAAAGCTTTTACACAAATATTGTGAAACAAAAAAATAAAATAATCAAGCATAAAATCCTAAAAATAAACTTTTTAAAAGATTAGATGATTTTATTTCTATTATGAGCATGACAAATAGCCATAGCCAAGGCATCTGCACTATGCTCACTATCAATAACGGGATTGGAAAGCAATAACTTTACCATCATTTGAATCTGCTCTTTTGAAGCATGCCCCACACCAACCACAGCCTTTTTAATTAAATTAGGGGAATACTCAAAAACTTTAATTCCTAATAAAGAAGGAGTCAAAATAGCCACCCCCCTTGCCTGCCCTAATTTTAAAGTAGAAGAAGGATTGACATTAACGAACACCTCTTCCACTGCAACTTCTTCTGGTTTATAAGTTTTGATAATATCTGTTAAATTAAGATATATTTGAGAAAGCCTTTCAGGTAAAGATAACTTTTCATTAGTTTTAAAAGTCCCATTTGCAATATGCTTAAATTGCAAAGAATTATATTCAATAATTCCAAATCCGTTAAAACGTAATCCTGGATCTATTCCCATAATAATCATATTATAACTCAATTATTTCAAAATTAGATGTATCTGCTAAAACTTTTCTAACCAATTGATTATTATGGAAATGGCCACCTTTAATATTTTTATAATACCCTATTACACTATGACCAAAAACGAATAAATCACCAACAGCATCTAAAATCTTATGTTTAACAAATTCATCACCAAATCTTAAACCTTCAGGATTGATGACACCATTTTCATCTACTGCGACACCACTATTAAGTGTAGCACCTAAACATAACCCCTTTGAATGAAGATATTCCACATCTTTCATTCTAGCATAAGTTCTAGCCGGAGCGATAAAATTCAAATAATTTTCTTCATTTAAATCCACAACGAAATTTTGATTACCAATTACAGGAATATCATTATATTCAATTGAAACATCTAAAGTTAAAAGATTTTTTTGAGTTGGTTCAATACTAACAAAAGCATTTTCATCTTGAAACTCAACTTTTTTCAAAATTTTGATAAATTTCTTTTTGGCATTTTGCTCCACAATACCCACTTCCTTCAATTTAGTGATAAAAGGAAGAGAAGAGCCATCTAAAATAGGCATTTCTTCACTATCCGTTTTCAAAAGCAAATTATCAATACCAAGCCCTGCAACAGCCGACATTAAATGTTCAATAGTTTTAAGATTTATTCCATCTTTATCACCTATACAAGTATACCCACCTGCACCAAAAACATTATTCACATCATAATGAAATTCCTGTCCTTTTATAACAAATACAATACCAGTATTCACATCTGCAGGATATAAATTGATAGAATTTTCTAAACCTTTATGTTGACCTATACCACAAAAAGAAATTTTATCAGCAATAGTCTTTTGCATCATTATTTTTTCTCCTTTTTCAAAAGATTTTTAATATTCCACCTATCATGAACCCAAAACCATTGAGAAGGATTTTGCTTAATCCAAGATTCAATGATATCATTAATTTTTTGTGTAGTTTTAATTGCATCATCTTCTTTATTTTTGGATTTAAAAGGCATAAAAGGTTCTCCAAAGACAATTTTATGATGAATTCCTTTTTCACGAATAAGTTGCACAGGTAAAATAGGACAATTAAAATGCCCCGCCAATTTTGCAACACCAATAGGACTTTTCACCGCCTTACCAAAAAATTTTGTGGCAACACCTGTTTGGAATTTTTGATCTGGCACAGCCATAATGGCACCACCAGAAGCTAAAACTTTCATAGCATCTTTAGTCCCATTTGAAGTATCAGGTATAAATTTCAAATCTCCAATACCATTACCAAAAGACTTAATAACCAATTTATTTGTTAAATTATTACTAGGATATTTATAAATAATGGAACAAGGAACCTTATGCAAAGCAAAAGGTATGGACACCAAACCGACACTACCATAATGAGCAATAAAAGCAACAAAAGGTTTACCTTTTAACTCATCTAAAACGCCATCATTTTCAAAAGTTAAATATTTTTTATAATTTCTAAAAATGGTATCAAAATGCTCTGGTTCTGAAACATATCTACCCATCATATCCCACATAGAAGCCTTAATTTTTCTTTTTTCTTCCATTGATTTTTTTGGGAAAGCAATTTTTAAATTCGCATCTATCAATTTATTATACTTTATTTGAAAAAAAGATAAAAATCTTGCAATTCTTCCCCCAAGCCAAGAAGAAAAAGAAGGGGGCAAAATTTTAAATACAAAAAATAAAACATGAGCAAAAAAAGACTCCAACGGATGTTGAATAAATTTTTTAAAGAAAGATTTTTTTCTATAAAAATTTGCCTGTTTATCTTCTGCATCAATTATACTACCTAACACTAATAAAACATATAATAACTTAGCAAAAATTGTAATATCCGCCCTATCAAAATAAAAATCTTCTATTTTAACAAAGATACAAAAGTAAAAAACAATGAAATCAATTAACGAAAAAATATAAATTCTCTTTCTTTGAATTGATTGCTTTGCATAGGCAATATAAGAAGGAAAAAATGCAAATAAAAATAAAGCTATTACCCCCCAAAAAGATACTTTCAAGGGAAGGGTAGGCAAAATATCAATATTAAAATTAAACCCAGATGAAAAAAGACTCATAATAAACCTCATTTGACTACTAAAATTACCTTTTACTTTTACCTTAAAATTTGATATAATACAAGAAAAAAAGAAACCAAAGGTAAAAAATGACATCAAATAAAAAAAACATAAACGAAAATATACAAATATCAATAATAAATGCCACTGCACAAATAGTAAGTAGCTATATAACTACAAATAAACCTAATAAAACGGAACTACCCGATTTAATAGAAAAAGTTTATTCCCATTTTATCTCAATAAATGAAAAAACCGATAGCTATACATTAACCCCCTATATTGATATAAAGGATTCCATACATAACGATTACCTTATATGCTTAGAAGATGGCAAAAAATTAAAAATGTTAAAAAGATATCTAAAAACAAAATATAACATGAGTGAAAAAGAATATAAGGAAAAATGGGCTCTTCCAAGTGATTATCCTATGATTGCACCAAATTATGCAAAAAAGAGGGCTACTCTTGCAAAACAAGCTGGACTTGGAAAAACCAAAAAATGACACTACTTATCATTAAAATGTAAAGCCCAATTAATACCTTCATTACCACCCCATAAAAGCCTCCTAAAAACATTATAAAAAAAGGAAAACAAAAATCTATTTGAATATATTCAAGAAAAGATAAATTTCTCTTGTTTTAAAAGATAAATTTTGTTAAAATTTGAAATAAATAAAGAGGGGGAAATTTTGAAAGAAGAATTATTAAAATCAATTGCATATCCAAGTTTAATTTTCTATGCACCATTTGGTCTTACCATAATAAATTTATTATTTGGAATTGTTGGCATATTATATTGCATTTCATTTGGTTACATTGGATATGTATGGGTTCCAATAATTGGAATAATGATAATACACGCCATATTGATTTTAGTCGCCAAAAAGGAACCTCATATTGATAATTTATTAAGGGCTAGAAGCAATATAAAAGTAAAAACAAAAAATATGATAAAGGAAAATGGTAATAAATTTACCCCATAGGAATGAAAAATGAATTTTGATTTAACACAAATATTATTAAATAATTTAAGCAATACATACATAATTTCACTGATTCTTGGTATTTTATCTATTGCAATATTGACAAGCCTATTTTTAACCAAAAAGGTAAATATATTTTTACCTCGCCCTTACGATACAAGATTGGTTGACTATCTCCCATTTGAAAAATTATTAGATGATAAAAAAACTATACTATGTTCAAATGGAAGTTTGGTAAGAATTTTCAAAATCACTGGGGCAAGTATAGCTTTTGCCCGTCATGAAACAATAGAATCTCTATTGGAAGAAAGAAAAAAATGGATTGATAGTTTATCCGAAATAAGTATTGAAAGTCGTATTTTTACACTAAGGGAAAGAGTTCAAACCGAAAAATTAATAAACCAAGATAATAAAGTTTTAAAAGAAATATCGGAAAAATGGAACCAATCACAAGAAGATATCTTCAAAAATACCCATTATATAGTTTTATCTGTAAACGATAGAAAAGATGCTTTAAAGGATTTAGATACAGCCACCGCAAATTTAGAGGCTATTTTATCAAATTATGGTGTAAATATACTAAAGGAAGAAGACAATAGCGAAAGTCCATTAACTTTTTTTGCTCATATAATAAATCCTATATCTCGCCCTAATCCAAAATCAACAAATATAATATATGATAACATATCGGAAATAATGGTTTCAGATGAAATCTTTTTTTCCAATAAAGGATATATAAGATTTCGTTCTGGAAATAAAGAAAAATATATGGCTGTTGTTGGAATAAAACAACAATCAAATACCGTTGATGAACAAATGCTATCTGATATATTGGCATTAAATTATGAATTAAGTGTATTACATAATTTATTTCCTATACCAAAAATGAAGGCACAAATGATATTAATAAATCAACGTCGTATGGCTAATTCCAGCACTTTTTCATACGATGTATTAAGACAATTTGACGACGCCTTAGCCTTAATAGAGCAAAATGATGAAGATCACCAAACACTTGTAAACTATGCTGAAACATTTTTCATAACTGGAGAAAGCTTAGAAGAATTAAACAAAGCAGTATTTGAAATTGAAAAAATATGCCGTTTATATGGAATAACCCCTATAAGGGAAGGTTGGGTTGCACAGGCTTCCTGGTTTTCACAATTTCCAACTTATGATAAATACCCACGAATGTATAAGATGTTATCCCGTGCAGTTGCAACCAGTTTCAATTTTGAACGCCAACCAGAGGGATTATCAAAATGTGATTGGGGAAACGGACCTATTGCAATATTTCCAACTTATCAAGGAACTGCATATCAATTTGAATTTCATGTAAGTGAAGAAGCTAGTGCTGTTGCCCATACAATAGCCATAGGACCAACCGGACAAGGAAAAACAACCCTTTATTCATTCTTAGCTGGTCAAGCTCTTCGTTTCAAGGATTTAAAAGTATTCTTTTTTGATAGACATAGAGGAGCTGAAGTTTTCACATCTGCTATAAACGGCTCCTACATAAATTTTGAAGGTGATACAAAAGATAAAGATGTCCAAAAGGGAGGAATAAAAACTTACCTTAATCCATTTAGAATAGATGACACACCTGAAAATCGTGCATTTTTAAGAAGATGGTTAAAGGAAATCACACTTGTAAATGATGCCAACAGTGAATCTGAAATAGCAAGAGCCATCACAACAGCATTTGATTACCTTGAACCAAATAAAAGAAGCCTTAAAAACTTATATAAATCATGTTTTTCACCTGCTGGAAAGATGCGTCGTGAACTATTTCGTTGGGTTGATGATAATCAATATGGACAATTATTTAATAGTGAATCCGATAGTTTGGATTTATCTAATCGTTTCAATGCCTTTGATTTTACATATATTTTTGAAGATGAAACACTTGCTCCTGCGGTTGTAAGTTATTTAATGAATAGAATACAAAACATAACAGGAAGAACAGGTGATCCAAGTTTGATAATAATTGATGAAACGGCACCTATGCTATCAAACCCTGTATTTAGGCAAAATTTCATAACAGGATTACAGGAAGGAAGAAAAAAACGCCAAGCATACCTTGCTGCATTCCAACAACCAAACATTTTGGATAAATTGGGTATAGGTGAGGTAATAAGAGGACAATGCCAAACCCAAATATTTTTTAGAAATGTCCAAGCCAGACCAGAAGATTACGAAAGTTGGAATCTAACTCCAAAGGAAATGTCTTTTATCCAAGGAAAAATATATAAAGATTTGAAATACGCTATATTATTTAGAAAACCAACAATTGATGAATCTGTAATATTAAATATTGATTTATCTGGCCTTGGTCCATACATACAATTATTTAATAGTGGAAGAAAAGCTGTTCTTCTTGCCGAAGAATTAAGAAAATTACATGGCAATAAATTTGTTGATGTTTACTTGGATTCATTTACATAAAATGAAAAAAACAATATTTCTAATAACATTATTATTAACCAGCAAAATAAGCTTTGCTAATAATGAATTATGCCCTCAATACCCATTACCTGAAATAATTACAACAATAAATTATGGCACACCAAATTATATCTCTACCCCAAAACAAAATATAATAAAAATCACAGGACTAAAAAACCCCCTTAATACTATGGGATTAACTATTGCCAATTTCAGTATAGGTTATTCAATAAACTTCTCAACAAACAAAATAAATGATGGTTATTGTATAAATATAAGTAAAATTAATTTTGAAATAGGATATAAAGATTTAAAAGTCCTAATTGATGATAAATATGAAAAAGATACTTGCGAATATGATGCAATAAAAAAACATGAAAAAACTCATGTAAAAATTTATCAAAACGAACTCAAATATTATGCAAAATTAATAATAGAAGAATTGAAATACCTACTTGAAACAAACCATTCTTTCTATATAAACACAATAAAAAATGAAAAAGAATTAAGAAAAAACATTGACATAATGATAAATAACAATGAAAATATAAAACTCTTAAAACAAAGATTATTAAAGACAATAATAACAAAAAATCAAAAATATGATAGCAAAGAAGAATACATAAAAGTAAAAGAAAGTTGTAATGATTGGTAAAAAAGGCTTGACATTTTAATATATATATATATTTTCATTGATAATAAACCTTTAAACAACAAAGAGGTTAAAAATGGATATAAGAGGAAAAAAACACATATGTCCTTTCTGTAATGCAATGTTCTATGACATGAACAAAGAAGTAATCAATTGCCCAAAATGTAAACAATCCCTTTCAAAAGAAGATGAAATGGAATTCATAAGAAAAAAGAAAAAGGCAGAATCCAAAATTACAGAAGAAGAAACAAAAATCATTGATAATATAGATATGGATGAAATGGATTTATCAGAATCAGAAATGTTCTTTGATATGGAAGACGATGATACCATATCACATAAACATAACTATATGAACGATGACGAATATTAAACGGGGATGTAGTTCAGTTGGCTAGAACGCTACAATGGCATTGTAGAGGTCGTGGGTTCGACTCCCATCATCTCCACCAAAAAAATATCATATTGATTTTACAATAAATTTTTAAGAATAAAATCTTAAATCCTTGAAAAACATTCCAACCATTCCTTATATAAATAAATGTACAAGAACAAATATAAGGAGATAAAAAATGGTATGGTATAAAAACAATAAATCATTAACAAATAAAAATTATAATAATGGTTATGGCATGCTTCAAAATGAAGTAAATAAAGTTTTTGATAACTTTTTGGATATTTTTGACTTTCCACTTGCAACAGCAAATGAAATGTTTATTGAACCAAAAATTGAATTAATAGAAACAGATAAAGATATAAAAATATCCGTTGAATTACCAGGAATGGATGAAAAAGATATAGAATTAAACATAACAAATGATGGTTATTTAACAATAAGAGGAGAAAAGAAATCTTCAAATGAAGAAAAAGGCAAACACCATTATTTCAGTGAAAGAAGTTATGGAATGGTACAAAGAACAATAGCCCTTCCAACAGATATAGATACAAATAAAATAAATGCAACATTTACAAAAGGTATCTTAAATATAGAAGCTCCAAAAACGGAAAAAGCAAAAGAATCCGTAAGAAAAATTGAAATAAAAAGCAAATAAAAAAAGGGGGAGTTAAATCTCCCTCTTAATTTTTATCTAATTTTACTCCATATTGACAATAATACCCAAAAATACTATACTTATATTATGAATGGGGGATAAAATGAAAAAATTTTTAACTATTATAAGTATATTATTTTTATTAACATCTTGCTCAAATAATAATAATAAATTTATAGGTAATTGGATAGAAGAAAATGCACTCAATAATAATTTTATCCAAGGAATTAGCTTATCTCCACAAAACAAAGCCCAATCAATAAATATGGCAACTCTACAATATGAAACATGGGAAATAAAAGATAATATATTAACCCTAACAGGTAAAAGTATAGGAAACGGACAAACAATTGAATTTAAAGATAATTTTACAATAAAAGAAATTACTCCAACTTATATGATACTAAATAAAAATACTAACTACGAAATAAAATATTTAAAAATAAAAGATATAAAACAATATAAAGGCACCTTACCCGCAGCATCAAATCCAGGAATAATATATGACATTACCATATACGATTTAAATAACAATGATGGTATATTTAAAGCTTCATTAACATATATAGAAGGCGAAAAAGGAAAAGATATTACATTTAATATGAATGGTAAAAAAAATACATTAAAAGGAAAAAATAAAACAATAATATATCAATTAAAACCATTTAACAAAGATGAAGAAACCATGAACTTTTTATATGAAAATAACAAATTAACAATGTTGGATAAACACTTAAATGAAATCCAATCATCACTAAATTATAGTTTAGAAGAAATAAAAATTTAATAAATTGTTAATAACTTAAAAGAAATTCACAATAAAACATATATCTAAAAAAGACACACAAATTTATACACATGTTAATAAAATATTATAAAAAATAAAATCTGTGAATAACTAACAAAAAAAACCCTAAAATTAGGGATTTTTTATATCAAAAAGAAAAAATAAATGTTAATAACTAATATAATAAAAAATAATAAACATAATTAACAAGCCCAACAAAAACTAACTTATTATATATTATTATTTAGTTTAGTCATGATGTTATCAAGTTCTTTTAAATTACCAAACTTAATCACAATCTCACCTTTATTATTTTTAAATTTGATATCTACATCTAAATTTAAAAGAGAAGACAAATTTTCTTTCAAAGAAAGTAGTTCACTATCTAACTCATTATTATTAGAAATATCTTTTTTAGGTTTAGAAACTTTTTCTTTTTTAATTTTTTCAGCTTCTCTAACATTCAAATCACCTTTTAAAATAGATTTAGCCATTTTTAAAGGATCTTCTGTTCCAATCAAAGTTCTAGCGATAGTATAAGATAAATCACCATTAGAAACCATTTTTTGCACTTCATCAGGAAGGTAAAGCAAACGTAAAATATTTGCTACATAAGATCTACTTTTATTTATAAGTTTAGCTACATCTTCTTGAGTATAATTAAAATCATTAAGAAGTTTTTTAAAACCATTAGCTTCTTCAATAGGAGAAAGATTTTCACGTTGTAAATTTTCCACCAAAGCAATTTCAAAAGTTTCTTTATTAGAAAAATCTTTTACAATTGCAGGTATTTCATAAATACCGGCAAGATTAGAAGCCTTCCATCTTCTTTCACCTGCAATTATTTCAAAAACAGCTGGATTTTGAGTTTTTCTTACTAATATAGGTTGAAGAAGACCATTTTTTTCAATAGAAGAAGCAAGTTCACGAAGTTGTTCTTCTTTAAAATCTTTTCTTGGCTGATTTGGATTAGGAACGATATTGCCAACCGGAATATAAACTACACCTTCTTTTTGAAGATTATTTTTAACTTCTTGAACATTTTGAGCATCATTATTTTTTGAAGGATTAAAAACAGGCACTTGATTTTTATTATCAAAAAAAGCGGATAAACCTTTACCTAATCTATTTTCAATTTTCATATTAAGCCACCTTTCTTAAATTATTGTTTTCGTTTCTAGTTAAAAATTCTGCTGCAAGATTTATGTAAGCTTGACTACCTGCACAATCAAAATCATATAAAATAACAGGTTTTCCATGTGAAGGAGCTTCGGACACTCTTACATTTCTAGGAATGAGAGTATTAAATACAAACTCACCAAAACAATTTTTAACATCTTTTTCAACTAATTCAGAAAGTTTATTTCTTTTATCATACATAGTAAGTATTACTCCTTCTATTTGTAAATTTGGATTAACATTTTGTTGAACTAATTGAATAGTGTTCATGAGATGACTAACACCTTCCAAAGCAAAGAATTCACATTGTAAAGGTATCATGACAGAATCTGATGTAGCCAAAGCATTTAAGGTTAGATAACCTAAAGCAGGAGGACAATCAATAAAAATATAATCATATTTAGAAAGCACAGGATTTTGTTGAAAAATATTTTTTAATTTCAAAGTTTTTTCTGGGACATTGGATAATTCTATTTCAGCAGCGGATAAATCTATTGATGCAGGTATTACATCTAAATTTTTTATTTTTGTATTTTTTATAGATTGATTTATAGAATTTTTTTCAAATAATAAAGAATAAATATCACAAGTTCTTTCATTATTTTCAATACCTAAACCGGTGCTTGCATTACCTTGAGGATCAAAATCTATAACTAATACTTTTTTATTTACGGAAGCCAAAGCAGTAGCAAGATTCACAGCAGTAGTAGTTTTGCCAACGCCACCTTTTTGATTTGTAATTGAAATGATTTTTGTATTTTGAAATAAAGACATTTTTCCTCCTAAAAATTATAAAACCTAGTTTAAATATAATATTTTTTTAAAAACAATGCAATAAAAATATTAAAATTAAAAATATTATAGAAATATTAAAAACATTAACTATTTGATTTTACAAAATAAAAAAAGAAATTGTTTCACGTGAAACATTTTTTTATTAACTATTTTTTTGAAATATTAGATAATTTTAGTATAAAACCATCCGGTTTTTTATATAAATCATAATCAAAATAATAGGATTGTTTAGCTTCTTCTATTTCATTTATTACATTATTACCTTTAAGTAGAAACATTTTTGTATTTTTATTAACAATACCAAAACATAAAGTAATAAAGTTATTAACAGATGCAAAAGCCCGTCCAATAATACAATTTTTATTTTTATAAGATATATTTTCAACTCTATCATTTATTATGTTTACATCAAGATTATAATTTCTTTTAATTTCATTAAGGAATAAACATTTTCTTTTATCACTTTCAATAAAAGTTATATTTTTTATTCCAGCAATACTTAATACCATACCAGGAAAGCCCGCCCCACTACCTATATCAAAAATATTTTTTTCATTTTTTAAATAATCATATAAATATAAACTATCTTCAAAATGTCTTTCCCATAAATTAGGTATAGAATTATTACTAATGAGATTTATAGATTTTTGCCATTTAAGTAAAATATCCATATAAAGTTTGAAATCATTTTTATCAAAATTTTTCATTTAAGACTCTTTTTTTTTAATTGAATTTATGTTATAATAAAACATAAAAATAATAGAGGCAAGGAAATATGCAAAACAATAAAGTAAAAAAATATTTAATAAAAATGTTTTTAATTTTTATCCTTATTTTTATAGGGTTAATAATTATAATGAAACCTACCAAAAAAAATGTAAATACAATAGGTTATGAAAATATAGATTTTACCGATAATAAATATGGACTATATCTTTCAAGTTTTCATGCGGAAATTGATAATGATTATTTTAAATTGAATAATTTTTATGATGAGGCTATTAAGCAAACTGGATCTGACTTTTTAGGTAAATCTTTTATATTAAAGGTGGCAAGCAATGATGAGGAAAATGCAATAAAAGAAGCCAAAAAAGAAATAGAAAAAAATCCTCATAACATTATACCTGTCATATATTTAAGTTTTATAGAATTTAAAAATGGTAATTATCAACAATCGTATGATTTACTAAATAATATAAAAAATAAAAAAGATACATTTATCATTAAATTATTAAAAGGATGGAATTTAATAGCCTTAAATGAAAATGATAAAGCAATGGATTTATTGGAAACAGAAATAAATAATCCGGCTTTTGATAACATAATTTTAATGAATTTAGGAGCAATGGCTGAATTATCTAATCAAGATAGTTATGCAGATGAATTATATCAAGAGGCTTTAACTACAAAATTAAATTTATATGATATAGAAGTTATAGCCAATTACTATCTTAAAAAGAATCAAAAACAAAAAGCCATAGATATATTAAATGAATATTATACAAAAACACAGGATTCTATATCAACTTATGCATTATTAGAATCAATAAAATCTAATAAATATAAGGTTCAAAATTTTACACTTAATGATTATATGGCAAAGGCTTTGTTTGATTTATCAAATATAATGTTAATTTTATTTCCAAAAAATTTTGATATATATTTAATGTATTTGAATATGGTATTAGATTTAAATCCAAATTTATACATGGCTCAACTTATGAAAGCTGAAGTTTATAAAAATAATAATAAATTTGATTATTATAAAGACATGATAAATTTAATACCGGATACATCTTATATAAATTTAATAAATAAGATAAATTATGCACAATATTTATTAAAAAGAGATATACATACAAATGAAGCAATAGATATTCTTAAAAATTTAATAAAAGAATACCCAGATGTTTTACAATTATATCAAGTTTTAGGTAATTATTATAAAAAACAAGATGATTATGATAAAGCCTTATTTTATTATACAGAAGGAATAAAAAGAGAAGTCAATAATCCTACATTAAAAGCGGAACTTTATTATTTAAGAAGCATCATATATGATAATCTTAATAAAAAAGATAAGACCCAAGAGGATTTAAAGGAATCACTAAAATTAAATACAAAAAATCATATAGTTTTAAATTACTATGCTTATTTTCTTCTTAGAAATGATATAGATATAAAAGAAGGTTTTTCATTTGCAGAAAGGGCTATGACCTATGAACCATTAAATCCATATTATTTGGATACCTATGGTTATGCATATTATAAACAAGAAAAATATGATGATGCAATAAAGATGTTTGAATATGCAAAATCAATTAAACCAAAAAACGCAGTTATAATAAATCATTTAGGAGATGCCTATTGGAAAGTAGGCCGTAAAGAAGAAGCCAAATACGAATGGAAAAAAGCAATTAGCTATTTAACTAATGAAAAAGAAGATGAAGGTTTGAATGAAACTATTTTACAAAATAAAATTCATTTTGGATTAAATTAAAAACTGGAATATGCATTTGAAAAGGAATGAATTTCAATATCTTCTTCGGGTAAATCATTTAAGAATATAGAAGGTAAATTTTGTTGCCATTGACCAAAGACCATTCTACTACCGGCAAAAAATATTTCTACTACTTGTTTAGCTCTTGTAATTCCTACATAGGCAAGCCTTCTTTCTTCTTCCAAAGATGTAGAGTTTTCAAATGAAGATTTTTCATTTGGGAAAATACCCATTTCCCACCCTGGTAAAAATACAATATCAAATTCCAGCCCTTTTGCAGCATGTAAAGTCATAAGAGAAACGTAATTTTTACTATCTATAGTAGTTTCATTATTTTCAATGAACAAAGTGATATATTCCAAGAACTCATTTATAGTTTCAAAATCGGATTTTATGATACCTAAAAATTCCATAATGTTTTGAATTTTTGCTTCTGCATCGGCTTTTTTTGAATTTTGCCACATTTCAATATAGCCGGATTCTTTAAGCATCATTTCAACTAATTGATAATGTTCAGTAATTTTATGATTATCAAGTAAGTCTACGGCATCGCCATTATAAATAATTCGCCATCTATGAAAATCATCAATAAATTTTTGAAGAGTTAAACTTGCTTTTCCGGTTATTTTATTATTTTTTAACATTTCTTCTGTTGCATCAAATAAAGAGATATGCCTTTCCCTAGCATAAATATTTATATTTTGCAAAGTCTTATCACCAATTCCACGTTTTGGAACATTTATAATTCTTTCAAAAGAGATATTATCTTGAGGATAAACAAGTAATCTTAAATAAGCGATGATATCCTTAATTTCTTGTCTTTCATAGAAGCGAAGTCCGCCAATAATTTTATATGAAATACCGGATTTAATGAAATATTCTTCAAAAAGTCTTGTTTGATACCCTGCTCTAACTAATACAGCCATTTCCGATAAAGGTATCCCTTTTCTTTGATAAAATTCAATTTGATCCACAATTTCATGAGCCTCTTCATCACCATTCCACACACCATGAACCTGGATTTTTTTTGATGTTTCATCAATTTTTGCTTTACAAGGGCGAAGTTCTTTACCCAACCTACCCTTATTTTTTGCGATTAAACAAGAAGCAGCATGAAGTATATGAGGAGTAGATCTATAATTAGTTTCAAGTCGTATGATTTTAGCATTTTCAAAATCGTTTTCAAAGCGGAGTATATTTTCAATTTCGGCACCACGCCAAGAATAAATAGATTGATCATCATCACCTACGCAACAAATGTTATGATGCACTTCGGAAAGAAGTTTTAAAAGTTTATATTGCACAGCATTTGTATCTTGATACTCATCAACTAAAATATACTTAAATTTATTTTGAAATTCATTTAAAATCACTGGATTTTTTTCAAAAATCATAAGAGGATATAATAACAAATCCCCGAAATCCACAGCATTTAATTCCAATAATTTTTCTTGATAATGTTTATAAACATCTAATAATCTTCCATTGATAGTATCCACATCAATCATATTGATATTTTCATCATCAAAATAAAAACCTTTATCTTTTAACCTGGCAATATTTTCTAACACTACGGCAGGATTCCATTTTTTAATATCAATTTTTAAATCTTCTTCCATAACTTTTTTAATTAGGATTTTTTGATCACTCTCATCAAAGATAAGAAAGTTTTTTTTAAGCCCAATTAAATCATAATAACGTTTAACAATTCTTAAACCAATTGAATGAAAAGTTCCAATCCAAAGATTGTCTGCCCCTTCCCCAATAATAGATTTAATACGATTTTTCATTTCGTTTGCAGCTTTATTAGTGAAAGTTACAGCTAAAATTTGCCAAGGTAAAGCCAGTTGTTTATAAATGATATATGCGATGCGAGAAGTAAGCACACGAGTTTTACCTGTTCCTGCACCGGATAAAACCAATAAAGGCCCTTCTGTAGTTTGAACGGCTAATTTTTGTTCATCATTAAGTTTATCAAGCCAATTTGGCAAAACATTATTATCAATAAAATTCATAAAAAAACTTTCATTTGTTCTATAAAGATTCTAAAATATGAAAAAAAATAAGTCAAACTATATTTTAATTGAAAAGGAAAATAAAGAATATATAATAAAGGCAATTGGGGTATCGTCTAGTGGTAGGACAACAGATTCTGGCTCTGTTAACAGTGGTTCGAATCCATTTACCCCAGCCAAAATTATGAAACAGTTTAAAAAATAACATATTAAAATTATAAATAAAAAAGGGATTTATTTTTAGTAAATCCCTTCTATATCTTATCTACCTTGATTAAGTTTAGTTATTTGTTGTATAGGATAAATTTGATTAAAATTTTTATTTAAGACAATAGTATCCTTTTCAACAGGTAAAAAGCCTTGAATTGTTTTTACTACATAATCCCAACCATTATTTTTCATATTCTTTAATAAATTAGCATTATGTTTAACAGTTTTTATCACTTTTTCTTTTGTTAATAATTCTGAATGAGCGATAATATAATAACCTTCATGTTTTAAGTTAGAAATAATTTTTTTATCACCATCAACAGTAATAATTGCTGATGAAACTTTAAATGATTCTAAATCTTTTTTGGATTTTAATGTATCAAAAAGTTCCTTTTTAGTATCAAATTTTTCTGTTACTTCTTTATATGCCATAAAATTTGAATAACATTCTATTGCAAAGAATAGTTTTTGTTTTATTTTCATTTAAGTTCCTTTCAGCTCATCATTATATTAAATGAATAACACTATTAAAAATATAACTTAATTTCAGTTTTTGTCAATATTTTTTTAAAGTATATTTTTTTTAAAAATTTTGATTAGGTAGGAAAAGATTTTCCGGTAAATTTGTTATATCAAACCATTCCCATTTAAGACATTTATCTGGTTCCATTATTAAAGGAGATCCGGTAAATTTTTTACAAAAGAAGTGTAAAGTGATATAATGAACATGTGTTTTTTCAAAAAAATCATTTGTAAAATCTTTAAATTCTATATCCAAAGGATTTAATGTTAAATTAGTTTCCTCTTTTACTTCACGAATAATAGCTTGTTCAGGAGTTTCACCAAATTCAATATGACCTCCAGGAGGGGCCCAAGAGCCATTTCCATGTTTACTATTTCTAAAACCAAGTAAAATTTGATTTTTATCATTAAAAATATAAACGCCCACACCTACTTTAATAAAATTTTGCATATTACCTCACTTTGAAAATATGATATAATAATATAAAAGAAATTCAATTTAATTAAAAGGTAATTTTTTACTTGCATTTAAAAAGGTTTGTATTATAATCATTTCAATATTGGGGTGTCGCCAAGTGGTAAGGCAGCGGGTTTTGGTTCCGCCATTCGTTGGTTCGAATCCAGCCACCCCAGCCAAGTTTTATAAGTCGCCTATTGTGGCGATTTTTTTATTATTAAATGTTTCACGTGAAACAAAAAAGGCCTATATTTAGGCCCTTTTATATTTAATGAAAATAAATTTATTTAGAATGTCTTTCCATATCTTTTGCTTCTTTATAAATATATAAAGAACAAATACCAGCAATACCAACAAGAAGATAAATGATTCTTGCTAATACACCTGTTCCAAAAAGAAGAGAAACAAGATTGAAATTAAAAGCACCTACAAGTCCCCAATTTAAAGCACCAATAATCATTAAAGGAAGACATACAAATTTAATAAAACTATTCATTTTAAATCCTTTCATTTTTTGTTAAATATATCCATAAAGGATAATTTTATGATACAATTTTTTATCTTTTAAGTCAGTAGGAAGATAATCACGATAAAAAAGATGGTTTTTCTTGACTAGATAAAAAACAATATGCTACAATCCAAAACAAAATAAAAGAGGTAATTAATATGTATTTCACAAAGGAAAAAGTTAAAAATAATGCAAAAATGGTTCGTATAGGTTTAACCGACGAAATGGCTGAAAAAATGGTCGGAGAACTTGAAAATGTTATTGAATGGATAAAGGGTTTAGATGACGTAAATGTAGATGGTGTTGAACCTTTGATTTCTGTTGCGGATCATCCACTTCCTAGACGTCCAGACACAGTTTTACCACAAGCCTCAAGGGAAGAAGTTTTAAAAAATGCACCTTCTCCTGATGATGAGGGTGAATATTTCACTGTTCCAAAAATAATAGAGTAGGGATATCAAATGTTTAAATTAATTAAAGTAATACCAATCCAAACAAAATTTAAATTGATGAAACATAGTGTGCTATTTGCACTTTTGGGAATAATTTTTTCACTTACATCAATAATAATAGTTGCAACAAATAAATTTAATTATGGTATAGATTTTACAGGTGGAGTTTTAATAGAAATACAAACACCTTCCAAAGCAAATATTGAAGACTTACGTTCCAAATTAAAATCTTTTTCACCAACAATTCAATCACAAGGTGATACTGGTGATATAGTTTCAATTTATTTGCCACAAGAAAATAAAGATGAAGCACAAATAACAAAAGATTTGTCATCTGTTAAAACAATTTTAGGTGAAGAAATAGAATATAGAAATACACAAATAGTTGGACCAAAGGTAGGAGCTGATTTAATAAAGAATGGAATTTTGGCGGTTTTATTATCTATCTTAGTAATATCTATTTATATATGGATAAGATTTGAATTACCATTTGCTGTAGGTACAGGATTATCATTATTACATGATGTTTTATTGGCGCTTGCAATGTTGAGTATTACAGGTATAGAGTTTGACTTAACCACACTTGCAGCATTATTGACCTTAGCTGGTTATTCCATAAACGATACAGTTGTTATATATGATAGGGTAAGAGAAAATATAAAAAAATATAGAAGTAAAGAATTAGGAGATATAATTGACCTATCAATAAATGAAACTTTTTCAAGAACATTATTAACAGGTTTTACTACAATATTTGCGGTTCTGGCAATATATTTATTTGGTGGTGAAGTATTAAAGGGCTTTTCTGCTGTAATGTTATTTGGAATAATTGTTGGAACTTATTCATCCATGTTGATATCTACATCATCACTACTTTTATTTAATAAAAAAAGAATAAAGTAAGGATTTTATTATGGGGGGAAGAAAAACATTATTATATGGTTTAAGTATTATGTCATTGATGAGTAATGTATCAATGGCTGATACCTCTTCCCAAGTGATAAAAAATAATAAGGTTTCAGTAGAAGTGATACCAATACCATATGAACAAAAGGATAATTATAAATATAATAAATATGAATATTGGATAAGTGGAAGTGATATAGTCAATAATTTTTCAATAAAAGAAGCGAGTGATTTTTACACACAATTGATAGATATCATACAAAAGAATTTCTTATATGATGTTAAATATGATAAGATTCTAAATCTTATATTGGATGGAATATCACATCTTGCTGGGAAATTGGAAATTACTATAGCAAATAGTAGAGTTTTAATCCACGATAAAAATTTAAAATTGGTTGCAAATTTTAACACGCCACTTGAAGGAGATTCTAGGGCATGGGCAAATTTAATAGTTAATATAATATTAAGTTTAAGGGAAAAAAATCCCGATGTAATGAAGGCACATCCTGAACAAATATATTATTTAACTACATTATATTTAATAAAAAGCCTTGATGAAAATGCAACATATACAGATTATATAAGTTTATTAAAAAAGCAAAAAGGATACAATTCCGCTACATTAGGTTTTACATATAGAAAAATTCCACAAGGACTTCAAGTATTAAGTATAATTCAAGATTCTCCAATATATTATTCTAATATAATAGAAGGAGATGTAATTACCCATATAAACACCACACCGGTAAAATCATTAAAAGATGAACAAATAGAAGCTTCATTTACTAACAATGATATTGAAATAATACATCTTGATTATATAAGTTATATAAATGGACGAGCAGGAGAAACTTATATAAAAAGAAATAAACCAAAATTATCATCAATATTTATAGATAACAAAAATAAGGAAATTCCGGTTATTTCAATAATGAATTTTAAAGAAAATTCTTCTTATGAATTTAAAGATGCAATTGATTCTTTAAATCAAGATGAAATAAAGGGGGTAATTTTAGATTTACGAGCAAATAATGGAGGTAATTTAAAAGAAGCCTTAGAAATGGCAAATCTTGTCATTTCAGGTGGAGATATGTTTAAAACTACCGGGTTAGGGGCTGATAAAAATCAAATATATACAGCAAAATCCGGTGATATTTTAAATGATTTACCAATAGTTGTGATTGCGGATAATACCACAAAGGCAGAGGCGGAACTATTTGCTTTTATATTAGAATCAAGGGGTAGGGCGGTTATAATTGGTTCGCCAACATTTGGAAAGGGAACAATTTCTGATACTTATACTTTACCAAACAAAGCGGAAATAAAAATTGCCACGAAAAAAGCATTAACATTGAATGACTATGCTCTTGATAAGGTTGGTGTAATACCAATAGTGTGTATATCAAGTTTTACATCGGATAAAGATGTTGATACCTTTATCATGAATGTAGAAAATGGTGATTTTAAGGATAACCGACAAAAATACAAAACAATAACAGATGAAGAGGTAGATAAAGTAAGAAAATCTTGTCCATCATTATATCCATTAAAAAATGCACAAACATTTGCGGTTAATTTAGCAAAGAAAATAATCATCAATCCATCTGTATATGAAGAATTAAGAAAACTAAATTATTAAAAGAAATTTTGAAAATTTTGTTCTTGTTCATCAATAGATTTTTCAATTTCAATTTTTTGTAATAAAAATTGCCTATCTATAACAATTTTAATAGCAAAAAATAAAGAAATTAAAATGAGAATTACAAAGAAAATCTTTTGAAACTTAAAATATAAATTTTCTTTAACAAGATTGAGGTTAATTTTTATAGCATAAAATACATCATGAAAAGTAATTTTAGAGTTTTTATTTTTATAGGCTTCTTTTAAAGTAGATGATGCAATTAAATTGATATCATTTATATTTCTATTTGAAAAAAAGGAAATCAAAAATCGTTTAAAAAAACCGAAAAGTTGTTTATATTGACTTAAAGATAAAGCTTGAATAGATATAGAATTTATATAACGCATAGATTTCCAAATAGAAAAATGAGAAATTTTATAAATTTTACGAATAGATTTTTTTAAAAAAGGAAATTTTTTATCCTTTAAAATTTTAATTATAGACTTATCCCCTGCAACTATAATATTTATATAATTAAGATGATATAAAAGGGAGAAAAGTTTAATTCTTTCACTTTCATTTAAATTTTGAAAATCATCAATAAAAAAGAAAATGTTTTCACCATTTTTATAATGTTTAGAAATGAATTGAATGATGTCATTTTCCTCATATTTTTTAAGAGAAAATTGTTCAGCAAACATTTTAAATAAATTAGTTTTTTCATTTGCACAAATAAAGAAAGTAAAATCATTATTTTTTACTTGCATAAGAATTTGATTTAACATAAAGGTTTTTCCAATACCGCTATGTCCTACGATAGAATAAATTCCATGATAAAACCTTAAATTATTAACAACTTCATCAATGATGTTGAATTGAGCCTTATTTTTAAACACATAATTATATGAAGAGTTAAGAGGAAAAGGATCCTTATCAAAATGAAAAAATTCTAAAAAAGACATTGTTAAATCCTTGTTGCAATTTAATTATTATTTTTATAATATATATAAAAAATAGAATAAAAACAACAAAAAAGGTAAAAAAATGGATAAAGAAGAATTATTAGAGTTTAAAGGAACAGTTATAGATAAACTTCCAAATGCAATGTTTAAGGTTGAATTGGAAAATGGACACCAAGTCATAGCTCATACCGCTGGAAAAATGAGAAAATTTAGAATCTGGGTTATGGTAGGGGATATAGTAAATGTCGAAATGACACCATACGATTTATCAAAAGGTCGCATAACATTTAGATATAAAGATAAACAAGGAACAATAAAAGAAGAATTATAATGAAAATAGAAAATTTATTTATAAAAAGAACAAAGGAACTTCCATCTGATGCAACCACACCTGGACATAAATTGGCATTAAAGGGAGGTTATATCCATCAAACTGGTGCTGGATTATACACATATTCATCATTGGGATTAAGATTATTATTAAATATAGAAAAAATAATAAGAGAAGAATTAAATAAATTGAATTGCCAAGAAATATTGATGCCTATGGTATCACCTGCATCATTATGGAAGGAAAGTGAAAGATATGAAAGTGTTGATGTTTTATTAAAATTTAAAACAAGGGCAGGTATGGATGCAGTTTTAAATCCAACACATGAAGAAATAATAAGTGATTATGTAAGAAGCGGTCTACAAAGTTATAAACAACTTCCATTTTGCTTATATCAAATTCAAACAAAATATAGAGATGAATTAAGGGCAAGAGCCGGATTGATAAGAACAAGAGAATTTATGATGAAGGACGCTTATTCTTTCCATACATCATGGGATTCTTTAAATGAATTTTATGATAAAATGCTAAATGCTTATAAAAACATATATGAAAAGATAGGTCTATCAAAAGTGATAGATATACTTGCCCCTACTGGGGATATGGGTGGAAAGATTTCACATGAATTTCAAATGATAAGTGATATAGGAGAAGATACAATATATGTATGTGAATCTTGTGATTATAGAGCAAATAAAGAAGTTTTAACAGATAAAGATGCTGAGGATATACTTCTTTGCCCAAAATGTGGAAAAAAATTAAATAAATTAAGAGGTGTTGAAGTAGGCAATATATTCCAATTAGGGGATAAATATACTAAATCAATGAAAGTAGAATATATGACCGAAGAAGGTAAATCCACAAATCCAATAATGGGTTGTTATGGTATAGGTGTATCAAGATGTCTTGCCTGTTTATTGGAACAAAGTGAATCGGAAAGTAAAGCAGTGTTTAATATGAATATTGCTCCATATAAGGTTCATATAATAAGTATAGGGGATGAAACAGATATAATAAATTATTCTGAAAAGTTATATGAACAATTATCAAATGATGGTATAGATGTAATACTTGATACAACAAATGATAGGGCAGGTTCAAAATTCGCCAATGCTGATTTAATCGGCGCTCCTATAAGGGCAATAATTAGTAAAAAGAATAAAGAAGCCGGTGTTTTTGAAATGAAATATAGTGGATTGAAAGGAGAATATGAAAATAATATAAATATAGATGAAGTTTATAATACTATATCAAATATTATAAAAAAAGAGTTATAAAAGGAGGTTATCATGACCAACTTAAATATACAAAATGAGATAGTAGAAGCAAGAAAAAGATGGAATTTTGATAAAGAAGATAAAATGTTATTATTATGCGGTATAACATGTGAATTAGGGGAATTGGCATCTGCAATAAGAAATAAATATATATATAATAAACCTGATATACCGGAAGAAGATAAAAGTTCTCTCAAACATGAAATGGCGGATGTGGCAATATATTTATATGCTTTGGCACAAAGTTGTGATATAGATTTAAATGAAGCAATATTAAGTAAAATAAAAATAAACGATAAAAGATTTATAAAATAAGCGAGTTTTACCTCGCTTATTATTTTACTTCTATAGGTTTAGGCGGTTCAATTTTTTGTGAAACCTCATTTTGTTTGATTGGCATTTGCCATATGGCAAGAAATACTAATAAAAGAATAGATATAATAAGAAAGATTTTATTTTTGGAAATAGGTTCTTTTCTTCTATTATTACCAATAGCAATACGTTTATTACCTAACATAAAACACCTCACATTTATTTAATAAGTTTATAAAAACCATCTTCAACAATTTTTTGACAATGGATTGCAAGTTCTTTTCTATCTTTAAATTTTGAAATATCAATAGGATCATGAATAATAATTTCCACTTCTACAGGCATAGCCTTAATTGCGGTAAAAAGATGATTAACAATAGTTTGATCGTCTCTCCACCAAGAAAAAACAGATCTTTGTTCATCATTCATTTTTTTACCATTATGAGATACATATGCAATAGAAATAGGTTGTATAGAAATATTATCATTACCAGTTTTACCTATACTATTTTCAAACAAAGCAAACATAGAACTTTTAAAAGGAAGTACTTCACAGCCATTTGAACTAGTCCCTTCTGGAAAAATGATGATAGGGATAGGAGATTTTTTAAAAGCATCATCAATAACATTTATTTGTTGTTTTGCTTGCATTCTATTACGAGAAATATAAATAGTATTTCCAAGGTTAGCAATTAAACCAAATATAGGCCACTTTTTCACATCTGCTTTTGAAACGAAATAAGTTTTAAAAACAGAGTTAAGAGCGAAAATATCCAAATAAGAGGTATGATTAGAAAGTATCAATAACTTATTTGAATTAATAAGCTTTCCTTGTTTAATTTTAACTTTAATACCCAAAATAAAGCAAACTACTTTAAAAAAGAAAATAGCATAAATTGGGACAAGATTTGTGAAATGCACAACGAATAAAACAGGCAATTGCACAAACATCCAAAAAACAAAGAAAAATAACCTTATAAAAGCAATAATATTTTTGAACATATAAAGCCTTTATTTATTTTCGTTTGCAGGTTGAGGGTTTTGATTGTTTTGAGGTATAGGTTGAGCCTGTAAAACATTAAAATCAATAGGTTGAAGTACCAAAGGCATAAATCCACTTTCTTTTGTTAATTCAGCAATTAAACTTCTAACAAAAGGGAAGATATGAGCAGGCACAGATTTCAAAAGAATATTTTTTCTAACTTCTTCATCTTTTTCATGAAGAACTACCATAGCGCCATAAGAAAGATCAATAAAGAAAAGAACATTTTCTTTTACGGAATTTTTAACTTTTATATGAAGAACTATTTCAAATAAATTTTCATTAACAGGAGTTGATTTAACTTCCAAATTGATTTCCATATTTGGTTTATCTTCAATTTTATCAAAGAAAATTTTAGGAGAGTTAGGAGCCTCAAAAGATAAATCTTTAATGAATTGATTAAGAATTTCAAATTTTGGCATAATTTGATTATTATTTTGAACATTTTGATTCATTTTATTTTCCTCTTTAAATTTAATTATAATTATACTATATTATATAATATAAATTAAACAAGCAAATTTTTAAAGGTAAAATATGTTAACATTTATGGATTTTTTTATAATAATATTATTTGTCACAATACTTTTTTCAATATATAAAGTATTTAAACCTGAAAATGCTGAAATAAATAGTATAATTGCAACTAATACAGCAAATAAAAAAATAATAAAAAGTATTATAAAACAAGCAAATAAAAAAATATCAAAAAATTTATTGAATACTATTGTAACGGAAAGTATTGAAACAAAGGCGGAAAAATTATCAAAAATTGATAAGGAATTTCTACCACAATCTTTTATGGAAAATAGTAAGGTTTTATTTAGTGATATATTAAAGGCTTTTGAAAAACAGGATAGGGAAACATTAAAACAATATGTTTCACCAAATGTATATAAGCTATTTGAAAGCAACATTGAAGAATTGGAAAAAAAGAAACAAAAAATAAATACAGAAATCATCCGTTTTAAAAAGATAATGATAAAGGATATAAATATAAATAAAAAAATTGCTGATATAATAGTTGAATTTACAACAGAACAAACAATAGTTTTAAAAGATGATAACAATAAAATAATTTTAGGGGATGATAATCAAATTGAAACAATAGTTGATAAATGGCAATTTACAAGAAATTATAATGTGAAAAATAATAAATGGCTTTTATCAAATACAATAGGATAAATTATTCTTCTTCCCACTCTTTTACTCTGGCAAGATGGTTATAGTCTGAATATTTCTTTATCATATCCCCCAATTTATTGGGATTAGGTCGTGAAATATAAGGGGTGTTTTCATCATAAAATTTTGAAACTATTTCAATAAGAGATTTATAAGTATTATCTAAAATTTCATCAATATTTTTATCAATATTAGTTATATATTTTCCATCTTTTGAAGAAAGTTTTAAATATAACATACTTGAAGTTTTGGCATTTTTTATATTAAAACCATTATTATTTAATATTAAGGCTTCTAACGGAAGTTGAGGAGCATAACCACTTAATACCTCTTTATCAGAAGGGGCATAACCTGTTTTATAATCCATAACCACAGCATTATTATCATTTAATATATCTATTCTATCCGCTTTTGCTTTTAATGTAAAAAAGTCGGTTATTTTAAGAGAGCCTTCAAGTTCGGTAAAACTTTGTTTAACAGAATCCTTAATATTGTTTTCATAATCAATAAAATTTTTTGCAATATCATCAAATTGTTTAAACCAAAAATCAATAATATCAATATTATGAAAGGCAAGAGATTTACGGATAAAAATTTGTTTTAATTCATCAATAGATGAAAGATTTTTATTTTTAAATTCTTCCAAACAAGCATGAACAATATCACCAAAATCGGCTGGTAAAGTATCTGCATTTATATCCTTTAATTTTTTAAGATTTAATATATAACGAGCAAAAATTATATAAGGATCTTTATAAAGTTTTTCAATGCTGGTAGCCCATAATTCTTTTGGTCTTGCATAAAGAGGAGGGCAAGGCATAGGTCGTTTACATTTTTGCACATCACATAAAGGTTTTGTAAAAACTTGAATCCAATTCAAAATATCGTTATTGGAAGAAAAATTGATATTACTAATTTTAATAATTGCATCAAGTTTTTGAAGCCACCTAGATTCAATTGTATTAAGTCCATCTGATTTTTGAGATCTTGTAAGTATGACATTTTTCTTACAAAAAAATTCCACAAAATCATGAGACGACAAACCAATTTTTCTTTCCGGTAAAGGAAGTTTAAACTCCGCTTTCATAGGCCTACTCATCCAAGGATCATCAGCACTGACCGAAGGAAAAGTATTTTCATTTAATCCAGCCAAAATGAACACATCAGCATTAAGAAGTCTTGCTTCAATAGAGTTCATAATAGCAATTAATGGATGAGATTGAATAACAGGTCTTAATTTCAAATTGAATAAATAATTGGCAATAAAATCCCTATATGATTTCAAAGTCATTTTTGAAATATCATCACCTTTTAATTTATAAAGGCTATCTAAAAGATTTCTTAAACCTTCACTGAATTGAGAATTTAAATCCCCTTTATATAAAGCATTTAAATAAAAATCCGGCTCTTTTTGATTATTTTGCACAAAATTTTCAACAAGTTTTATATGTTCTGTTAATATATCAAAAAGAAAAGCTTTCCCATCTTCATTAAATAAATTAAGAAAAGAAGAAAGGGATTTTTTAATATAATAAAGAATATTTAAAATAGAGTTTATATCAAATTTATTGTTAATAAATGAAAATTCTTCACACTTTGAAATGATTAAATCAATATTAGTTAATGAAAAATTTTCACGCAAAATAAATTGTTCAAAATTATCTACTAAGCTATCCAAATAAACTTTATCCATATTAAAATGAGTTAAAGAATGCTTTAATATGGAAAGCAAAGGAATAGGGGCAAAATTATCCACAATGGCATTGATAAGTAAGATGAAATAATTACCTGTTGGAATTTCACTTGCCCCAGTTCCGGCACTATCATCTACATCAATATTCCATCGTTTAAGTTCGGAAGCCACAGCCTTAGCAATATTTCTATTAGGAGTAATAAGCAAAGTTTTCTTATTTTCTTCAATCATTTTACGAATAGTAAATGCAATAGCCAAGGTTTCATCAGCATCATTATTAAGGGATAATTTTTCCACTCCATTTAATACATCATTATTTAGCTTTGGCATATTTTGCCAAGTTTGCGACAAAGATGAATTAAGCATGATGAAACTGGATAAAATTTCCCTATCTTTATCAGCAATATTTTTAATAGGGTTTAAAGGTTTTAAATCAATAATCTCTTCCCTTTTTACTTTCATTTTAATAAGAAGATTTTTCATACCATATTGAGGATGATTTTGCCCAACATTATAAAAATCTTCATCACTTAATATTTTATCAAGATGGGGAAGCACCACATACCCATTTTCCATATTTGAAATAGATGTAATCATATAAGAAATAGGAACAAGAGAAGCCGTAGAACCACAAGCAAATATCCGGCCTTTTATAGGGTATTTTTGCCAAACTTCTACTTGTTTATAAATCAGTTTAATTTTTCTATCCACAGGATTAAGATATCCCCGTTCTTTTAATATTTGAGGATACCAATCAGTGATGATTTGTAAAAATTCCAAATTTTCTTGCCAATAAAGTGAAAGATTTTCCGGCACTATATATTGAAGATTTTTGAAATCTAACATTTCCATTTCCACCACGTCCATAAGATGAGCCAAATCCACAGCCAAAGAAAAAGCCTGTTCATCATTAAGAGATGGTGATTTTTTCTTAATTAAAGAAGAAAGTATTAAATTTCGTTCAATATCTGGAATAGCGGGAGGTAAATCCATCAAATCCAAATTATCATTTTGATAATCAAGAAAGGCAAACCCATCTTCATCAATATCACCAAGAGGAAGAATTTTAGGAAGCAAACTATTACCGGCTGAAAGTTTTGCAAAAACATCTTTTAATGCACGACAAGCCCTTCTTGTAGGCAGTAAAATAATATCATTAGCAATATTGATATTTTGTTTATGTGCGGAATCAATAACGAATTGAGCCAACACATCAAGAAAAGGATAAAGAGGAGAAATATTAAAAATATTTTTCAATTTAACACCTCTATATCCAAAAAATTATAACATGAAATAACCTACTTTTGTGAAAGCAATAACCAATGCCATAATAGGAGCCACAAATAGAAAACTATCAAATCTATCAAGCACGCCACCATGTCCAGGTATTATATTACTTGAATCTTTGATATTATTAATTCTTTTAAGCCAAGATTCGAATAAATCTCCAAATTGAGATAAAATAGAAAGTAAAATGCTGATAAGCCCCCATATATAAACGCTATTAAAATGATCGAATCCAGAAAACCAAAGAGAAAAAATTATATATGAGGTTCCAAAGGCAAATGCACATAATACACCACCTATTGAACCGCTCCAAGTTTTTTTAGGGCTAATTTTTTCCCAAAGTTTAGGGCCTCCAATTAACGAACCTATGAAATAAGCGCCACTATCTGTAGTGATAGTGATTACAAATACATAAATTAAAGAAAGAATGCTTGAATATAAATAAATATAAAGGAAAGACATTAAACCGAAACCTATATATAAAGGAGGTAAACTTTCCAAAACCCAGTGTTTTTTATCCAAAGATATATTTATAATATTTGATAATGTGAATAAAAGTATAAATGCGATAGAAAAATAATAGATAGGGTAATTATTATAAATTCTATTTGCACAAAATAAAATAAGAATGGATAATATAGAAATTAAATCCCATGCAAATTTCCAAGATTTAGTTTTAAACAATTTTATATCATATTCATAAATCATTGCCCCAGCAATAAACAAAGCCAAACCAGATACGGCAAAAAAACCAATTTTAAAAATTACAAATGCTAATAATAACATAATTACCGCAGAAGTAATTCTTAATCTTCTATTAGTAGCACTAAAAAAACCAATAAAATTTTTAAACTTTTCCATAACGTCTATCCCTTTTTGTATATTCTTCAATAGCAAGTTTTATTTGTTCCTCATCAAAATCGGGGAAATGTATTTTAGGAAAATAAAATTCGCTATAAGAACATTGCCATAATAAGAAATTACTTAATCTTTGTTCCCCACTTGTCCTAATAATTAAATCAGGATCATTTTGCCCAGCTGTATAAAGATGAGATTGAAATACATCAGCATTTATATCCTTTATGGATAAATTACCATTTTTTACATCTGTTGAGATTTCCCTTACTGCCTTTAAAATTTCTTCTCTTGCTCCATAATTCATAGCGACATTAAGATAAAACTCATCAAAATCCTTTGTATCATTTTCAAGTTTGATCATAGAATCTTGAATTTCTTTTGAAAAACGAGATTTATCGCCCAATACTTTAAAATGAATTTTATTTTCAATAAGTTTATCAGCCTGAGTTTTAAGATATTTAGCAAAAAGATTCATTAAAAAATCTACTTCTTCTTTTGGTCTAGCCCAATTTTCAGTTGAAAAAGCATAAGCAGTTAATATTTTTACGCCAAACTTTTTACAAGCCTCAACAATCCTTTGCATAGCTTTTGCGCCATTGGTATGACCTACATGTCTAGGAAGACCTCTACTCTTTGCCCATCTTCCATTACCATCCATGATTATTCCAATGTGATAAGGTATTTTGAGGTTAGTTTCAGTCATAAATTTCTCCCATTTAAGAAATTGACATAATTTCAGTTTGTTTTGACTTTAAATGTTCATCAACATCAGCTACGAATTTATCAGTGATTTTTTGCACTTCATCTTCATAGGTTTTACGATCATCTTCGGAAATTAGTTTATCTTTTTCCAAAGATTTAATACCATCCATAGCATCTCTTCTAATATTACGGATAGAAACCTTTGCTTGTTCGGCATAGGAATTTGCGACTTTTACAAGTTCTTTTCTTCTTTCTTCTGTAAGAGTAGGAAGAGTGATTCTAATCAAAGTACCATCGGAAGCAGGATTAAGCCCAAGATCGGAATCGCGAATAGCTTTTTCCACTGCAGGAGCAATAGTTTTATCCCAAACGGAAACGGAAATAGTTCTGGCATCAGGGGTGGAAAGACTAGCCACTTGATTTATAGGAGTAGGGGTTCCATAAGCCATAACCATAATATTATCAAGAAGATTGATAGAAGCGCGTCCAGTTCTAAGACCGGATAAATCCTTTTTTAATACATCAATAGCCTTTGACATTTTTGAGTTAATATCAGATTTAATTTCATTATAATTAGAGTAAGTCATAATAGATTCCTTTTCATAAATTAAGTAAATAAAATTTAACATAATAAAACGACAAAGTAAATAAAAAAGAAGAAAAAAGACTCCCCTAAGGAAGTCTTTTTAAAAAGAATGAATAATTACTAAATTATTCAGCAACGATAGTTACATCGCGACGATTTTTAGCATAAGCTTCTTCTGTATTACCAAGAACTGCTGGTCTATCTTTACCATAAGAAACAGTTGTAATACGTTTAGCAGGAACACCTTGAGCGATTAAATATCTTTTTGCAGCATTAGCACGTTTTTCGCCAAGAGCTTGGTTATATTTTCTTGTTCCTCTTTCATCGCAATTACCTTCAATTACGATATTTACATTTGGATACATTTTTAACCATGCAGCTTGTCTTTTAAGAGTTTTTGTTGCATCAGGTGTTAAACCATGATTATCATAACCAAAGTAAACAATATTACCAGCGCGAGCTTCTAAATCAGCTTGAGTTCCAGGTTCAATACCAGCGATTTCAGCAGAAAGAGAAACTTCAGTTGTATCCATATCTGTTTCAGGAGCTTCGTTAGAAGAACAAGCAGATACAGAAAGAGCAAGTCCAGCAATAGCAATATAATTTAAAAGTTTTTTCATAGGTATATCCTTTCATTTATTTATTTGTCTTTCAACAAAGATAATTATTCCATATTTTAACAAAAAAGGCAAGTTTTTATTTTGAAATAAAAAATCCCACTTTAAAAGTGGGAATATTTACTTTTTATCACTAATTTCTTTTTTAATTAAATCAATAAATTCATCAATAGGGTAGGTAAAAGACTTATCACTACCTATGCGACGAATTGTGATAGATTGATTATCTCTTTCCTTTTCACCAATAACAGCGATGATAGGAGTTTTTGATGAAGAGTAATTACGTATTTTATAACTTATTTTTTCCTCAGAAATATCAAGTATTGATAAAATACCATTTTGTTTTAATAAGTCATAAATTTCGCTTGCATAAGATGCGGCACTTTCCGCAACACTACAAACAGCAATTTGCACAGGAGATAACCAAAGAGGCAAATGCCCAGCAAAATTTTCAATTAATATACCCGTAAATCTTTCAAGAGAACCAAACAAAGCTCTATGAAGCATAACAGGTCTATGTTTTTCGCCATCTTGACCTATATAATTTATATCAAAACGTTCAGGTAGATTCATATCTACTTGTAAAGTTCCACATTGCCAATCTCTACCAATAGCATCACGAAGGACAAATTCTAATTTAGGGCCATAGAAAGCACCTTCTCCTGGGAAAATGGTATATTGATATCCATGATGTTCAAGAGCAGTAGCAAGAGTATTTTCAAGCATATCCCACACTTTATCATCACCGATTCGTTTTTCTGGACGGGTAGAAAGTTTAATGCGAACATTATCAAATCCAAAATCCTTATAAATATTCATAATAAGTTTTATAACTTTGATGCATTCATCTTCCATTTGTTCAGTTGTGCAAAAGATATGAGCATCATCTTGAGTAAATTCACGCACGCGAAGTATTCCATGAAGAGCACCACTAGGTTCATATCTATTAACTTTACCAAATTCAGCCATACGAATAGGAAGATCTCTATAACTTTTAATGCCTTGTTTATAAATCAATACACCACCAGGACAATTCATAGGTTTTACAGCGAATTCAGTATCTTCATCTTGAACGGAAGCGGTATACATATTATGTTTATATTTATCCCAATGTCCGGAAGTTTCCCAAAGACATCTATTCATAATAGTAGGAGTTGATACTTCTATATATCCATTATTGTTTTGAGTATCTCTCATATAAGAAATAAGTTTTTGGAACAAAGCCCAACCTTTTGGATGCCAAAATACAGCACCAGGAGCATAATCAGGTTCAAAATGGAATAAATCCATTGCCACACCTATTTTTCTATGATCTCTTTTTTCAGCTTCTTCTTTTTGAATTAAATAAGCTTTTAAATCATCTTTATTTAGCCAAGCAGTTGTATAGACTCTTTGAAGCATTTTATTTTTTGAATCTCCTCTCCAATAAGCGCCAGCAATAGAAGTAATTTTGAATGCATCTACAGGCATTTTTGAAGTAGAAGGAAGGTGAGGTCCACGGCAAAGATCGCTAAATTCTCCTTGAGAATAAATGGATACAGAATTTATATTATTTTTTTCCAAATCATCAATTAATTCAACTTTATAAGATTCATTTAATTGAAGGAAGAATTTTTTAGCATCACTTGTGGAAAGTTCTTTTCTTTCAATTTTAAAATTATGATTTATGATTTCTACCATCTTTTTTTCAATTTTTGGGAAATCTTCTTCTGTGATACGATGATCAAGATCAATATCATAATAAAATCCATTTTCAATAGAAGGACCAATAGCCAACTTTGCATCTGGATAAATTTGTTTAATAGCTTGAGCCATTATATGAGCACAAGAATGACGTATAAGAGGAAGCACTTCTTCATCTTTTATAGTTAATATTTTCACATTGCTATCAACAGAAATTGTTGAATTTAAATCATAATATTCACCATCTACTTTTAAAAACAAAGCGGATTTAGCAAGACTTGTTGATATAGCATTTGCAATTTCTAAACCGGAAACTGGATTTTCAAATTCTTTAATATTTCCATCGGGAAGAGTAATTTTAATCATTTCATACCTCATAAATTTAATATGGAGTAATTATAAACTTTAAAAAAGTAAAAGCAATAAAAATAATAAATAACAAAATATTGAAAAATAAAAAAAAATTCTTAATATATAGGATGAGGAAACATTAATGAATATAGATAAGACATTTATAGAAAATCTTCGTGATAGAGTATCAATAGTTGATTTAATATCAAAATATATTCCCCTTACAAAAAAGGGAAAGGAAAATTGGGGTGTTTGTCCATTTCATAGTGAAAAAACCGCATCATTTTCGGTAGTTGAAGATAAAAGTTTTTATCATTGTTTTGGCTGTGGAGCACATGGAGACATAATAACATTTACAATGCAATATCAACATTTATCATTTATTGAGGCAATAGAAAAAATTTGCCAAGATTATGGTATAGAAATTCCAAAATCAACAAAGGAACAAAGACAAAAAGATAAACAATCCCATGATTTATATGAGGTATTAAAACTCGCTTGTGATTTTTATAAAGAATGTTTATATACAGATGAAGGAAAAGCAGGTTTAGATTATTTTAGGAAAAGAGGGTTAAGTGATAATATAATATCAAATTTTCATTTATGTTATGCACCATCTGGAAATAAATTATTAAAATATTTGGAAAATAAACACATTCCGCTGGATTTAATATTAAAGGCTGGACTTGCAAGAATAAGTGAAAAAACCAATACGCCATACGATTATTTTAGGAATAGAGTTCTTTTCCCTATTACAGATTCAAAGGGTAGAATAATTGCTTTTGGGGGTAGAGTTTTAGACGATTCCCTTCCAAAATATTTAAATTCACCGGAAAGTTTAATTTTTTCAAAGGGAAGAAATTTATACGGACTTGCGCAAGCAAGAATTGATGCAATTGAAAATAATCAAGTGATTGCAACAGAAGGATATATGGATACAATATCACTACATAAATTTGGTTTTAAAACTGCAGTAGCTCCACTTGGAACAGCAATAACAGAAATGCAAATAGAATTATTATGGAAATTGGCAAACGAACCTATTTTATGTTTTGATTCTGATACAGCTGGTAGAAAGGCCGGTATAAGAGCAGCATTAAGAGTTCTTCCAATATTAAAACCGGGAAAATCGTTAAAATTTTGCTTAATAGAAGGAGCAAAGGATCCCGATGAATTTTTGCATACTTTTGGCCATGATAAATTTGAAGAAATGTTAAAAACAAAAAGTATAAGTTTATCTGATATTTTATGGTTATATTTTACAAATGGAAAGACTATCCAAACACCCGAACAAAAATCTGGGTTAGAAGAAAGTATATATAAGGAATTATCACGAATTAAAAATGAAAGTGTTAAAAAGTTTTATATTGAAGATTTCAAAAAACGTATGTCGGAAATAAAAACAACAAAACCTATGAAAAAAATCACAAAGCCAAAGGCAAATCCGGAAAATGCAAATGAAAAGATGATATTGGCATTTGCCATAACCTACCCAAACTTATTTTTAAAGTTTTTAGAAGAAGGTAAAACCATAACACTTAATAATAAAGTTTATAAAAAAATTTATGATATAGTGATAAATGAAATAAGTGTAAATCCTCATACTCGTGAAACATTGATGAAATATTTAGAAGATAAAAATTTCAATCCATCATTATTGCTTAAATTTGAAATAGATGCACTAATAAAAAAACCAGATACTGCAGAAAATATAATAAGGGAAAAAATCTTAAATCTGCATAGAGAAAATCTTCAACTTGAAAAATTGGAATTGACTAAAAATATATTAAAAGCACCGGAAAATGAGGTTGAATTTTTAACTCAAAGATTAAAAGAAATAAATAATGAAATAGAAGCAATCAATAAACAAATAGAGGATTTAATTTAAATGATAACAAATAAAAATTTAAAAGAATTATTAAGTTTATTTGAAAAAAACATTGGTGCAAAAAAATCTGAACTTAATTACAAAAATCCATATCAATTTGCTGTTGCAGTTTTATTATCTGCACAATCAACAGATAAAATAGTGAATAAAGCGACAAAAGATTTATTTGAAATAATTGATAATCCACAATCTATGCTTGATTTAGGAGAAAAAGGCTTAAAAGACTATATAAAAATTATAGGATTATATAATAGTAAAGCAAAACATGTAATGGAAATGTCCCAAACTTTAATTGATAAATTTGATGGCATCCTTCCAAAAACAAGGGATGAATTACAACAACTTGCAGGTATAGGAAGAAAATCAGCCAATGTCATATTAAATGAATTATATGGTACCCCAACAATAGGTGTAGATACCCATGTTTTAAGATTGGTTCATAGATTAGATTTAGTTCCAAATGATGCAAAAACACCGGAAAAAGTTGAATATTACCTTGATAAAATAATACCAGATTATTATAAACCATATATATCAAATTATTTAGTATTATATGGTAGATATGAATGTAAAGCACAAAATCCTCATTGTGAAAATTGTTATATAAAGAAGTTTTGTAAAGTAAAAAAGGATTAAATTCTTTTGAATATAGACTCATAGTTTTTACCCTATTTTTATACTATAATTTAATATGTAGAAATAAAAAAAGGAGGTAAAAATGGATAAAGAACTACAAAACTTTATAGATAATTTTTCACAACATTGGAATAAAACCCATGAAAAATTAGATAATCAAACAAAAGCATTTGTTTTAATGGTAAAATTAACCGAAGAAGTGGGTGAATACGCAAGAGAAGTAGCACGTTCTTTTGGTTTTGCAAGCAGAAAACGTCTTGAACACCCAAGTAAACTTGATGGAGAATTTGCAGATGTAGTTATATATGCATTAATGTTAGCAAAAACAATGAATATAAATATAGAAGAAGCCTTTAAAACAAAGATGGCAAAAATAGAAGAAAAAATAAAAAATAATGAATATTCAAGTGAAGGCTCAATGTGTGATGAAATGGGCTGTTCTTGTAAAGAATAATTATTAAAAAGGGGTTTTTGTCCACAATAAAAATATAAAACCCCTTTTAAAATTGATTTAAACGCGAAATAGAAATATTTATAAAAATCCCCATAAATTTTTTGTAAAATATAAATCCTTTAATATAAAAAATATAAGGAAAAACCTTGCTTTTTTAAAATAAAATTAGTAAAGTAAATATTATAATATATAAAAAAGGAAAGGTAAAAAATATGGCAGAAAATAAAAATAAAGAAGATTTAACTCTTGTTGAAACTAATACTGAAATTGTTGAGGAAATAAAGGAGTTAAAGGATACTTTCACACAATCAAGTGATGAAGAGATTCGTCATAATCGTGAAATGAAGGCCCATGATAAAGAAGCAATAAAAAAAGCAGAGGCAGAATATTCCGCTGATAGTATTAAATATTTAAAAGGTTTAGAAGCTGTTCGTAAACGTCCAGGTATGTATATAGGTGATACCGATGATGGAACAGGTCTTCACCATATGATATATGAAGTAGTTGATAATTCTATTGATGAGGCATTAGCAGGTTGGTGTGATAAAGTTGAAATTACATTAAATTCTGATGGATCAGTTTCTGTATTGGATAACGGACGAGGTATCCCAGTTGGTATAAATAAGGAAACCGGAAGATCTGCTGCTGAATTGATAATGACAGAACTTCATGCTGGTGGAAAATTTGATCAAAATTCTTATAAAGTTTCAGGAGGATTACACGGAGTTGGTGTATCTGTTGTTAATGCATTATCCAGTTGGTTAGAACTTCGTATATGGAGAGAGGGTAAAGAACACTTTATGAAATTTGCCAATGGTGAAGTAGTTGAACAAATAAAAGTTATAAAAGAAGTTCCAGAGGATATGAAGGGAACGGAAGTTACTTTCTATCCATCAACTGAAATTTTCCCATCTATTGAATTTGATTTTTCAACTATAGAGGCAAGATTAAGAGAATTAGCATTCCTAAATAGTGGAGTTAAAATATTACTAACAGATAAAAGAGGTGCTGAAGAAAGAGCAGTAGAGTTTTATTATGAAGGAGGAATAGAAGCCTTCGTAAAATACTTAGATAGAAGTAAAAATCCTTTAATATCTGCCCCAATAAATTTAAAGGGAGAAAAAGATAATATAATGGTTGAAGCATCTGTTGAATATAACGATTCCTATCATGAAAATATGTTATGTTTTACAAATAATATTCCACAAAGAGATGGAGGAACCCACCTTGCTGGATTTAGGGCTGCTTTAACAAGATGTGTAAATAATTATGTAAATCAAAATGGTTTATTAAAGAAAAAGGATATAGAAATAGCAAGTGAAGATATGAGGGAAGGGCTAACCTGTGTATTATCAGTTAAGGTTCCAGATCCAAAATTTTCATCACAAACAAAAGATAAGTTGGTATCAAGTGAAGTAAGACCAGTAGTTGAAAATGTTGTAAATGATAAACTTTCAACATGGTTTGAGGAACATCCAACCGAAGCCAAACAAATAGTTGAGAAAATTGTTGAGGCTGCAACAGCAAGAGAAGCTGCTCGTAAAGCACGTGAATTGACAAGAAGAAAAACCGCACTTGATATAGCATCACTTCCAGGTAAATTAGCTGATTGCCAAGAAAGGGATCCTGCAAAATCAGAATTATTTATAGTTGAGGGAGATTCTGCGGGTGGTTCTGCAAAACAAGGAAGAAATAGAGCCAATCAAGCCATACTTCCACTTCGTGGAAAAATCTTAAATGTAGAAAGGGCAAGATTTGATAGGGTTCTCTCTTCTGATATGATAGGAACTTTGATTATGGCCTTGGGTTGTGGTATAGGAAAAGATGAATTTAATATAGAAAAATTAAGATATCATAAAATAATAATAATGACCGATGCTGATGTTGATGGTGCACACATAAGAACATTATTATTAACATTCTTTTATCGTCAAATGCCGGAAATTATAAATAAGGGATATGTATATATTGCACAACCACCATTATATAAGGTAAAAAGAGGTAATTCAGAAACCTATATGAAAGACGATACAGCACTTGAAAATTATTTAATTGATTTAATTGTTAATGAAGGAGTCTTAACTACATTTGAAGGAACCAAAATAGCCGGAGCGGATTTAAGGGATTTAATTGAAAGATGTAGAAAGATGGCAAAATTGGTTGAACCATTAACAAAATATACACCATTAAAGATAGTTGAAAATGCTGCAATTTGTGGAATGTTCTCACAATCCGCTATTCAAGATAGAGAAATCATGAAACAAAAAGCACAAATTACAATAGATAGAATGAATAACTTTGAACCAGCAAATTTCAAAGGTTGGACATTTGAAATAGTTGATAATGGTGTAAAATTCAAACGTACATTAAGAGGAGTGAACGAAGAACACCTTTTAAGGGATAAAGAAATGGGAAGCAATGAAGCCCGTCGTATAGAGGAAATGTTAAAGGATATCCAAGATATATATAAGGATAAAGTAAGCCTTACAATGAAGGATAAAACTTATGATGTATCTCTACCTGTTGAAATGTTAAATAAAATATATGAAATAGGAAAAACCGGTTTGACAATATCAAGATATAAAGGACTTGGAGAAATGAACGCGGAACAATTGTTTGAAACAACAATGGATCCAAATGTCCGCACACTTTTACAAGTAAAAATTGATAATGCAGCCGAAGCAGACGAAGTATTTTCTACTCTTATGGGTGATATAGTTGAACCACGAAGAGATTTCATACAGGAAAATGCACTAAACGTTGTAAATTTGGATATATAAAAACACCCCCTTTAAAAGGGGGATTTTTTTAACACTTTTTAATTAAGATAGCATAAGAAGCGGAAATAATTTTAAATTTTTCCTCAGCTTCTTTTGACCCAGCATTTAAATCAGGATGATGTTTTTTAACCAATACCTTATACTTTTTTTTCAAATCTTCTTTTGAAAAAGGATAAGATAGACCAAAAAGGGTTAAAGCCTCCTTTTCTTTTATTGATAATTTAGGAGTATCATTATGTTTTTTAAAAAAAGAATTATTCCCCTTCATATAATCATTATAAATTTGGAAAGGATCATCAAGATTTCCTTGTTTATGAAGTTTATCAAGGTTCACACCAAATTTCCAAGTTTTTTCATGCCAAGTCATATCTAATTTATTTTCTGCTTCAATTTCATCAATTGACATACCCTTATAAAAATCCCAAGACTTATTATACTCGCTTACATGTTGAAGACAGAACCAATAATAATCATCAAGATTTCTGTTTTTAGGTGCGCGATACTCTCCCTCTTTTTGACAATCGGGATGATCGCACTTTCTAAAAACTTTATCTTTTATAACCATAATTAAATGATTATAGTATAAAAGAAAAGTAAATTCAAATTAAAAAGCCTTTTTATACTTTAATACAACCCCATCACTATCAGCGGATAATGAAGTGTTAGGGAATTTATCAACAAATACCCACGTATAAAAAGCGGATACCAAAGCCCCTCCTACAACATCTTCTATATGATGTCTATTACTTTCCACACGAGAATATGCGACAAATGTAGCACCAATATAAGGGATGATTGCTTGTTTTAAACCATACCTTTTATGAATGAATGTAGCACCGGAAAAAGCACTTCCACTATGCCCACTTGGGAAAGAATCTCTTTTATCACCTTCCACATAATCCGGACGCTTTCTTTTTGTTATTTTTTTAAGTCCTTCAATTGTAAGTTGAGAAGAAATAAGAGATAGAGCAAATTGACTTGCTCCCTCATAACCATCTTCAGCCATAGTAAGTCCCAAAGCATAAGCAGGCACTACCAGTTTAAGTGCATCACCAATTTCACGAATAGATTTAGCCTGAGACGGACTATTATACATAAATAAAATAGAAGAACAAGTTATCAAATTGATTAAGATTTTTGACATAATACTTCCCTTTCGTTTGTTAAGTTAATAAAAAAGACTTCCATTAGAAGAAGTCGGGAAGTTAATCAGTCAGATAACTTTGACCTCGCTACTTTTAGATAAGCCATAAGGAAACTTATCCTATTGTATGATAGCGACTTCCCGGCGAATATGAAACGTCGGGTGAGTGTTAGTCAAAACACTAAAAAGTGTTAGTCATCTGGGTGATTAAGCCCTCTTCACTAACTTATGTCTTTATCCTTAAAATAGGTTTAAGGATATAAAAAATATATTCGTAAAAAAATAAAAAGGCAATAATTTTTACAAACCACAGGTTGAAAAACTTTCTTTTAAAAAAAAAAGTGCTATACTTATAGACATGCAAAAGGAAATAAAAGAATTTTTGGATATGCTTGGGGCGGAAAAGGGGTGTTCAAAAAACACAATACTTGCCTATGGTAGTGATTTAGTTCATTTTGAAACTTTTCTAAAAAAGGAATTGGGAAAAACAAATCTTCTTTTGGTAAAAAAAGATGATATAAAATATTATTTATCATATTTAAGGGAAAATAATATCACAGCCAAAACACAATCAAGAAAATTAACCGCTATAAATGGTTTTTACCTATTTTGTTTAAGTGAAAATTTGATAACCACTAACCCTGCATCAAATATTCATACACCAAAAAAACAAAAATCTCTTCCAAAATATTTAAGCCAAGATGAAATAGAAAAACTAATTACTTATGCCCATAAAAATAATAAGGATAAAGGTATAAGATTGGATTTTTTGGTTGAATTGCTATATGCAACAGGTTTGCGTGTATCGGAATTGGTATCTCTTCCATATAAAGCATTTATAAAAAATGAATATATACAAGTAATGGGTAAGGGGGCAAAGGAAAGATTGATACCAATAAATCATAGAGTTATTGAAAAAAAAGAACGCTATGAAAAAATAAGGAAAAATTTTATAAATAAAACACAAACAGATTCAAAATATTTATTTCCATCAAAAAGTAATAAAGGACATTTAACCCGATTCGCTTTTTATAAGGAATTAAAAGATTTAGCATTAAAAAGCGGTATAATAAATCAAGTATCTCCACATGTATTTAGACATAGTTTTGCATCTCATTTATTAGAAGGCGGTGCAGACCTACGTTCTGTTCAAACCATGCTTGGTCATACGGATATATCAACCACACAAATATATACACATATAATGAAAGATAAATTAAAAAAAGCGGTTATTGAAAACCACCCTTTATCAAAAATAAAGAAAAATTAAATTTTATGATTGGTAAGGAATTTAGTTAATTTTTCCATAGCTTTATTTTCAATTTGCCTAACTCTTTCTTTACTTATATTAAGTTCCATTGATAAATCTTCCAAAGTGGCAGGTTCATCAACAAGCCTTCTTTTTTTAATGACAATTTGTTCCCTAGGATTAAGGGATTGCATGGCATCAAATAATAATTTCATGCGTAAAGTTTTATCTTCATTATTTGCGACAATTTCTTCACTATTTGGAGTTTGCGAAGCAAGTTGAGAAATTCTTTCATCATTATTATCAGAAGATGCGATAGGATTATTAAGAGATGTATCCTTAACCATACGATTATTCATTTCCACCACATCATCTTCATCTACTTCTAAATGTTTAGCAATTTGTTTAACCTTATCACTTGTTAATTCATTATCATGATATATACCAAGTTTAGCCTTTAATTTTTTAAGACTGAAAAACAATTTTTTTTGTGCGCTTTGGGTTCCAATTTTTACTAAACTCCAAGAAGAAAGAATAAACTCATTGATAGTAGCCCTAATCCACCAAAGAGCATAAGTAGAAAGACGGAATCCTTTTTTAGGATCATACTTTTTAACCGCTTTCATAAGACCAATATTCCCCTCTGAAATAATGTCAGAAATTGGAAGACCATAACCTTTATATTCAAAAGCAGTAGCAACCACTAAAAATAGATTAGATTCAATCAGTTTTTCCGCAGCCTTTAAATCATGATTTTCTTGAACCTTTACAGCTAAATCAAATTCTTCTTCTGGTGTAAGATGAGGTATATTCTTTACCATATTGATATAATTAGCAATACCGCCATCATTTACAGAAGCGGGAAGCCCACCGGTAATATTAAAATTAACGGATTTAGATAACATATTTTTAGAAGAATTATCCATATACATAACCTTTAAATAATAACTAATATTATAAATAAAGAGATATAAAGTCAAGTTTGAAAAAAGGGATAAAAAACCTAAAATTAATAAGCGGGATAAGTTCTTCTATATTTAGCTTCAGGTGGAGTATCAAGAGATCCCTTCACTCCACAAGAAACCAAAAAACAAGAAAAAATCAAAGATAATATAATAAATTTCATAATAAACCTATTTATATTCAACACTTAAAAGTTCAAATTCCCTATTTCCCTTTGGAGATGATACAACAAATTCATCACCAACGGATTTACCTATTAAAGCACGAGCAATAGGACTTTCAAAAGAAATAAGACCATGTTCAAGATCAGCTTCTTCTTTACCTACTATTTGATAAGTTTTTTCCTCATCTGTTTCGACATCAACGAATCTAACAGTAGCACCAAATTTTACGACATCACCTGACATTTTAAGAGGATCAATAATTTCAGCACTGCCAAGAGCACTTTCCAAATAAGCGATTTTGCCTTCAATTAAAGCTTGTTTTTCTTTTGCACTATGATATTCAGCATTTTCGGATAAATCACCCAAAGCTCTTGCCTCACTTATTGCTTGAATAACAGCAGGTCTTTCCTTATATTTTAATTCTTTTAATTCGTCTTCAAGTTTTTGATAACCTTTTGGAGTAATAGGCATTTTATCAATCATTCAAGTCTCCTTATAATAAAAAAATTACACTTTGTAAAAAGCATATAAAGAGTAATTATTTTGTTAAGATTGTTTAATAAAGTAATGTAAAAAAAATGATATCATATAAAAATTTTTTTGCAATTGATTTTTTATAAGTTTTATTTTAAAATAAAGCAACTTACAAACAAAAAGGAATTATGATGCCATATAATGCAATAGTAAAAAATATAAAAGAAATTACACCAGAAATAAAATTGTTTTTTATACAATTTAAAGATGGACATAAATTTGATTTTAAAGCAGGTCAATTTGCTGTATTGGGATTACCTGATGATAAAAATAATCTTGATGGCGAATGGCATAAAAGAGCATATTCAATCACATCATCACCATCACAAGATGAAGTTGAATTTTATATAGTGTTGGTTCCAGATGGACGCCTCACCCCACGTTTATTTGATTTAAAAATAGGAGATGAAATCTTTATGGGTGAAAAGCCAGCTGGACTTATGAATTTTGATGGGGTTGAGGAAACATCAGATTTATTATTTATAAGCACAGGAACAGGTATTGCTCCATTTGTTAGTATTATAAGAGAACATAAAAATGAAATACTAAATGGTAAAAGACAAGTTGCCTTAATTCATGGTGCAAGACATACTTATGAATTGGGTTTTAAAGGGGAATTAGAAGAATTACAAAAACAATCACCATATTTTCATTATTATCCAATAGTTTCAAGGGCTGACCAAGAAATGGGTGAACAATGGAAAGGATATAGGGGACATGCTCAATCATTGATATTAGATGGAGTAATTGAAAAAGATTTCGGTAAAAAAATTACAGCAGAAGATTTTCATGTATTCCTTTGTGGAAATCCACGTATGGTAGATGAAACAGTTGAAATATTCCTAAATAAAGGTTTCAAAAGACACACCTTAAAGGAAAAAGGAAATCTTTATTTTGATAAGCACTAAAAAAATAACCACCGAAAAGGTGGTTTTTTTATATTAGAAAAAAGAAATAATTTATTCATCAAAATCATCATCAATATTTTTTTCAACATTCTTTTTAGCTTGTTGTTTTTTATCTTCCTTTTCCATGATAGCTTCAATTTTTGCAACGGCCTCATCAGAAGGTAAATCATATATGACAGCATATTCATCAGCAAGTCTGCTTAAAGCATGTTCATAAATTTGTCTTTCACTGAAAGATTGTTCAAGTTTATCAGAACGTTTATATAAATCACGAACAACTTCTGCAACGACCAAAGGATCGCCACTATTTATTTTTTCCTCATATTCTTGAGCGCGTTTAGCCCATACAATACGTTTTTGTTGAGGAGGAGTTTTCATGATATCAATAGCCTTTTTGATTTCATATTCAGAAGATAATTTTCTAAGGCCGGACACATCAATTTTATCAACAGGAATTTTAAGGGTCATACGATTTTTTGCAAAACGAATAACAAGAAATTCAATATCCATTCCAGCAATATTTTCATCAACAATAGATTCGACTTGTCCCACACCATGTGTAGGATAAACTACATAATCACCAACCGTTATTTCCCATTCATTTTTAGCCATACCAAACTCCATCTATAATTAAAAATTAAGTAGAAAAAAAGAATTTTTCTTATATAATAGAGAAATTATATCAAAAAAGGCATAATAAAACAAGTTTTTTTTAAAAAGGAGAGTAAAATGTTAGAAAGCCTATATCCCTTTATATATTTAACACTTTTATCACTAATCCAAGGAGTAGCGGAATTCCTACCAATAAGTTCATCTGGACACTTATTAATTTTACCAAATATATTAAATGTTGCAGATCAAGGTATAATAGTTGATATATCTGCACATATAGGTTCATTATTAGCAGTATTATATTTTTATAGAAAAGAAATATATGAAATAATTTTAAGTATATTAAGAGTGAAAAAAAATGAAGAAGATGATAAATTATTTATGAATCTGCTTTTATCTCTGTTTCCTATAATTATAATAGGAGGTATCATATACTTAACAGGTTTAGATAATTTTAGAAATCCTAATATAGTAATATATACAAGTATAATTTTTGGAATATTGTTATATATAAGCGATAAATATAGTAAAAAACAAAAAGAGTTAAAACAATTAAGCTATAAAGATTCTCTTATAATAGGTTTATCACAAACATTGGCATTGATTCCAGGAGTAAGTAGAAGCGGTATAACAATTACAACAGGCATGGGTTTAGGTCAAACAAGAAGTAGTATAGTTAAATATACATTTTTATTATCTATTCCTACAATAATGATGGCAGGTTGTGCGGGAGTATTGGAGTTCATAAATTCACCTGTAAAAATAAATATAAATTATTTATTATTTACAATAATGATGTCATTTATTTTTTCATTAACAGCAATAAAATTTATGATAGGTTGGGTAAAAAAATCTTCATTTAAAATTTTTGCGATATATAGGATATTATTTGCAATTTTTTTATACTTTTTTTTAAATAAATAAATATTGCACGAAAACAAAAAAGATGATATTATAAAAAAAGTAAAATAAGGAGAACCACAATGAAAAAACATTTATTAAGTATAACAGGAATTTTATTACTTACTGCATGTGCAACAAATAATAATGTTCCAATACGTTCTGCAACACAACCTGTTCCTTATACAGAGACAACATTCTATGATGATAGTTATGATGATGTTTCAACAAATCAAACAACAACAGAAACAACAACAACTACCACAACCGAAACAACAAATACAGATGACACAACATCTGTAAACACAACAAATACAACCACAACAAATCAAACAACAACTGAAACAACAACACAAAATGTTGATGTGAAAAATACAGCATTTGGTGCAATGGGTAATTATAAAATAGGTAATCCATATTTAATTGATGGAGTATCTTATTATCCACATGAAGATTATACATATAGTGAAATTGGAATTGCATCATGGTATGGACCTGATTTTCATGGTGGAAAAACATCAAACGGGGAAACCTTTGATGAAAACAAATTAACAGCAGCCCATAGAACTTTACCAATGCCATCACTTGTAAGAGTGACAAATTTGGAAAATGGTACTTCTGTAAATGTAAAAATAAATGATAGAGGTCCTTATGCAAGGGATAGAATACTTGACTTATCATCTGCAGCAGCAGATATATTGGGTATAAAGGCAAAAGGTAGTGCAAGAGTTAAGGTAGAAATTTTACCAGAAGAAAGTAAAAAATTAAAAGAACTTGCAATCTCATCACAAAATACAGATATTTATCCACCTGATGTAAAATATTCATCAGTAAATGTAGCACCAATTGCAAGCGCACCTGCTGAACCAACACCAATTACTCCTATTGAAAAGGATACACAAAGTGTTGAAACACCAGCTCCACAACAAACAAGTGCTACAACAGGAGATTATTATGTTCAAGTTGGAGCTTATTCCACTTATGATAAAGCGGATTCTATGAAAAATAAATTATCACATATAGGAACCGTTAAGATTTTCAAATCTGTTGTAAATGGAAACACATTATATAAAGTTCGTTTAGGAGAATTTACAACAAAAGAAGAAGCTGAAAAGATTCAACAAGAAATAACAAATAATGGAATTGAAGGTTCACGTGTTATTTTAAAGGAAGACGGCTCTTTCAAATGGAAATTATAATAATAAATGATGTAAAAATAAATCCCTCTCAAAAGAGGGATTTTTAATTTTGGCATTCCCAACGGGATTTGAACCCGTGTTGCAAGAATGAGAATCTTGTGTCCTAGACCACTAGACGATGGGAACATATAAGAAAAAGAATAGCGAAAAAATAAAAATTTTCAAGGACTTTTTAAATATTTGTATTTTTTATACCATATGCATATTCTTCTTTCCAAAAATCAATATCCATGATATCAATAATTTCGTAAATATCTTTTAATAACCAAGCAATTTGAGAAGAAAGTAATTCAATATTTTCGGTTGGCACTCTAAAATATTGTAAAAGTTTTTCATTATCCATATCATTTGTTTCAAATTCAGCATAATCAATTTTGATATTTTTATTAAAAAGTTCTAATTGATGATTATTTGGATTTGGATCTTTTTTTATAACAAATCTTGTATCCATATCTTCCGGCATGAAATCAAGAATTTCTTGTCTTATCAAAGTGATATTGCGAAGAATATCCATAAAATGCACCATTTCATTTGGAGTCATATATATATTTAAATTAGGATTTTTAATTACACCTGTCATTTCTTCAATGACAGGGGTTATATTTTTATAAATAAAAAATCCCAACATTTTTCTTTCCATGAAGAATTTTTCTAACATTTGTTGATTAAGTGAAAAAAGCATATCTAATCTGTCATCAGTTAATATTATAGTATTTCTTTCTGTTGGATAAAACCATGCAAAAAAATATTTCACTATTACAAATAAAGACTTTTCAATATGATATTGCATATAAGTAATTATTTTATTTCGCATTTTTCTTTCAATGAAAAATTTTGCAAGTTCATAAGATAAAAACACACAAGAAACACTTATGAATCCAGCAGCGACATTTAATACCAAATTTTGTATGTCAAAATTATCTATAAAAAATTGAATAAAAAATAATGTAAAACCAATTATCACACAAACAATATAAGGTAATAATTTAAACATCAATTTTTTCATGATATCCCCCTTTTTTTTAATATTAAAAGAAAGGGAATAAATTATCTATAAGTATAAAAACCAATTATTTTTTCTTAAAAGAAATATTGTTTATAATGAGTAAAAATACACCCACAGATATAAATATATCCGCTAAATTAAATGCAGGCCAATGATATTTACCAATATAAAAATCAAGAAAATCAATAACAGCCCCATATCTTATTCTATCAAATATATTACCCATAGCCCCCGCAATAATCAAAGCAAAAGAAAATCTATTGAAAGGATTTTTCTCCTTTGTTAATAAATAAATGATATAACCAATAATGGATGAGGTAAATATGACCAAAGCCCATCTTGCGAATTGAGATTGAGATGATAACATAGAAAAACTGACACCATCATTCCAAACAAGTATTATATCAAAAAAAGGGAAAATATTATATAAGCTGAAATATGTAGGGAAGAAATTTGTATAATGTCCATAAAAAGGGACGGGAAATCCGGTAGCTTTTAATATCAAAAATTTAGAAATGAAATCTAATACAAAAAGAAAAGATATAATAGCGATACAATTATTAAAAGTTTTTTTCAATTTAATTCCCCTCTTAATTATTTTTTATCCAAATAAGGATTTTTACTTGTTCTAGTTTTAAGTCTTATAACAATCTTATCAAATCCAAATTCTTCCCCAAGAGAATTTATAAGATAACGCTTATAATTATCGGGAAGAATAGAAGCCCCTCCAACGAACAAAGTGAATGTAGGAGGTTTAATAGCACTTTGAGTGATATATTTAATGCTCATAGGTCTTTTAAGACGTGATAAAGGAGGAGGGTTACGAAGCACGATTTTTTCAAGCCATTTATTAAGTTTACCGGTAGGTATGCGAAGACATCGTAAATCATATAAATCAAAAACTTCCTTCATCATATCCTTAATACCTTTTGCCTTAATTGCAGAAATACAAATTATAGGTATATTTTTTACCTGAGCAAAAGATTCCTCCAATTTATCTTTAACCTGGTTAAGAATATATTTTTTATCTTTGATTAAATCCCATTTATTAAGGACAAATATTAAGCCTTTCCCTTCACGCACAGCCACATTTGCGATTATTAAATCTTGTTTATCAATACCCAAAGTCGCATCAATAACAATGACACAAACATCGGAATTTTTAATTGATTCTATTGATCTTGCGGTGGAAAGTTTTTCCAGTTCTTCATATACTTTTGATTTTTTACGAAGCCCAGCAGTATCAATCAATTTAACATCGCGTCCTTTATAAACGAAATCTGTATCAATTGCATCACGGGTAAGCCCAGCTTCATCACCAACAAGCATTCTATCTTCGCCAAGTAAAGCATTAACAAGGGTAGATTTACCGACATTAGGGCGTCCAATAATTGAAACTCTAACACTTAAATCAATAGGTTGTTCATCTTGTGAAGATTCTACAATTTCAATTATATCTTTAAGTTCATTATAATCCAATTCATCATCATTATTTTGAATATTAGATTCGCTTTCAATTAGTTTTATTTTAGATTTCAATTTATCAAGTAAAGTTAGCATACCTTGACCATGTTCAGCGGATAAAGCAATAGGATCACCAAAGCCAAGTTTATAAAAATCCCCAAGATTATTTTTAAAATTATTTATATTTTCGGCTTTATTAGCGATTAAGATGACAGGTTTATTATGCTTTTTAACTATACTAGCAAAGTGTATATCTTCTGGTATAACAGAAATTTTTGCATCAACCATAAAAAGAATTAAATCAGCGGCTCTTATTGCATCAAGTGTTTTATTAGTCATTCTATCAGCAATAGAATCTTTTTTTGCTTTTTCAAGCCCAGCAGTATCCATCAATACGAATTCAAATCCATCAAAATCACTAACTACATATTCTTTAACATCACGAGTTGTTCCCGCAGTATCATAGACAATAGCCACATTTCTTCTGATTAACTTATTAAACAGAGTAGATTTACCGACATTAGGTCGTCCAATAATCGCAACTTTTATCATATTATTCCTATAAATTAAAATATTATAAAAATACTATATTATAAAATGAAAAATAATGCAATTACCAAATTATTTTTGTGGAATTAAAAATAAAATTACACTATAATAAATTTGTTAACAAAATAAGGAGAACAATATGGTAGTAAAAAAGAAAACAGCAAAAAAAACAACTACATCTTCAAAAAAGACAACAACAAAAAAATCTACAATAAATCCAGAAGTTGTTGAAACCGCAAAAAATTATTTTAAAACTGCGGAAAAGAAGGTAAAAAAAATCAACATTGAGAAATTTATTACAGATGCATTATATATGTTATTCCATCCTGTAAAATATTTTACTTCAATAAAAGCAGATGGTAATTACGAAAATGCAATTGTAAAGGTTTTAATGTATGGTTTGATTACCGCTGGTATAAAGATATTATTTAATATAGCAAGTATAACATTAGTTGGTGCAATTTCTGCAATAATATTGATGCCAATATATGCATTATTGATAACTTTTGCTCTATCAGGAGTGATGTTATTCTTTTCATATTTAGCAAAGGGTGAAATGAATTTTGAAACTTCATTAAAATCTGTTGCATCATGCATATTTATGTATCCAGTAGCATTTGTTGCATACCAAATTGCATTTAATTATTGGATATTATTCTTCTTCTCATTGGTAATAGATTTGTATATAGTATTTTTACTTTATACTGCAACCACTTATTGTTTAAAAAGTGAAGTAAATCTTTCAAAGGTTATATGTTCAATATTTGCACTTTTTGTGATAATATTACATTTTTCATCAACAGGTTCTCTATATATTTCAAGTAAGAATCCACGTATTGCATTGAAACATCATTTTGTAAAATTTCAAAAGGATTCTATGAACGATATATTACCTGTTGTAAAAACTAAATAAGGATAAAATAATTAAACGAAATCCTCCTTTATATAAGGGGGATTTTTTAATAAATAACCCTTGCAAAATGATATAAATTTATATAATATAAACATCAAAATAAAGGGATTTATATTATATGGATAAAGAAAAAAATATAAATGGCGATTTTTTAAGGCAACCTCCATCTAGTATAGAGGCAGAACAAGCTTTACTATCAGCTATAATTACAAATAATAAAGCAATAGAAAAAGTATCAGAATACCTTCGTCCAGAACATTTTGTTGAAATTGCACATAAAAAAATTTATGACGCATGTCTAAAATTGATAGAAAAGGGACATCTTGCCGATATAATAACATTAAAAAATTACTTACTTCAAAGTGGTGAATTGGAGGCAATAGGTGGTATTGATTATTTAACAAGTCTATCAAGTAATGCCACATCAATAATAAATGCACAAGATTATGGAAAACTTATATACGATTGTGCAATAAAAAGGGATTTGATAAATATAGGAACAGATATAGTTAATACTGCATTTGGTGGACAGGTAAATGATGAAGAGGTATCAGCCACTGGGCAAATACAACTTGCGGAACAAAAATTATATGATCTTGCGACATCTGGCTATTCTGAAAGTGGGCTTCAAAATTTTGAAGAAAGTTTGAGAAGTTCTTTATCCATAATTGAACAAGCATATAAAAGTGATGGAAGTATATCTGGTATATCAACAGGTATAGATAATATTGATAAAAAATTGGGAGGACTTCATCCATCTGACTTAATAATAGTTGCGGGACGTCCTGGTATGGGAAAAACTGCATTTGCAGTCAATCTTGCATTTAATGTTGCAAATGAAGTATTAAATAATAGAGGTCCGGAAAGTCTTCAAGGTCCAGTAGCTTTTTTCTCACTTGAAATGTCTGCGGATCAATTGGCATCACGTGTATTGTCTTTTTCAGCCGAAGTTTCCGCACATAAAATGAGGACAGGAAATATTACAGAGGAAGAATTTAATCGTATAGCTGAACATTCAAGGGCTTTATCAACAGTTCCAATATTTATAGATGACACACCTGATTTAAGTGTATCTGCTATAAGAACAAGATGTAGAAGATTAAAACGAATAAGCAATAATAAATTATCTTTGATTGTGATTGACTATATTCAATTATTAAATTCCCCAGGTGGTAAAAAATCGGAAAATAGGGTTCAAGAAATTTCAGAAATGACAAGGGGATTAAAAATTTTGGCAAAGGAATTAAATGTTCCTGTTATAGCATTATCACAATTATCCCGTTCTGTGGAAGCGCGAGATGATAAAAAACCATTGTTATCAGATTTAAGGGAATCTGGTTCCATTGAACAAGATGCTGATGTTGTATTATTTGTATATAGGGAATCCTATTATTATGAAAGAAAGGAACCTGAAAACGAAAATAGTGAAGAATATGCAACATGGAAGGCAAAATTGGAACGAATAAAAAATATGGCAGAAATTATTGTTGCGAAACAACGTCATGGTCCAACTGGTTCAATTGATGTTGCTTTTGTCGGTGAATACTTTAAATTTGGTAATTTCTACGATGGTCAAAATCCACATAGTTAAGGAGAATTAAATTGAAAAAAATTGTGATAGCTTCATCAAATGAACATAAAATATTGGAAATGAAAAAAATCCTTTCACCTTTGAATATAAAGGTTGTATCTGCAAAGGAAGTTTTAAAAAAAGAATATGAAGATATTGAAGAAACAGGAACCACATTTATTGAAAATGCAAAACTAAAAGCGGAAACCATTTCACAAAAAACAAAATTACCGACAATTGCAGATGATAGTGGTTTTTGTATTAAGGCATTGAATAATGAACCTGGACTTTATTCTGCCCGCTATGCCGAAGCCCAAGGTGGATACGATAATACATTTAATATATTGGAAGAAAGATTAAAGGATAAAGATAGGGACGCATCTTTTGTATGTGTCATTGCTTTTGCAAGACCAGATAAACCAACGGAAATATTTGAAGGTATTTGTAATGGCTTTGTGAATTTTCCAAAAAGAGGGGACAATGGATTTGGTTATGATCCAATCTTTGTGCCAAATGGAATGGGACGCACATTTGCAGAATTAAGCGATGATGAAAAATGTGAAATAAGTCATAGAGGATTGGCCCTTGAAAAATTTATTGAATATTTAAAGAAAGAAGAAGAACAAGAACAAACCAAATAATGACAAGCATATATATACATTATCCCTATTGCTTATCCAAATGCCATTATTGTGATTTTATAAGTTTTCCTTGCCTTAATAAAGAAATGGAAAACTTAACGGATTTTTATTTAAAGGAGCTTGATTACTTTAATACAATTACAAAAAATGATGAAATCACTAGTATATATTTTGGAGGAGGCACACCATCACTTATGCCACTTAGTATGCTTGAAAGTATACTAAATCATATAAATAAATTATGGCATATAAAAAAAGATATTGAAATTACTATTGAAGCCAATCCAAAAACCATAACAAAAGATAAATTAAAAGCTTATAAAACATATAATATAAATAGATTATCAATAGGAATCCAATCACTCAATAATGATTCACTTAAATTTTTGGGCCGCATTCATGATAAAGAAGATGCACTACAAACACTATCTCTTGCACAAAATTATTTTGATAATATCAATGCGGATTTCATATATGCCATACCAAATCAAACATTAAGTATGTGGGAAAATGAATTAAGGGATATAGTAAAACTGAATCTTCCACATTTATCATTATATGAATTGATAATAGAAGAAAATACAAAACTTTATAAAGATGTTATCGCTGGTAAAGTTAACATAATAAATGAGAATATCGCGACTGATATGTATATACTTACAAATGAATATTTAAAAAATACAACTCCTCAATATGAGGTTTCTAATTATGCAAAAACATCTTACCAAAGCCAACATAATATAAATTATTGGGAAGGTGGTGATTATATAGGTATAGGTGTGGCATCAGCAAGTAGAATTACAAAAAATAAAAAATTTTACCTAAATGAAAATGAGTCCACTATTTCTAAATGGAAAGAAAAAATAAATGATAATAATTGGCATTTTGAAGAATTAACCCAAAATGAAAGAGCCGAAGAATTAATAATAATGGGTCTTCGTCAAGTAAAGGGTATATCTATTACTCAGTTTGAAAATATTATAAGAGATTCGTTTTTTAATTTCATAGATATGAAAAAATTACAAAATATGATAGATAATGATTTTATCATATTAAATGATAACAATATTAAAACCACTGACAAAGGTATGTTAGTTTTAGATAGTATATTAAGAGAAATAATAAAATAATTACTTATTATACTTTTCGTTTAATTCACTAACTCTATCACTTGAAATTTTGGTAAATATAGCCTCAGGCACATTAAAACTATGACCTTTATTTATAATGGATATATCATGTTCCACATCAAACACCCAATCACCTGAAGTATTCAAAGCATTTAAAACCTTCAATGAAGAATCGGGAATAATAGGTTGGGAAATAATCATGAATATACGAATTAAATTTATAGCAAAAGCTAAAATTTGCCCAGCTTTATTTACATCAGTTTTATAAATAGCCCAAGGAGCCATTTCATCAATATATTCATTACCCATTACCCAAATGGAACGTAATTCAGCCATAGCCTTTCTAAATTCCAATGATTTAATGAATGAAGAATAATTATGAATTTTTTGTTGCAATAATGATATAATTTGCTTTTCCTTATCACCAATTATAATGTCATGAGAAATTACATTTGAGAATTTAGAATTATAAAATTTAAGTACACGTAATATAAAATTACCCAAAACATCATTTAAATCTTTGTTAATTTCTTCACTGAATCTTTCAAAAGAAAAGTCGGTATCATCAGTTTCCGGAGCATTTTTAATAAGCCAATAACGCCAATAATCAGCATCAAATTCTTCAATCGCTTTATCAGCGAAAATGCCACGACCTGCAGATTTAGAGAATTTCCCACCATTAAAATTCAAATAACTTAAACCTTTTAATGTATCAACCTTTTTATAATTTTCATTTGCCCCCAAAAGAGTTGCAGGGAAAGTAATTGCATGAAAAGGAACATTATCTTTACCCATAAATTGGAAATATTGAACCTCACTTGCTCCCTTATCCATTAACCACCAAGATTGATAATCATCACCTAACAATTCTTTTGTAATAGAAATATAACCAATAGGCGCATCAAACCATACATAAAAAACTTTATCTTTCATATCGGGAAACACATCCAAAGGAACCGGCACACCCCATTTTAAATCACGAGTGATACTTCTATCTTTTAAACCTTCATCAAGCCATTTATAAGCTATACCCAAAGTAAGTTTATTCCAATTTCTAGTTTCGACCCAACTTCTCACCTTATCACTTAATTTTGAAAGTAAAAGATAAAGATGTTTAGTTTTACGAAATTCAAGATTGGAAGATCCAGATATGGAAGATTTAGGATTAATCAAATCACGAGGATCCAAAACCTTTGTGCAATTTTCACATTGATCTCCCCTTGCATTATCCGCCCCACAAAAAGGACAAGTTCCAATAACATATCTATCTGGAAGGAACATATTATCATCTATTGAAAAAATTTGTTCATCTTCTCTTTGTTCAATAAAACCATTATTAAATAATTCTTTTGCAATAGATTGAGTGGTTTCAATATTTTCCTTTGAAGAAGTTCTTCCAAAATAATCAAAGGAAAGATTAAATTTTTGATAAATATCCTTATGAATATTATGATATTTAGAGGTATATTCTTCCACCGAAACATTTTCTTTTTTAGCACCAATTTCACAAGGGCTACCATGTTCATCAGTTCCAGCAATATAAAGGACTTGATTACCGATTAAACGATTGAATCTAGCGAACACATCACTTGGAAGCAAACAGCCAGCCAAATGTCCTAAATGAGGGATTCCATTTACATAAGGAAGAGCAGAAGTAATAAGTATTCTATCTTTTTGCATAAAAAAACCTTTTAAATTTTGATTAACATTTACTAAATGATATATAAAAAATAAGATATTTACAAGGGAAAATATAAATTACCTTACAACTCTTGCAAAAGTAATTACATAAACCCGTCTAGCACCAAAGTTTTTAAGTATTCTTGCACATTCGTTTAAAGTTGCACCAGTAGTCATTACATCATCAACAAGTAAGATATTCTTACCTTTTATTTTATATGGATTTTTAATATCAAAGGCATTTAAAACATTTGCTTTTCTATCATCAAAAGAAAGCTTTCCTTGAGAATGTTTAAAATGAGAACGAACAAGCACATTATAAAGAACAGGTATATCAAGTCTTTTTGAAATATGAGAAGCCAACAAAGCAGATTGATTATACTTTCTTTTTATCATACGTTTAATATGTATAGGAACAGGAATGATGAAATCCATTTTTGCTACAAACGGAGCAATTGTATTAGCCATCATATTTCCCATGATTTTAGCATAATTAGTTTTATCAGCATGTTTGAAAGGAAGAATTATTTTCTTTGATGCATCATTATAATGAACAACGCTTAAAGCTCTATCAAATTTTGCCTTATTATTGAGACATTTTGCACAAATAGAAAGTTTAACAGAAAATTTATTATCAGTTTTAAATTCAAATGGATAACCACAATATTCACATTTTGGATCCGTGATGAAATTTATATCATTGATACATACGGGACAAAGTCCATCTTCATTATCAATAATAGATTTACAAATAATACATTGAGGAGGGAATATAAAATTCACAATTTTAGATAATAAAGACTTCACAATTACCAACGCATTAAATTATATTCTTGAACATTTTCATCTTCACCGAACATATCCTTACCCTTTGATATTCTTAATTTTTCAAAATTATCATTGTTAATAACTCTAAAAGAAAAAGAATCAATATCTCTATTTGTAAGTACAGGATTTATTTGCTTATCAGCGATACCAGCATTTCTTAAAACATTGCTAACAATGGCAAGTCTACGAGCAGCAAGTTTTTTAGCTTTTGTATCATTCATGACATTTTGAGAAATAGCAATTTGAATTGAATTTGTAGGTTGATCAGTCGCGATTTGAGCAAAAGAACGAATAATATTTACACTTTCACCACTTATGGCACTACTATTAGGTTCAAATTCCAATTTCATTTGTAATACTTCTCTATTACCTACTTTCAATGGACCGGAAGGTAAATCAACAGATTTTTTTGTTTTAGTTAATTTTTCCCTAATTTTATTTACATTAACAGGTCCAACATCACCTTCCAAAGCATCTCCTACATTTTTATCATATTTAAAATCTTCATCTTCTGCAAATTGTTCTTGAGTTTGTACTGCATCTTCAAAGAATTGTTCTTCTGCTTCATCTTGTAAAAATTCTGCAGTATCATTATAATATTCAACAGGTGATAAATATTGATTATCGGAAAGATAAGTATGATATAAATCTTGCTTTAAATTTTTAGATGATACCTGAGCAATAACCTTTTCATCTTTTTTCTTATTATTTTGAGCAATGTTATTTTGAGGTTTTTCAGGTCTTATGGCGGAAAAAGCCTTTACAAAAGGATTATTTGATTGCCCAAATGAAATATCAGGTTTTTTATTAGTGGAAGAATTTATTTTTACATCATTTGAAGCTAAATTTTTTACTTCTACACCAAAAGGATTATCATTAGAAGAATTAACAGCATCATTATTTTCTTCTTCAAAATAATCATCTGGATTGAAAGCCTCAGGCATAATAGATTTAGCAATTTCTTGTTTAGTTAAAGCTTCATTATTTTTTTGTTTTATATTTTCTTCCAAAGTTTTGGAAACGGACACTAAAACTTCTTCACCTTCCTTTGGATTTATATCAGGAAAGGCATTATCCTTTTTAACAATATTGCTATTATTTTTAGGAAGTTTTTTCTTTACAAGATCAAGTTGCCTATTAACAGATGCGACATTTTTACTAACTTCATCAGGGCGAAGAGTAGGAATAGAAGTTTTCAAATTATCAGCTTGTTTTTTATCCTCAACTTTTTCTTTATCATTAAAAGATTTTTTAGTATCAGTATTATTGGAATTCATAGCCACATCAACATCATTACTTTGATTTGAATTTTGTTCATCATCTGGTAAAGAATTATATTCAATGATATTGTCTTTTGAAGGGACGAATGCGACATTAGGAGCTAAAACAACCATATCATTGATAGATGCGACATTAGGAGCAAGAGATAAATCAAGGGGCACTTTTTTAGAAGAAGTACCCCAAGACCTCCTTGATTCAAGGGCAGAGGCATTACCACTGATGCAAGAAATGAACATCAAAAATAAATAAAACCTCTTTTGCATTCCTTTAAAGCCCTTTCATCCTTCTCCGTTTTTTGTTTTACAATTTATTTTAAAATATATCAAGTAAAATTTAAAAAAAAATAAATAAAAATATATAATATAAAAAATGCTTTAAAAAATAAAAAAAGAATATTAAAATTAAAAGTTATGAAAAAGATAAAAATACATAATATAAATATAATAGAAAAATATATTTCAAAACAAATATTATTTGGATTGTTAATTGTATCTTCTATATTATTGGGTATTGCATGGTTTTCACAAATAATAAGATTATTATCTTACCTTGTGAATAATAATTTATCCATGTGGACATTTTTAAAAATGACATCATTGTTATTGCCAAACCTAATAACAATAATTTTACCAATTTCATTATTTGCAGTTATTTTATTTGTATATAATAAAATGATATCGGATAAGGAACTTATAATAATGGAGGCAATAGGTTTAAATATAAAACGCCTATCCAAACCGGCAATATATATAACAATAATTTTAACAATGTTTTTGTATTTGATAACATTACACATTGGACCATTATATGCAAGGAAATATAGAACATTTGCATTTGATTCAAGAAATGATTTATCTGCTCTTTTAATAAAGGAAGGTGAATTTAATCAAATTACAACAGGATTAACAATATATGTTAATAATTCACATAATAATGTTTTATCTGATATATTCATTAATGATCAAAGAAATCCAAAAAGTATAAGAAGTATTTTAGCGGAAAGGGGAATTGTTACCACATCAAAAAATAATATTACATTAACACTTGAACATGGAAGCATCCAAGAAAAGTTAAATGATAAATATACTATGGGAAGTTTTGAACGCTATACAGCGGATTTGGGGGTAATCGCTACTTCATCAAAAAGGGATTTAAAAACAAGTGAGTTAGGAAACTTTGATTTAATATTTGCAAAGGAATTGGGATATGCCAATGATCAAACCTATCCAAAATATTTGGCTGAATTACATAATAGATTGATACAACCACTTTATGCTATAATATTTGTATTGATTGCACTGATAGCAATATTTAGAACGCCACTTAATAAAAGAAGTGAAAATAAAAATACAATATTTGCAGTTGCAGCTGTAATTGGTATAGAACTTTTATATATATCATTATTCAATTTATTAAGGGTAAAAATGAACCTATATCCATTTGTATATTTATTTACAATAATATTGATATATAGTTTATTCAAAATGCTTTATAAGGAAAAATCATTAAAAATTAAAAAAGAAAGAAAAAAGAATAATGCTTAAAAAAATAATATCTCTAATAGTTATGACATTATTCGCTACTTCCGTTTATGCAAATGAAAGTAAGGACACATATTTTGAAGCAGAAGAAGTCATCTATAATAAAAATACAGGTGTTTTTACCTCCATTGGTTATACGGATATTGAATATGATAAGGCAAAGTTAAAAACTAAAACTTTGGAATTTGATACAAATAAAAATGAAATAGTAGCAAAAGGTTCCATAAATGTATCCAATCCTGGTGGCATAATGAATACGGAAAATTTGATAATCAATACAAAGGAAAAAAATGCTACCATAGGAAAAACTAATGTTTCATTTGGTGAAAATTCTTATGCGTCATCTAAAACTGCGGAAATGATTGATCAAAATAAAACAATATTACATAAGGTTGAATATACTGCATGTAAAGAAGGGCTTGAAGGCTGTGGTGAAAAACCCACTTGGAAAATTGGGGCAAATAGTATTACACATGATAAAAGGGATAGTTCATTATCATATCATCATGCAATATTATATTTATTTGATTTTCCAGTATTTTACTTACCATATTTACAAACATATACACCTGATGTAAAAAATAAAACTGGCTTATTATTTCCAACTTTTGGAAGTTCATCAAATTTGGGATATATAGGGCAATTTCCAATATTCATAAAAATAAATCCATATAATGATATGACAATTTCACCTATGTTCACATCAAAAAAAGGAACATTATTTTTGGGAGAATATAGAACTAATCAAGATTTTTTACAAAGTAAAACAAATTTTTCTTTCAAAATCAGAACTGATGATGAAGATAGCAGATGGTATATAGGAACAAAAAACTATTTTGAAATAAATGATATATGGCGAGGTATTGCAAATATAGAACGCACATCTGATGATACATATTTAAGATTATATGATTTCAACTCTGACCCATGGCTTTCTTCACAAATTGGAGTTGAAGCATCGTTAAATAGAAGTTATTTCACAGCCAACACCTATTTTTACCAAGATTTAAGAAATTTGGCGGATAGTTATACACCAACGGTTTTGCCAATGATAGATTATAGAAGAGTGTCAGAGCCAAATAGTATAGGTGGATATTGGGATTTAAATATAAATAGTGCTTATATAATGAAGGATTATACGGATCATCTTTTACCTACCGAAAAAAATTTTAGAACATCTTCAATAATAAAGTATACCCAACCATTTAAAACTGATAGTGGACACTTATTTGACTTTTCTATATTTGGTCGTGGTGATTTATATATACTTGATGATATACAAAATAAAGATGATATAGGTAATACAAATTATTATTCCGGAAATAAAGCAAGGGGAGATATAAGTGCAGATTTAATATGGAAATATCCATTATATAGAAGTTATGAAAATCGCACTGAAATTTTACAGCCAACAATACAAATAATCACATCAAAAAAACAAGATGCAACACCGGAAATTCCAAATATGGATAGTAAATATATGGAATTAGAGGTGGAAAATCTTTTTTCAACGGATAGGTTTTCTGGATATGATATTTTTGAATCCGGAACAAGATTAAATTATGGATTACAATTTATCCAAAACTATAATAATAATCAAAAAGTATCATTTTTCATTGGTCAAAATTATAATATTGATGTTCCAGATAATATATATCTTGATAATAGTGGACTTAAAAATATTAAAGGTTTATCGGATATAGTTGCAAGTGTATCTTATTCCCCAAGTAGTTTTTTCAATCTTCAATATAAAACAAGATTATCAAATAATGATTATAGGGTGAATAGAAACGATGTGAATTTATTTATAGGTTCACCAGCATTGAACTTGATGGTTAATTACGTATATTTAAGAAATATGTTTATAGAAGATGATATAGCAGTAAGAAAAGATGAAATAAATACATATTTATCATCACAATTGACTAGAAATTGGAGAGCTTTTGTTGGAAATCGTTATGATTTATATCAAAATAGAGATATAAATATTATAGGAGGGATCGCCTATGAAAATGATTGTTTCAGATTCGGTTTGAATTTTGTTAATGAATTTACTCGAGATAGGGATTATATTGGTGATAAATCTATATACTTTACATTTACATTTAAAACATTGGGAACAATATCATCTAATTTTGGAGTAGGAGAAAGCAGTTAAAAGGGGGCTAAATGTTAAAAAAAATATTCTGTATTATGATTTTATTTATATCAAATATTACCTTTGCAAATACAATATCAATAAAGGCAATTGTAAACGATAATATAATAACAAATTATGATATAAATGAAAGAATGAAACTTTCAAAAGCCTTATTAGAACATAGCAAAATCAAAATGACTGATGAAAAAATCAAAGAAAATGTTATCAATGAAATGATAGAAGATTTAGTCAAAATTGATGAAGCAAAGAAATATAATATTAGTATTTCATCTACTGAATTAAAAGAAGCCAAAAAAAATATGGAAAAGACTTTACAATTGGGAGAAGATGGTTATGCAAAACTTTTAAAAGAAATAGGAGTTGATGAATCTGTTTTAAATAAACAAATTGAAGAAGATTTGATTTGGATGAAATTTACAATGCAAGTATTAAGAGCCTATGTAAAAGTCCAAGATGAAGAAGTCAATCAATTTATAAATAATATGAAAAATAATAGTATGGAATATACAATAATACCATACATTATAAAAAATAATCAATTAAGCCAAGCAGAAAATGATACAAAAAATATAAGTACTTGTGAAGAATTTGAGAAAATAGCAAAATTTAATGGTGCTGAAGGAAGTGGTATCAAAATGACTATATTGGATTCGGAAATGCAAAAAGATTTATACGACCTATTGCATATATCAAAAATCAATACTCCTCTTAAAGCAATAAGATTGAACGGATCTTATACAATATTTTATATATGTGATAAAAAACCATATACTCCAAAGCTTAGTGATGATGAAAAAGAAGAAATAAAATATATGATATTGATGAATAAATTGGAAGCATATGCCAATAAATATTTTGAAAAAATAAAATCCAATGCCTTAATTGAAATAAAAGATTAATTATGAAATTTTTTAATTTCATCTTTTATAAGAGGTATATATTTTTCCATAATATCATCTTCAATATCATTACGTCCTTTATTGATATTATAGAAATCATCCAATTTTGAATTTAAATTTCCAAATATGACATCACTACGTTTAATTTTATTTAAGAATTCTTCTTTAGATTTTGTATAATAATGATTTATACGAATTTTATTCATAGAAGGTTTTTTGCTAAATGTGCCAGCTTTTTTACCATTTTCATCTATGGAATGATTATTTTTAATAAAATAAGCATCATGAGCTCTTACAAAATAAACTGCTCTAGGATTAATAATTTGCTTACAAAGTTTATTGGAAGGGTATTCAAGTTTTGCATGTTTTGTAAAACGTTTGATTACAAATTCATCAGTTTTTATTTCTTGATTATTATCACCATACATACACCAATTTATTTGTAATCCCCATTTAGGTTTTATATCTTCTAATACTTCGGGGATAGTTTTCTTTTCAATTGGTACAATAAATTCATCACTATCAATAAAACCTAACCATTTAGTTTTAAGTTTGAAATTGTGAATAGCATGATTATATGCATTAAGTTGTTGTTGTTTACCTTTCCAAAATATATAATCAACAATTCCTGCATCAATATAAGGTTTAAGTAATTGATATAAATTATCATTTGATTCATTATCATAAATGAAGAAATGATTTACCCCAACGATTCTATGATAATTAATCCACTCTTCAATATATGAAGCCTCATCTTTAATAATTAAGACAAGGGATAGATTATAAGGAAAGTTAATATTTTCTTCATCTTTAAAATATTTACGAAAATGATTAGAAAATTTAAAATACTCTTTTATTAAAGATTGATGAGGTTGTCCTGGTAAATCAATACCTCTAATTGCGCGTCTAAGACCATCACTATAAATGAATGCTCCAATTATTTTTCGTAAAATTTTTTTCATACCTTAATCCTATTTTTATGAAAATATTATAAAGAATAATTACAAAAACACAATAAAAAAGGCTATCAAAAGATAGGTTAATCATTATCACAATATATTTTTAATATTTATAAATAATTATATTTGGACGAGCGGTGCTAGCGAGGAGTTTAGTTTGAGTGAAGAGATTACAAATTCTGGTTAGATGGAGAAATTTTTGGTTGCGGGAAGTGGATTTGAAATCGAGTTCAAGGAAAACTTTACGACGAGCGGTGCTAGTGAGGAGTTTAGTTTGAGTGAAGAGATTGCAAATTCTGGTTAAATGGAGAAATTTTTGGTTGCGGGAAGTGGATTTGAACCACTGACCTCAAGGTTATGAGCCTTGCGAGCTACCAGACTGCTCTATCCCGCGATATATAAAAGATAGGAGTAATAATATACTTCATTAAAAAAAAATCAAGTAAAAAATAGAAAATTTTAATTATTCAAAATATCAATAACTATTTTTCCAGCATTATAAGAAGGGCTTTTCCCATTTTTATATAACTTTTCACTCATGATAGTTAAATTTTTAACCATATTATCCCTATATGTTTTATTATTTAGGATTTTTAAAATATTGGCAATAATATTATCAGCATTGCAGTCATTTTGAATAAGTTCAGGAACAATACTTTTACCAATAATTATATTTGGAAGAGAAACATTTTTTATTCTTACCAAATGTTTTGCAATGAAATATGAAAGAGAAGATAATTTATAAACGACAATAACCGGCGTTTTTGCGACACCCACCTCTAAAACTGCGGTTCCAGAAATGGAAACCACAACATCACTGATAAAAAATGAATTATACCTATCTTGCTTAGTTTCTACTAATATAGGTTTAATATTCCAATTTTTTATTTCATCATTTATATATTGTGATGATGTAGATACAACAGGTATTATGATTTTTAACTTTTTGAATTTATTAGATAATCGTAAAGCAACTTGTTTAAAAATAGGCATAATTTTTTTAGCCATTTGTATTCTTGATCCTGGAATCATAGTAATGATAGTATCATTTTTGGATATATTATATTGTTTAAAGAAATCCTTTAAATCTTGTTTTACATTTTCAATAGCCGTATGACCAACTGAAAAAGTTTTAAGTCCATATTTTTCAAAATAAGGTAATTCAAAATCAAAAAAACAAATTAAATAATCATATAGAGAAGCAACTTTTTTTGCCCTTTTTTCTTTCCAAGCCCACACTTGCGGGGCAACATAATGAATAAATTTAGTATTTTGTAATAAAGGTTTTACATTTTTCACCACTTGAAAATTAAATCCAGGAGCATCAATAGTAATAACTATATCAGGTTTTATGGATAAAATGTCATCATGAACTTGTTTTAATCGTTTTTTAATTACAAAAATATTTTTTAAAATTTCAATAAATCCCATAACGGCAATATCTTTAATATTGAATATAGATTTAAAAGACTTAATCTTTTGCATTTCATCACCACCCACACCATAAAAAGAAATATGAGGATTAAGTTTTAAAATCTCATTCATTAAATCAGCGCCAAGAATATCACCGGAAGCTTCACCTGCAATAATAAAGATTTTTTTTTGCAAAACTATCTCCTTAATTTAAGGATACGAGCCTTATCTCTATCCCATTCTCTTTGTTTAATAGTTTCACGTTTATCCACTTGCCTTTTACCGAATCCCACACCTATTAAAAGTTTTGCCAAACCTCTTTCATTAAAATAAAGTTTCAAAGGGACAATTGTGGCACCTTTTCTATGATATGCACCTATTAAATATTTAATTTGAACTCTATTAAGAAGTAAGGGTCTAGGACGTTTTTCATCATGAGGGGCAAAAGGATTAGAAGAATCATATTTACCAATTGATATATTATTTATGACAAAACTATTAGTATCAGTTGGAGTTGCAAAGCCATCGGAAATGCTAGCTTGACCTTTTCTCAAACTTTTCACTTCATCACCATTAAGGGCAAGTCCAGCTTCAAATGTATCAGTAATAGTATATAAGAAGGGGGCTTTTCTATTTTCACTTATAAGACCCTTTGATATAAAATGAGGTTTTGTCATAATATTTTTCATACAATCAATCCTTTTATTTACAAGAATTTTCAATTATTATCTGAGCAGGAGATTTAGTTTTTTCCACTTTAATTTTAGGAAGAGCAAGATTTAAATTTAAATTAAAATTATCCTCATCAGATTCTTTAATATCTATCTTTGGAAGATCCATTTTAAAATCTATATTATAATTACCGGATAATGATGAAGCGACATTATTATCATCATAAAATGGAGCAATTATATCCAAATCTTCTTTATTAAAATTACAAATAATAGTTTTATCTCCTACTATTTCCTTTGTTTGACATTTTCCATCCACAAAACCAATAATTGATTTAGAAGGATTTTCAAATTCATCACAATTAACAAGAGCTTTTTGGAAATCGTTAAAATTAGATTTATCATAAGCATCAAGAGATAAATTGAGAGAAGTATTTATATCATGTTTTTTTTCATTATCTTTTTGATTTGAAAATAATATATCTTTTTGTTCGGCTTGATTATTATCTTCAATATTAATTGTTTGTTCAACTTGTTCAACGGAATGTTCTTTATTTGTAGAAGATTCCTCATTTGCATTTGAACAAGCTGCAAAAATAAACAAACTGATAAAAAGAAATAAAAAATGTTTCATAATAAACTCCTTACTCATTTTTTAATTTTATAGATAAATTATACACATCTTTTTTAGAAATATCAAATAACTTTGAAATAAAATCACTAACTTCTTTCACCGGCATATAATTTAATAAATAAGATACATAAGGTTTAATTGAATCTATATCAAAAGATTTATCATTTTTAAATGGGGAAATAATCCCAACAAACTCACCTTTTATTACATGAGATTTAAAATATTCTATAAGGTCAATAGCAGAGCCAACTTTTACTTCCTCATAAATTTTTGTAATTTCACGAGCAATTGCAATTTTTCTATTCTCAAATATACTTGATAAAGTTTGAAGGGTATCAATCAATCTATTTGCAGTTTCAAAAAATATGATAGAGGCATTGATATTTTTAACTTCATTAAAAAAAGAAAGTTTTTCATCATTTTTATGTGGAACAAAGCCAATAAAGAAAAACCTATCTGTAGGAAGTCCAGATATAACAAGAGCGGATAAAGAAGATGAAGGCCCTGGCACAACCGATACAAAATATCCAGATTCGCGAAGAGCATTTACAATTTTATATCCAGGATCCGAAATAAGGGGCATTCCCGCATCGGAAATAAGAGCAATAGCCAAACCATCATCAAGTTTTTGCTTAACCCAATTTATTTTATCGGATTCGTTATAATTATGAATTGATATAGTTGGGGTATCAATTCCATAATAATCAAGTAAAATTTTTGAAACTCTTGTATCCTCACATGCGATAAAATCAACATTTTTTAAAGTATCCACAGCACGAAAAGTAATATCTTTCATATTACCGATAGGAGTCGCGACAATATAAAAACCAGATTTCAATATATTTTTTTTAATATTTTTAGAAAGTTTGCTTGTCATATCAAAAACCTTGCTTTATTATATAATAAAATAAGTTTAACTTAAATAAAAAGAAAAGGCGAGAAAATCTTGAAAAAATTTTTAAATACATTATTTATAGCATCAATATTGATTTTAAATGGTTGTGCTATGTTGAACAATGGTCGTCCAAAGGCAATAAATAAACCAAAGCGTTTAACAAATGATATGAAGCCTATTGCTCCAACCCCATCACAAAATGAAAATAACACTACTGCAAGAATTACAGAAGTGGAAAAATTATTTGATTTTTCAAATACTACAACAAATTATTCTTATACTCCTTATGGTAGCAATTATAATTATGAAAAGGAGTTAGGTAAAAAAGAAAGTGTTGAAGATCCAATACAAAATATAGTGATAGAGGATAAAACACAACTTACAAAAGATGAACCTAAAACAATAAATATAGAACCAAAGGATGATTACCTAAGGGTTGGTGTTTTACTTCCATTAAGTGGAACATATAAAAATATAGGAAATGATTTAAAAAATGCGGCAACAATGGCATTATTTAACCTTAAATCTGAAAAAATGATATTACAATTTTACGATTCTAAGGGAACTTCAACTGGTGCAAAGGAAGCCACTTCAAAAGCAAATGAAGATAATGTGGATATAATAGTTGGACCACTTTTTGCGGAAGAGGTTGTTGCAGCAAAAAGAGTATCAAATGTTCCAATAATATCATTTACAACTGATCAATCTGTATTATCCAGAGATACTTTTTCAATAGGTTTTTTACTTGAACAACAAATAAAAAGAATTGTTGAATATACTACTGCTCAAGGTTATACAACATTTGCTATTATTGTTCCTGATACTGAAACAGGTAATTTTATAATAAAACATTTTGAAAATTACGCTTCAATTTTTGGAGGTGAAATTACACAAATAAAAAAATATAAAAATAAGAAAGAAGATTTAATGAAATCGGTAAAGGAAATTGCTGATTATGATAATAGAGTTGAGGAATATAAGGAATATAAAAAATCGGCAAAGGCAAGATTGAACTATTTAATAAGTTTAAAAAATTTACCTGATTTAACAGAATACTTATCAGCTTATGATGCAACTCAATACCAATCAACTGATGATGAAATAGCCTTTCTTGAAAAGACATTAGAAGATTTGGAAAAACATACAACTATAACTGATCCAAATTATGAAAGTATATTTGTCTATGGTGAAGATATAAACGATGTAATAATGATTGGTTCAAGTTTAATGTATTATGATGTAAATCCAGATAGAATAAAGTTTATAGGAAGCTCACAATTGGAAAATCCAAAAATCTTTAATGAACGAGCATTTAGACTTGCTTGGTATCCATCTGTATCTACAAAATATAGTGGTGAATTCAATGCAGCATATAAAACATATTTCAATAGAACACCAAATAAGATAGCATCTCTTGCCTATGATGCAGTTGCTTTGATAGGTACATTATCAAAATATGGCTCCATTGATACAAGTAGTATATTAAATCCAAATGGTTGGACAGGTATAAATGGAATATTCCGTTTTACAAGAAATGGTAGCAGTGATAGAAATATGGATGTAAAAGAAATATTGGGGGGTGCAACAATTAAAACGAAAATAATATCACCGGCTGAATTAAACTTTATGTAGTTTTTTATTATGAGGGGGGAATATGACAATAAAATTTTTATCAGATGATGATATAATAAATATAGTCAATGGAAGATGTGATGACCCATTTGCATATTTGGGTTTTCATAAATTGGAAAATAAAAAAAAATCTGCAGTAATAAGGGTTTTTAATCCATTTGCAAAAAGTATAAATATAGTATCTAAAAACCTCCCTATGGATATAGCAATGGATATAGTTGATCAAAAGGGTTTATTTGAAATATTTGTGCCTGATGATACTACTGATTATAAATTATTGATAACAGATTATGATGACAAAGAAACTATCGTTGAAGATGTATACAATTTCCCATCAATAATAGGTGAGTTTGATAATTATTTATTAAGGGAAGGTAATCATCTTGAATTATATAAAAAGATGGGAGCACACTTAACAACATTAAAAGGTGTATCGGGAGTATCATTTGCAGTTTGGGCTCCTGATGCATATAGGGTAAGTGTTGTAGGAAACTTTAACAATTGGGACGGGCGTGTAAATGTTATGAGGAAACACCCTGTAAGTGGTATTTGGGATATATTCATTCCTAATATAGGAGAAGGTGAATTATATAAATTTGAAATAATTTCCAGGGATGAAAGATTGCTTCCTTTAAAATCTGATCCATTTGGTTTTTATCAAGAATTGAGACCACAAACCGCATCAATAGTTTGGGATATTGATAAATATAAATGGACTGAAAATTCAAAATGGGAAGAAAAAAAGAAAACATTAAATAATAACGATTCGCCTATTTCAATATATGAAGTTCATTTAGGTTCTTGGAAAAGAAAGGATGGTAATCAATATTTAACATATAGAGAGTTAGTCCATGATTTGATACCTTATGCAAAATGGATGGGTTTCACACATATAGAATTGATGCCAATAATGGAATATCCGTATGATGGATCATGGGGATATCAAACTACAGGTATGTTTGCTCCTACATCAAGATATGGAACACCGGATGATTTTAAATATTTTGTGGAACAAGCTCATAATGCAGGTTTAGGAGTAATATTGGATTGGGTTGCAGCACATTTTCCAAAAGATAGTCATGGTTTAGCTCTTTTTGATGGTCGTCCACTATATGAATATGCAGATGATAGAAAGGGAGAACACAAAGATTGGGGAACCAAAATATATGATTATGGAAGAAATGAAGTAGTAAATTTTTTAATAGCATCAGCTACTTATTGGCTTGATGAATATAAAGTAGATGGATTAAGATTTGATGCAGTCGCCTCAATGCTATATTTAGATTATAGTAGATCACCTGGACAATGGCTTCCAAATATATATGGAGGAAGAGAGAATTTAGAGGCCATATCATTTCTTCAAAAAATAAATACAATAATGTATTCAAAATTTCCATATAGCGCATCATTTGCCGAGGAATCTACTGGCTGGGGAAATGTATCAAAACCAGTGGATATAGGAGGTTTGGGCTTTGGCTATAAATGGAATATGGGTTGGATGCATGATGTTCTTGATTATATGAGTAAAGAACCGGTATATAGAAAGTATCATCATTATCAAATGACCCATTGTATTATGTATGCATTTACAGAAAATTTTGTATTATCAATTTCCCATGATGAGGTAGTTCATTGTAAATGTTCTTTAATAAATAAGATGCCTGGTGATAAATGGCAAAAATTTGCTAATTTAAGGACGTTTTATGGTTATATGTGGACATTTCCAGGAAGAAAATTATTATTCCAAGGTGGTGAATTTGCACAATATAATGAATGGAATGAAAATCAAAGCCTTGATTGGCATGTAAACAATGATCCATATAATAAGGCTGTTCAAAAATTGGTAAAGGATTTAAATGAATTATATAAAACAGAACCTGCATTATATCAAAATAATTCACATCCATCATGTTTTGAATGGATAAATTATAATGATGCGGATAATAGTATATTTACATATATAAGACATTCTAATTATAAAGACGATTATTTAGTAGTTATTTCAAATATGACACCAATAGTTAGGGAAAATTACAGACTTGGGGTTCCATACGATACAGAATTTGAAGAATTATTAAATACAGATTCGTTTGAATACATGGGAAGTGGTGTTAAAAATGATGGAATTATTAAAGCAGAACCAATACGTTGGGATGATAAAGATTACTCAATAAATATAACTATCCCACCTCTTGCCACATTGATATTGAAACCAAAAAGGAAATAAATTTAATTATTAACCCTTGATTTTTAAGGACAAAATTACTATATATAAAGGGAAAATAAATAATCAAAGGGTAAAAATATGGCAAAGCAAGATTATTATAATCTTTTGGGTATTCAAAAGGGTGCAAGTGATGATGAAATAAAAAAAGCCTATCGTAAAATGGCTATGAAATACCACCCTGATAGAAATCCTGGTGATAAAAGTGCAGAGGAAAAATTTAAAGAAGTAAATGAGGCATACGAAGTATTAAAGGATCCTCAAAAAAAAGCGGCATACGATCAATTTGGACACTCTGCATTTGAAAATGGCATGGGATCATCTGGATTTAATAGGGGACAAGGTTTCTCAGGTTTTGATTTTAATTTTGGTGGTAATGGACAAGGTTTTTCTGGATTTTCCGATATATTTTCTGATATATTTTCTGATTTTATGGGTGGTGGAAGTGGAAGACAACAATCCGCTCATAAAGGTGAAGATTTAAGATATGATATGTCAATCACATTGGAACAAGCATTTAGTGGTTTAACTACTGAAATATCATTTCGTCGCAATGGAAAATGTAAAAAATGTGATGGAAAAGGTGGTGAAAATAAAACCACATGTTCAAGATGTAATGGAAGTGGTGTAATAAACACACGTCATGGATTTTTTATGAATCAACAAGTTTGCCCTGAATGTAATGGACTTGGATATAAAATAGTAAATCCATGTAGGGAATGTAATGGTACAGGTATAGCAGTTGAAACAAAAAAATTAGAAGTAAAAATACCATCTGGTGTTGATTCTGGAACTCGTTTGCGTGTAAGAGGTGAGGGTGAAGCGGGATTTGCCGGAAGTGAACCAGGTGATTTATACATATATATAACTGTGAAAAAACATAAAATATTTGAAAGAGATAATAAAAATCTATATATAAATGTTCCAATAAACTTCACTACTGCCGCATTAGGAGGGGATATTGAAGTTCCAACTATAGAAGGCACAAAGGCGGATGTAAAAATCCCAAAAGGTATTCAAAATGGGGAAAAATTGAGATTAAGAGGTAAGGGTATGACTTCACTTAATTCATCATTAAGAGGTGATATGTATTTGAATATAAGTATAGAAACTCCAACAAAACTTACCCCTCATCAAGAAGATTTATTAAGACAATTTGAAGAAGATAGAAAAAATAACGGAGATAATAAAAATTTCTTTGACAAAATAAAGGATTGGTTATAATATTTTGTCATAAATTAAAATAAAAGAGATTTTTATATGAAGAAAAATAATATAATTTTAGATGCGGATGGAGTCCTTCTTGATACCTTACCATATTTTTTAAGATGGTTATTTTTGAATGTCCCAAATTTTGATATAAAGAAATTATTAAATAAAAAAATAATATATTTATTGGAGGAATTTGGCAATAATTATGAGGCATTTTCCTCAATACCTCCTATGAAACATTCTATTGAAATGGTTGAATACCTAAGTGATAAATATGATATTGATGTAATAACTTCTTATGGTGGAAGTGAATTAAATAATAAAGGAAGAGAAGATAATATCAAAAAATACTTTGGTAAATATATAAATGATATAATAATACTTCCATTTGATTATAGTAAGAAATCCTTATATGCGGATTATCCTCATGAAACAATAGTAGTGGATGATGATATAAGGAATTGTCAAGAGGCACAATCATTATCACTAAAAACATTATGGTTTCAATATTATGCTATTTTTTCTCCACTTATTCATCATAGGACAAGAAGTAAAACAGATAAACAAATATTACAAATTACATCTTTGAAAGAAATACAAAAATATTTATAAAGATAGGGATTTAATCTTATCCAAAAAGATTGACGATAATTAGCATAGATACTATTATTATATAATAAATCTATGAAAAGGGAGGTTTCATGAAAAAAACATTAAAAATATTTTTAATAATAATTATCTTATTGATAGTGTCATATATAATATATTTATATGTATCAAATAAATCAAAATATAAATTTGAAGAAGGAGATATAAGATTAAAACATAATATGACTAATAGTAAAAGTTTATATGAAGCATTACAAAATCGTTCATCATCAAGAGATTTTTCCAATAAAGAATTAACAGATGAAACAATAGCAAATTTGTTATGGAGTGCTAATGGTATAAATAGAGAAGATGGAAGACGTACAGCACCAAGTGCAATGAATCAACAAGAAATAGATTTATATGTAATACTTCCAAGTGGCGGATATTTATATGTTCCAGAAGAAAATTTATTAAAAAGAATAAATCCAACAAATATGACTGATAAAACCGGTTATAATGCACCAATGAGTATATTATATGTAGCGGATACCTATAAACAAAACTTAAATTGGGCATATGTTGATAGTGGATTTATAGGGCAAAACATATATTTATTCTGTGCAATAAATGATTTAGTTAGTGTTTTTAAAGGAACATTTGATAAAGAATATTTTACAAAGGCATTACAATTACCGGATAATAAAGAAATAATATTTATGCAAGATATAGGATATAAAAAGGAACAATAAAAAATCCCCCTTATAAAAGGGGGAATTTTTTTAAAGTTAAATATTAGAATTGAACTCCATATTTTAAACCGAAAGCATTTTCATCATCTGCAGCTATATCAGTTGTATAATATACAGAGAAAGTTCCAGCATTTGTAGTTAAGTTAACTTGTGGAGTTACATACAAAGGATCATCAGAATTATCTTGATCAAGCATTAAGTATTCTAATCCAAGGTTAGCAGACCACATATTGTTGAATTGATACATACCTTCTGCACCAAATACGAAGTTATTTAATGCATCACCAACTTCTGGATCTACGAAGTTATATTCAACTTTACCAGCAAGAGCATATTGGTTAGTTCTTTTACCGAATACTGTTCCAACATTGAATTGATTATATTCACCAGAAATTTTATCATCAATGTTTGTTTGATATTCAGCATAAACATCACCAATCATAGAACCTGTTAAGTATCTATATTTAACACCAAGATTGAAATCAGAAAAACCATTTTCATCAGGTGTGTCAAGCATAGCATAACCAAGAGAGCCATAAACTTCAACATTATTTGTGATACCATAACCAACTTTTTCAGAGAAAGAATAATCTTTATCCTTATAATTAAATTCAGTTATAGAATAAACTTTATCTTTTGCAGGCATATAGAAAGGATTTTCAGTATGTGCACCAGCAACAGATGATATTGTTAAAACAGCAAGTAATGATAATAAAGATACTTTTTTCATAATTATCTCCTTTGTTTGTTATTAACTTATATATACAAACCACAAACTTAAATCTGTATATATTAAGAATTTTATCTTATATAAAAATATATAGCAAGCAAAAAAGCATTTGTTCAATAAGTGTCAAATTGTCTAAATTTTTTAAAAAAAACAATAAGAGATTATAAGGTATAAATAAAGGATTAAATGAGAAAAATTATTTTGTCAAATCAGCTTTTATATTATTTATAGAAGGGGAAATAGATTCGTTTTGAGTTTTTTCTTGTAATAATAAAATAGCATTTTTAAACATTTCATCACGTGTAGAATCATCTTGTTCTGGATTAAAATTATTAAGTTCATCAATTATATTGTCATTGATTTCAAAATTAGGAGTATCAAAACCATCATCAGTATTTTGAGATATACTATTATCAAATGTAGGTATTTCTATTTCTTCTACATCATTATTTTGAGTTTGATTTTGTGCCATTTTATCCTTTATTGCATCAGCAACTCTCGCCATACTATCATCTAACTCATTTGAAGGAGGAGCAAAAGAAACATTTTCTGGAATGTCATTTGATTTACTATCTTCTGTATTTATATTAAAATTAGGCATTTCAAAATTTTGATTATCATTTAAAATAGGCGCATCAAATTGAGGCAAATCAACTTCATCTTGATTTGTATCGGGAGCTTCAAAAGCCACATCCATAGTATTAGATGATAAATTTTCTAAATCTATATCTAATTCTGGTGCTTTAAAAGAAAAATTGTTATTATTCTCTACCATATAAAACTCCTAACAAAAGAATTATATCATAGGGATAAAAAAGATTCAATTATTTTGATAGTTTAGATTTTACCTCATCAAAATTATATAAATTATCACCATTTCCAACAAAAGCGATTGTAGGTATAGATGAAAAAATATCATTAGCCACATTACGAACATCATCTAAGGAAATAGAATCAATCATTTCAATAGACTCTTTATTTGGAATAATGCGATTATAATGTTGTAATTGTCTACCTATTAATCTCATTCTTGCGGAAGGGCTTTCCAAACTCATAAGCATACCAGATTTATAAGTTATTTTTGCTCTATCAAGTTCTTTTTGAGAAATGCCATTATCACAAATATTTTTAAGTTGGCAAATTGAAGCATCAATGACTTTATTTATTTTTGAAGGATCAGCACAAGTATAAATATAAAAGAAACCGGTATCATCAAAATTACTCATACTTGAATAAATGGTATAAACAAGATTTTGTTTTTCGCGGACTTCTTGAAATAATCGTGAAGACATTCCGCCACCTAATATAGAATTGAGTATATTTTCTTTAAAAAGTTGCACTCTATCTTTAAGATTAGAACTTTGAAATCCAAGCATTAAATGAACTTGTTCAAGTTTTTTATCCTTTTTAATATATCCTCCTTTATAAGATGAAGAAATATCATTGAAACATTTAATAGGATTTAATTTATTAAAATACCTTTTGGCAAGATTTACGACATCACTATGTTTTACATTTCCACAAACTATGAGATAAAGCCTATTTGCGGAATAATTATTATTGATATAATTTTTTAAATCATAAGGGGATATAGACTTTATGGTATTTTCCGTTCCCAATATCGGTTTTCCCATAGGTTGATTAGGATAAGCGGTTTCAATAAAATAATCATAAATTATATCATCTGGGGTATCCAAAGAATTATAAAGTTCCTGTAATATAACATTTCTTTCTTTATTAGTTTCTACTTCATCAAAGACAGAATTTTGAATTATATCGGAAAGTATATCAATACCAGTTTCCAAATATTCCTTTAATACCTTTGTATAAAAGAAGGTATGATCTTTTGATGTATAGGCATTTATATCGCCACCTATATCTTCAATAATTTCAGCGATATCTTTATAAGATCTGGATGTAGTGCCCTTAAAGGCCATATGTTCCAAAAAATGAGATATACCATTTAGATTCTCACTTTCATGAATGGAACCAACAGAAGACATCAAACCAATCATAGCCGTTTCAATATAAGGTATATAATCAGTTATGATAGTAAGTCCATTATCAAGGGTTTGAATTTCAACATTATCCATAATAAAATCCTCTATAGATGGAAAAATATAGCAAAAAAATATAATAAAATCAATTTAATAATAAAAAAAAATAAAAATAGTTGATTTTCAAAAAAAAGGAGTTATAATAATTACATTGATTATTCCGGCGTAGCGCAGCGGTAGCGCAGTTGACTGTTAATCAATTGGTCGCAAGTTCGAATCTTGCCGCCGGAGCCATAAATTCAAACTCCACCCATTAAGGGTGGATTTTTTTTGCAGATTGACATTTACATCCCCTTTGATAAAATAATAATTAAAATCCATTAAGTATAAAAGGAGAAATGTCATGAATAAAAATAAGGCTAAAAGGAGACATATTATAAAAGCAGATAAAATATTAACACCAAAAGAAGTTTATAAATTATTTGATAAAATGGAAAAACAAGAATTAAAAATAGGAGAATATAGGGATAATTGTCAATATTTTAAAAATAAGGAATGTTCAGGAGAACAAGGTTTTTACTCTAAACATATAGGTGCAGGATGTAAAGTATGTATGAAAAAGCATGAGAGAAATAAGAATAATGCTTTACCTCCTTTAAATACACAAGAAGAATATGATAACTATTCAAGAGAGATATATAATGTAGAGAAAAATTTACATAAAAATTGTAATTTAGCTTTTGATAAAAAATATTGTAGATATAAAAATTCATTTAAATTCTGTCTTTACTGCAATCGCAAATTTTTAAGAGAACGATAACATTAATTAATATTTTAAGAAATATATTTATATAATATATAATTCAAACCCCACCCCACTAAGGGTGGAGTTTTTTATAAATTGACATTTACATCCCCTTTGATAAAATAATAATTAAAATCCATTAAATATAAAAGGAGAAATGTCATGAATAAAAAGAATATAGAAGATAATAAATCAAATAATAATGAATTATCTGAAGAAGAGATAAACTCATTACTAAATACTATTACTGAGGAAATGAATAAAATAGAGGCAGAATTCTCAAAAGTAAGGGAATATAAGGATAATTGTCAATATTTTAAAAATAAGGAATGTTCAGGAGAACAGAGTTATCACTTTAACAATAATTCTGGATGTAAAGTATGTATGGAAAATAATGAGTATAATAATAAAAATGCTTTACCAGCTTTTGGAACAAAAGAATATGATAAATTTTCAAAAGATGTGTACAATGTAACAAGAGATTTACATAAAAATTGTCAATTAGCTTTTGATGAAAAACATTGTAGATATAAATATTCATTTCAATTCTGTGTTTACTGTAATCGTACATTTCAAAAAGAACGATAATACTAAATTAATATTTTAAGAAATATATTTATATAATCTATAATTCAAACCCCACCCCACTAAGGGTGGTTTTTTTATGTTAAAAAAGACCTTGCAAAGAGCAAGGTCTGTGATTAGCGATTTTTATTATCTTGTGCGTTGAAGTTTATTCAAATATGTTTGTTCCCAATTTGGTATTTTTGTAAAGCCACAACCTTCATAATCAAAATCTTTAGGGTTTACTAATAATTTAGGTGGAGTATTTAGATTTGGGTTATTAGAGCAATATAGTTCATCTAATTCCTTTGAAAGTATTTCAATAAATCTTAAATCGCAATTATAACACATTA
>CALXQL010000007.1 GCA_944390685.1 uncultured Alphaproteobacteria bacterium | reverse complement strand
AAACAATATTTTGTAAACGATTTAATTCATTTATAATATTTTGAATATTTGGATTTGTTGGTTCCTCAATAGATGGTTTATCAATTGTTGGTTGTGAACATGATGTTAAAATAGTTGAACTCATAATAATTGCATTTAATATTGCAATTGATCTATTTTTGTTTAAATTTTTTCTCATAAAACACCTCTTTTATTGATTTGTTTTCTATATTTTACTATATTTTATATTTTTTGTCAATATATCAATTATAAAAAAAGCACCTTTTTTTAAGGTGCTATTTATTTTATTTAAGTTGTGATAATCTTGATTTTAAAATTCCCTCCAATTTTGATAAGCATCCACTACAATTTAGAGAGTCAGGAAGTCTAGGATCATAACTTCTTGGTCTAGTAACAGCTGCTTTAACAACACAATCAAGACTTTTATTACATTTTTCAATTAAGACATCCACAACTTCTTCACAATATTCACCACTTGCGAATTTACATTCATAACATGCATTAAGTGGAATATCAAATGTTTCATAACCATTTTTATAAGTATTATTTTGTGCTTTATTATTAAGCCACCCCTTAACCTTTGTTAATAAAGGATTACCTTCTGAATCTTCATAACGTTTTATATATTCATCAGAACATATTTGATTTGTATTATATCCATTTCCAGATTTATTACCAGTTGCACCGCATGGAAGTAAAGTTAATCCAGAATCCTTAACTGTATCAGTTGTAGGATCATATTTATCCCCTTTACCTTTATTTATATCATAATCCATATCAACTTTACTATAATCAGGAAGGACGCAAGTTTTTGCACCAGAATATTTTAATTGCCAATTTGGAATTAAGAAATTTTGTATTCCAGATACCTTTGTATAATCATTAAAATCATAATCAAATGCACCAGAAGGAATTGAATAATATCCTCTTAATACATAATAACCTTTATCATTATAACTATTTATTGAACCAAGAGTTCTTTCTCCAAATTGAGTTGATGATTTTTCAGCAGTATCTTCAACCCCATTATAACCAAGATAACAAATCTTTGGATAAGATGATGAGAATTGAGGATCACTTGCCGATGCTGAATTTATTGTACTTTTTCCCTCAGCTTGCCAATGACGATAAAAGGCATTTTTAAGGCTTGATCCACCTTGATTATCAAGAGTTTCCTCTTGTCCTATTATATATCCTGTAGATTCACTACCCTTTGATAAAACAGCAGTTTGACCGACTGGGACCTCATATCCCTCCACCATTGTTTTTTGAGATACTTTACATCTTCCATAAGTGCCAGTTGTATCATTTTCACAATTGATACAGGTGCCTTTTTTACAATTATCCTCTATTTTATTTTCAGGAAGACAATAACAATAAAATTCTTCATTAGGTGCAGTTCTATATTGTAGGGAATCACTTGCAATACTTGGAACCATTGTGCCAGATGTACCGGTTTTTGGATATTCAAGATTAGCCTCTACATTAACAGCTTCTATAGTTTCAGCTTGTTTGCCACCTTGCTCGTCAGCTGCTAACAACATATATGATGGAATGGCGCCCAATGTTAATAGTGCGACTAAAAACCATACTTTGTTCATTGTTTTATTTGTCGTTTTCTTTTTTCTTTTGTTTTGAGCTGTCATTTTTCCTCTCCATTTTATTACTGATTTTCTCTTATATTACACGATTTTTTAACTTTTTTCAATAAAAATTAATTATGCTTCTTGAAAAATTTATAATGGATACCTATATCTTTATTTGTAATGTTTTTAACAATAAAAAAAGGAGTTTATTATGAGTAAAGTTATTGGTATTGATTTAGGAACTACTAATTCTTGCTTCGCTTATATGGATAATGGGGAAGCAAAAGTTATTGAAAATAGCGAAGGTAAAAGAACTACACCTTCTGTTGTTGCAATAAATGAAAATGAAATATTAGTTGGTTCTTCTGCAAGAAATCAGGCTATTGTTAATCCTGAAAGCACTATTTATGCTGTTAAAAGACTTATAGGTCGCAGATTTGATGATGCTATGGTTGTAAGAGATAGAGAGCTTGTCCCTTATAAAATAGTAAAAGCTGATAATGGTGATGCTTGGGTAGAAGTTAGAGATAAAAAATATTCTCCTTCTCAAATTTCTGCTGATATTCTTGCAAAAATAAAAAAAGATGCAGAGGCTTATCTTGGTGAAAAAGTTGAAGAAGCTGTAATAACAGTTCCTGCATATTTCAATGATTCTCAAAGACAAGCTACAAAAGATGCTGGTAAAATTGCTGGACTTAATGTTCTTCGTATTATAAATGAACCTACTGCTGCTGCACTTGCTTATGGTTTGGATAAGAAAAAATCTGGAACCATTGCTGTTTATGATCTTGGTGGTGGAACATTTGATGTTTCAATTCTTGAAATTGGAGATGGGGTATTTGAAGTAAAATCAACAAATGGTGATACTTTCCTTGGTGGTGAAGATTTTGATAATAGAATCATTGATTTCTTAGCAGATGAATTTAAAAAAGAAAATAATGGTATTGATTTGAAAGCTGATAAATTAGCTCTTCAAAGATTAAAAGATGCTGCAGAAAAAGCAAAAATTGAATTATCAACTGCTATGCAAACTGATATAAATTTACCATTTATCACTGCTGATGCAACTGGTCCCAAACATCTTAATATAAAACTTTCTCGTGCAAAGTTAGAATCTCTTGTTGGGGATTTGATTGAAAAAACTTTGGAACCATGTAAAAAAGCATTAAAAGATGCTGGTATTGATAAATCAAAAATTGATGAAGTTGTTTTAGTTGGTGGTCAAACCCGTATGCCAAAAGTTCAAGAAGTTGTAAAAGAATTTTTCGGTCGTGAACCTCATAAAGGTGTTAATCCAGATGAAGTTGTGGCTGTTGGTGCATCTATTCAAGGTGGTGTATTAAAAGGTGATGTTAAAGATGTTTTACTTCTTGATGTTACACCTCTTTCTCTTGGTATAGAAACATTGGGTGGTATATTCACAAGACTTATTGATAGAAATACAACTATACCTACAAAAAAGTCTCAAGTCTTTTCAACTGCAGAAGATGGACAAACCGCTGTTTCCATTAGAGTATTCCAAGGTGAAAGAGAAATGGCAAAAGATAACAAACTTCTTGGAGCTTTTGATTTGGTTGGAATTCCAGCTGCTCCACGTGGTGTTCCTCAAATTGAAGTAACATTTGATATTGATGCAAATGGTATTACTCATGTTTCCGCAAAAGATAAGGGAACTGGTAAAGAACAAGCTATAAGCATTAAATCAGATGGTGGTCTATCTGATGATGAAATTGAAAAAATGGTAAAAGAAGCAGAGGCAAATGCCGAAGAAGATAAAAAGAAAAAAGAGAGAATTGAAGCTGTTAACCAAGCTGAATCTCTTGCTCATCAAAGTGAAAAAACCTTAAAAGATCTTGAAGGAAAAGTTGATGATGCAACAAAATCTTCTGTTGAAAATGCAATAAAAGAAGTTCGTGAAGTAATTGCAAATGAAAATGCAACACTTGATGAAATTAAGGCTAAAACCGATGCTTTAACACAAGTTGCAATGAAACTTGGAGAAATTATGTATCAACAAAATCAAGCTCAACAAGCTGCTGGTCAAGAGGCTCAACCTCAAGAACAAACAAATGAAAATGGCGAAAAAGTTGTTGATGCAGAATTTGAAGATAAAAAATAATATATTCTCTTTTACCACACCCTCTTTTAATTAAGAGGGTGTTTTTTTATTTAATATATAGAATTAAGAAATAAAAAAATCTCTTTCTTTTGAAAGAGATTTAAATATTATAATATGAATAAAAATTAGATTTTATTTTCAACAAATATTTCATGTTTTCTTGTTTTTTTATCATACTTTCTAAATGATAATTTTTCAGTTGTATTTGGTGATTTTGGATTTCTGTATGTTGTATAAAAGGTTCCAGTTTCTGGATTCCTTAATTTAATTAACATTTTTACGCCTTTTTTAGCCATTTTTTACCCCTTATTATTTTTTAGGTGATTTTTTATCAAGGCATTTTTGAATTCTTGCCTTTATTTTTTTTGCTTCATCAGTTAATTTTGCATTACCTGTATTTAATAAATAAGCATCAATTCCGCCATTTGTTTCAACGGTTTTCAAACCGCGACTTGAAACACGCATTGAAATTTTTGTTCCCAAAATTTCTGATAAGAAAGATACAACTTGAAGATTTGGTAAAAATCTTCTTTTTGTTTTTATTTCAGAATGAGAAACATTATGACCAGACATTGGTTTTTTCTTTGTTATTTCACATACTCTTGACATTTTTAATCCTTTTTATTTTAATTTGATTTTGTGATGTTATCTTAATTTTACAATATTGTCAAGTAAATTTTTACTTATTTTGACTTTGGCAATCTTTTATTTATATAAGATTGGATAGTTTGAAATAAGTCTTTTAATTTACCTTCATAATTATGATTAGCATTTTTTATATTAGCAAAATCAAGTTTGGCTGATTTTTGTTTATTTACAGAAGATACAAAGGCTTTTAATTGTTCTTCATTTATTGATGTATCATTTTCAGCACCAATTATTAAACCATCGCATGGTGCAGGGTTAAAAAATGAAAAATCATATTTTTTTACATTTGGTGAAACAGATACAAAACCGGTGATTTCTATTCTTCTCATCAAAATTTGCATTGCTATCCATGCACCAAAACCAACACCTGCAAGCCAAAATTCATTTGATTCCTCATTTTGATCTTGTATCCAATCAACTATTGTTGAAGCGTCGGTTAATTCTGCTTCGCCATTTTCAAAAACTCCTTGGGTATTGCCAATGCCTCTAAAATTAAATCTTAATACATTGAATCCATTTTGTGCAAATGTATAAAAAAGTGTATAGGCAACTTTTTCATTCATATTGCCACCATTTTGTGGAGCATCATGAAATATAACCGCAATTGGAGCTCCCACTTGATTACTTTTATGATACACAGCTTGGATACGACCACCGGCACCAGAAATATTTATTTCCATTTTAATAAATCCTTACTTCCTTCTTAAAATATTTTTTATAATACAATATTATCTTATCAAAATGCAACAAAAGAAATTAAATTTTTATAATTTAAGTGTGGACATTTTAATATATTATGTGCTATTAAATATAATAAGTATTTAAAAAAGGAGAGAAAATGCAAAAAAGTAATTTGAAATTTATATTATTATTAGGAATTTTTTGTTTTGGTTTTAATAATTCCTTTGCTCATGCTTCATCTTTTTGGGATTTTTGGAATAATGAAGATGAAGAAGCTAATATGAAATCTCCTAAAAAACCTTTATCAAGTGATACAACAACAAAAGATGTGAAAGATAAATTAAATCAAATAAAGGATATTGAAAATTCTTTATATCCTTCTACAAATTCACAATTAACTGGTGGTTTCTTTGATATAAATGCCATCAATAATTCAAAGCCTATTGTAATTTGTCGTCAAAAAGGTTGCACCGAATTGACTGATAAAATGACTCAAAACTTTTTATTTAATTCATTGGCTAATTTATTATATATAAATGATAAAACAAAAGTATATTTATGTGAAGCAAGCACAACTACAAGAGCTTGTCTTGCAAATGGTTTAAAATATGCTGTGAATATTGGTGGAACCGCAGGTGTGATTTACATTCCTTCACTTACCATAACCGATGTATCTTTTTCAAAAAATTTAAAAAGTATCAATTTTATGTTATCCTATGATTTATATGCTAATGGTTTAAAAAGTTTTTGCACATCTTCACATAATACAATTGAAATTTCCGCAAATAAGCAAGCTTTGATTAGGGATAATAATTATAAATGTCAATTAACATCAGATTTACCTTCTACATCTTATAATATTTATAATATTGATTATGTGGATCTTGATTATGGTATTATTGGTGCTTATTATTCTACTGGTATGACTGGGGCAAGTAGTGGTGGTAATAATGGTTATGTATTGATGAAATTTCAATATACAGACTCTAATATGAAAAAGGTAAATCCTAATGATTGTTTGTCCGGTTCTTGTAATAGTGAAAATTATAAAATTGCTCCTGGGCAATATGAGGTAATACCTATTGATAAAAAGGATAAGTAATGGATAGTAATCCTTATATCGCACATATTTTGGTTATTGATGATGATGATAGAATAAGGACTCTTTTAAAAAAATTTTTAAAAAAGGAAGGTTTCCTTGTATCCCTTGCTGAAAATGCTTTAAAAGCTCAAGAACTTATTCAATATATTTCTTTTGATTTAATTGTAGTGGATAAAATGATGCCCATTAAAAATGGATTGGATTTCATTAAGGATATTCGCAATCAATATATTGATACTCCTATCATAATGTTAACTGCCGTAAATGATATTGAAAGTAAAATTGATGTATTATCAAATGGGGCTGATGATTATTTATCAAAACCTTTTGAACCGAAAGAATTATTATTAAGAATTAAAAATATTTTAAAAAGAATAAATCAAAAAAATACTGATAAAAAAATATTTCATTTTTCCAATTATCAATATAATATAGATAATGGCATTTTAAAAAAACAAAATGAAATTATTAAACTTACCGATGTTGAACAAAAAATAATTTCCTTTTTTATATCAAATAAAAATCAAATTATTTCACGTGAAGATATCGCAAAGTTTTTAAATATCAATGATGAAAGAGGTGTTGATGTCATCATAACAAGAATTAGAAAAAAAATTGAAAATGATATTAAAACACCTGAAATCATTTTAACTATTAGAAATAAAGGCTATAAATTTGTTGTATAAGGAGACACCAATGTTAAATAAACTAAAACATATTTTTGAAATTAGAACATATTTCCCAAAAGGAATTATGGCTAGAATGCTTATACTTATAATACTTCCTTTACTTTTATCACAAGTATTAAGTGGTTATATTTTTTATAAAAGACATTGGAAAAATATTTCAAATCAAAGTGCAACCATTTTTGCCGGTAATGTTCTTACCATCATGGATTTAAAGGCGGAAGATAAAACCGAGGAGGATTTTATTGAAACACAAAAAATGGTTAAGAAAAATTATTCCATGGATATTGAATTTTTGGAAAATGAAAAAATTAAACAACCTAAATATTCAAAAAGATTGGATCATTTATCTCTTAGATATATAAGAAGATTTTTAAATCAAAATATTAAATATCCTTATTCTCTTTTTGCGTCCGAAGATAGTAATCTTTTGGAAATTAGAATCCAATATCCAAATGGTGTTTTGGTCATAAGTTCAACTCTTAAATCAGTTTTTTCAAAAACTATTTATATATTCTTTTTATGGACTATTGGTGGCATAATTATTTTCTTGGCTATTGCTATACCTTTTGCAAAAAACCAAGTTAAATCTATTAAAAATTTAACCGATGCTCTTGAAAAAGCTGGACGTGGTGAAGAAATTAAAAACTTTAATCCTACCGGTCCAATTCAAATAAGAGATGCTGGTAAAGCTTTCATCAAAACATATAATCGTATGCAACGTTATTTGAAATCAAGAACAAATATGTTATCCGGTATTTCTCATGATTTAAAGACTCCTTTAACTCGTATGAAATTGGAATTGGAATTTTGTGATGATAAAGATTTGCAATATGCTTTATTAAATGATATTGAAGATATGGAAAAAATGATTAACTCTTACTTAGATTATGCAAAGGGTAATATTCCAGAACAATCTCAAAGAACAAATATCACTTCGCTCATTAAAAATGTAGTAAGAAAATTAAATAAAGGAAACTATGATATAGTAGTCAATACGAATCGTAGTTATTTTGCCGTGATTAGACCTTCTGCATTTGAAAGAGCCATTGCAAATATAATTACAAATGCAATAAGGTATTCAAATAAAAAAATCATAATTGATATAAAGAAAGATCCTGAAGCTCTTAACATATTCATTGAAGATAATGGTAATGGTATACCGGCTGATAAAAGAGATGATATGTTGAAGCCTTTTACTCGTTTAGAAGATTCAAGAAATTCTTCCACAGGTGGGGTTGGTTTGGGACTTTCAATAGTTCAAGAAATCATACATCAACATGGTGGGGAAATTTCTCTTCTTGATGGAAAAAAATTAGGGGGATTATTAGTAAAAATTGAACTTCCACTTAAATAAAAAAACCTCCCATTCGGGAGGATTTTTATTTTTGATATAAGGTTGCTTTTGTTAATAAGCTATGTCTTAAATATTTATTTGCTCTATGTATAATTACCCGCTTAAATCTTTCAGGATAATCTTGTAATAATGGTGCATATATACTCCTTATAGAATAATTATTTTCAAGGAAGTTATCATCAATTTTTTTTAACATTTCAAATTGAGCTTTTTTTAATGTATTATTTGAAAATAAAAAATTTTCACCAATATTATCCACAAAATTTGCAGTGAGTTTTTTCAAACTATTATTAATAAATAAGAAATTATCACCTATGGTTTTTGTATTTAATAAATCAAGATATTCCAATAATCCATTTTTAATTTTTGCGATTATTTTTTGACTTTCTTTATCAATTATTTTTAGCATATTATTACTTTTCAATATTTCTATATCCCTACTCTTTATAAGTGTTTTAAATACATCTGGGAAACTATCTTTTATACCAAAAGAAGAGTAAATATTGAAATCAACCATTTCCTTTGTTTTTGTATTTAATACAAAAGCATCAATAAAAATTTCATCTTTATCCAATTGATATTCCACAACATCAAGTGGGTTCACATAATTAATAATTCTTAATGAATTTTTAGTAAAATAATATATATACCTATCATCATATAAATGATATGGCATTGTTTCTTTTAGTTTTTCTATTTTTTGCATATTTATTCCCTTTATTTTTTTTAAAAGATATAAAAAGTATGTTTATTTGTCAATGTTAAATATTAGATGTATTTTTACCTGCAAATATACCATTTATTATAAAATTTGTATTTGTTAGTTGATAATCTCCTATCACTTCACTTGGAATATTAGAATCTCCTAGATATATTGAATTAAAATTTAAAGTAGTCATACCATCTCCAATATCATCATATTTATGATCAATATTATTTTCTCCTTTTATTCTAACATATTTATTATCCCATGAAAATGTATAATAATTATCAAAAGATATTACCAAATTTTCATCGCCATTATTTAAATTTAATTCTATGTTTCCAGTTAGAAAATCTTTATCCGTATCATAGCCAGTAGTAATAGTAGCCAAAGTCTTACCGGTAAAGGTTAAATTTGTATCTTTGTTTATCTCATCCTTTGCAATTACTTTTGTTGTATCATACATATTATTTAATAAAGTATAATTATTTGAATTATATATCATTCCTATATCAGCATAGGATAGACCTAAATGCTTTCCGGACAATATCAATGTATCACCATTTGCATTTACATTTTCATAAAAAGATCCTTTATCTTTGAAATTACTAATTTTAAAATTAAATTTTGTTATATTATCATCTATGGAATTTGTATATGAACCATTTTTATCATCAATAAATTCTATATTATTATTTTCTATATCCAAAGAGTTTATTGTATTAGAATAAATTGGTGTAATGTTTTCTCCATTTATTAAAACTTCGTTCACAATTTTCTTTAATTCTTCTTCACTTGGAATAGGTTCTTGCTCATCTGGATTAGAAGAAGAGTCTCCACCATCTTCATGGGGTGGTGTTATAACTGGAATTTCCAATAATGATACACCACCACAATTGGTTAAAATGAATGATAACATTATATAAATAAAACACGAAATATTCTTTTGCATTTTCCCCCTCCTTAAAATTTGCAAAATTGATATGCCATCCGTTGTCGCTTGCATAATATGATATAAAATATTGTATTGCAATAATTTTAAGTCTAAAAATAGGAATGTAATGCAAAAAATATAAAAATATTATATTTCGTTTATAAAAATATATAGTTCTTCTATTCTTCTTTTTATCAATCCTTTTAATCCCGAATTAAAACCAAAGTCCCATTGTTTACATATCTCACTATAATCTTTATTTTTTATTGCGATTCGTAATTTTGATTTTTGAAAAGCTGGACCTCCTATATTATAAATGAGAGAGATTAGTGCTTCTTTTTGTTTTTCTTTTAATGTTAAATCTTTGATGTATGGTAATACTTCTTTTTCTATCCATTTATGAAGAAGATTTTCGGCTTCTTGTTGTGTGATTTTCATACCCTTTTTTACAGGTTCATCATTCATATATGTTGATCCATAACCTATTGTCCAAATTCCAGATGGACATTGGTAAGAATGGCTTTTAAATCCTTCATATTTTTTTATTAAATCATACATTATTTACATTCCATTTCATATAGTTCATAATAAATATTTAAATGTTGTATTGTTTCTTTTGTATCATTTATACTTGGAAGCAATGGGGTATAGAGGAGGCAAAAACTATCATTTGTCCCGATAGTGCAATTTGTTAATATCGGTATTAGAAATAGATAAAGCAATTTCATTTTTGCTTTTAATTTTTTTAATTGTTTCATTTTGTGTTTTTATCCTTTCTTCTTGTTGACCTTTCTTTTTCCCTTTATAATAAAAAAAAATCAGGGCAAGAAGCCCCGATATAATTTGAAACATAAATGTTTTAATTTTATCTACCATTTTCATCCAATTCTTTTTGTTGAAATAATTTTGTTTCTATTGTGAGGTATTTTTTATATTCCTCAAACCATTTTTCATCTCTTTTTTCAAGTGGAGTTTCGAGCATATTATTCAAAATATTTTTGACTTTATCTAATTTTGTATTGCTCATTTTAAACTCCCAATAATAAACTTAAAATTTGTGAGGGATTTTCAAAATGTTTATTGTAAATTGATATCCCTATATAAGATAATATCAATAAGGTTGCAAGCAATCTTTTCAATCTTATATGACCGGATTCATTTACAAAACATTTTTTTAAAAAATTATATATTATTGTAAAAAATTTTTTCATTAAAACTCCTTTCATAAATAAAAAAATCCACATAAATATATGTGGATTAGTTAAAAAATCAAAATAACTAACAAAATAATATGGAGAGAGAGAATTATCCTATTAGTCATATTTTAATATACACTATTTTTTATAAAAAGTCAAGAACAAAATGAAAACAATTTATTGAATACTTATTGGTGTTTGTGGGGTTTTCAAAATCGTTTCAAATAAATTTTCTTCTTGTTTTATTGGTTTTAATGCTTGTGTTAAAGCGGATTTTAAAACTTCGTCCGCAGTTTTTACCGGAGTGATTTTTAATCCATCTTTTACAAGTTGTGGGATTTCCTCTAAATCCTTAATATTTTCATAAGGAATTAAAACTTCCTTTATACCTCCACGTAATGCGGCAAGCAATTTTTCCTTTAACCCACCAATTGGAAGAACACGACCACGCAATGTGATTTCTCCCGTCATTGCTATATCCTTTCTTATTGGTATTTCGGTAAGAGTGGAAACTATTGAAGTCATCATTCCAATTCCAGCGGAAGGGCCATCCTTTGGTGTGGCTCCTTCGGGAACATGGATATGAATATCCAATTTATCCCAAATTTTTGGATTGATACCAAATTTAAGAGAATTTGCCCTTACATAAGATTTTGCAGTTTCAATACTTTCCTTCATAACATCACCAAGTTTTCCAGTAAAAACCGCTAAACCTTTACCCATCATTGCAACGGATTCTATTTGTAAAAGTTCTCCTCCTACTTCGGTCCAAGCAAGACCGGTTACCATACCTATGGCATCTTTGGTTTCGCTTTTACCATAATCGAATCTTTGAATACCCAAGAAATCTTTTAAATTATCCTTTGTAATTTTTATCATAGATTGGGTTGGGCTTGTTTTCTTTTTATTATTTATATTAAATAAATCTTCGGTAGAATCGTCCATATTATTTGATAATTTAAGGACGGATTTTCTCATCAATTTATCAATTTGACGTTCCAATCCACGAACTCCGGATTCTCTTGTATAATATCTTATAATATCTCTAATTGCATCATCGGTAATTAAAAATTCATCCTTTGTTAATCCATTTTTTAATAAGGTTTTTGGAATTATATGATGCTTTGCAATTTCAAGTTTTTCTTCCTCGGTATAACCGGAAATTTCAATTATTTCCATTCTATCAAGAAGAGGTTTTGGAATATCATAACTATTTGCCGTAGCAATAAACATCACATTTGATAAATCATAATCTATATCCAAATAATGATCGTTAAAGGCATTATTTTGTTCGGGATCTAAAACTTCCAACATAGCACTTGCAGGATCGCCCTTATAGTCATTTCCCATTTTATCAATTTCATCAAGCATAATAAGCGGATTTATAACACCGGCTTTTTTCATTGTGTTTAATATTTTTCCACATTGTGAACCAATATAGGTGCGACGATGTCCTCTTATTTCCGCTTCGTCATGAACACCTCCAAGAGATAGTTTTTCAAATACTCTACCTGTAGCATGTGCAACGGATTTTCCAAGAGATGTTTTTCCAACCCCAGGAGGACCCATAAAGCAAAGGATTGTTCCCTTTGAGCACCCTACTCTTTTTTGCACACTTAAAAATTCCAAAATACGTTCCTTTACCTTTTCAAGTGCATAATGTTCCTTATTTAAAATATCTTCCGCCAAATCTATATTGGTTTGAAGTTCGCTTTTTTTAGACCATGGAAGTTCAAAAATACAATCAATGTAATTTCTTATCACACTTGCCTCAGGTGATTGTGGAGACATCTTCTTCAATTTCTTTAATTCATTTTTTGCTTTTAACAATGCTTGGTTTGGAAGATTTAATTTTTCCAATTTTTCTTCAAGCATTATAAAATCTTCATCATCTTCTCCAAGTTCTTTTTGTATGGCTCGCATTTGTTCGTTTAAGTAAAATTCCTTTTGATTTTTATCAATGGATTGTTTTACACGATTTCTTATACGTCTATCTATTTTTACAAATTCAAGTTCCGTTTCCAAAATAGCATAGAGTTTTTCCAATTTACCTTTTAAATTATTTGTTTCAAGTATTTCTTGTTTCTTTTCAACCTTTGTATTTAAACTCATTATTATTGTATCAATTAATAAAATAGGATTATTGATTTTATCTATATCAGATACATTTTCAATCATCATATCTTTGTTTAATCGTGCATAACGTGTAAATGTATTTATTATTGCACGAGTCAAAATTTCAATATCCTTATCATCACTATATAAATCTTCGTTTATGTATTCAATTGATGCAGTTAAATATGGTTTTGACATATTTAATGTATTGATTTTAACTTTATCGGTTGCTTCAATTAACAATTTTATTGTGTGATCTTGAAGTTTCAACATTTGTATGATGTTTGCTTTGACCCCTATTTCAAATAAATCTTTTTGATTTGGATTATTTATATTGCCATCACGTTGTGCAACCACAACTATTTTTTTATCGCGTTTCATTGCTTCTTCTATTGTAGCAATGGATTTACCTCTTCCTATAAATATTGGAACTAACATAGAAGGAAAAACAACTATATCACGAAGTGGAAGAAGACACATATCTTCATTTTCATTCATCACTTCGTTTTTAATGTTTTCGTTTTGCATATCATTTTCTTTTATTTTTTCAACCATATTCATTCCTTTTATTTTTTATAAATTGATAGGTTAGCAACTTTTTTAGGTATAGTCAAGTATGCCTTATATATATAAGGATTAAATTCTAAATTTCAATATATTGTCATTTAGCAATTAGTAATATAAATGTTCGTGGTTGAACCATTATTGTATTTTGTATGATGGAATCTTCTTTATTATAACCTGATGTATCAAACATTAAATACCAATTCTTATATGGTGGTTGTGTCGGCGGAATAATAGTTTTTATTTTCTTTGTATCCGCATTCATTATTATAAAGAAGTTATTATCTGGGGTAGCATTTCCATTTTTATCAAGATGGAATTTATCACCTGCTTCACCGGATATTTTAAATATCAATGTTTTATTTTTTGGATTATGCCAATCATTTGTTGTCATTTCAATTCCAGCCGGTGTTAACCAAGTTATATCTTTATTCCTTGTCCCTGGAATCCTTTGTCCTTTGAAAAATTTTGAACGACGAAATACTATATGTTGCTTTCTTATTGATATGACTTTTTTCACAAAATCATATAATTCCTTATTTTTAACTAAAAGATTCCAATTATACCAACTTATTTTATTATCTTGACAATAAGCATTATTATTTCCGTTTTGGGTGCGACGCATCTCATCACCGCCAAGCATCATTGGAAGACCTTGGGATAACATAAGTGTTGCAAAAAAGTTTTTCATTTGCCTTATTCTTATTTCATTTATTTCTGGATTACGGGTATTACCTTCTTGCCCATAATTATAACTTTCGTTTCCATTATCTCCATCGCGATTGTCTTCTCCATTTGCCTCATTATGTTTATAATCGTATGATACTAAATCATTCATACAAAAGCCATCATGAGCTGTTATGAAATTTATAGTGGACCATGGACGTCTTCCATACTTATCAAATAATTCAGCCGAACCTGTAAAACGTGTGGCCATATCTCCTATTTGTCCATCATCGCCACGCCAAAAACGACGAGTTGTATCTCTATATCTTCCATTCCATTCACTCCATCCAGGAGGGAAATTTCCAACTTGGTATCCACCTAATCCAACATCCCATGGTTCTGCAATTCTTTTCACCTTTTGAAGAATTGGATCTTGCGCAATGGCATCATAAAAATCAGATTCAGTTTTGAAACCATCATCACTTCTACCAAGTGATACTGCTAAATCAAATCTAAACCCATCTATTTTCATTTCTGTTGCCCAATAACGAAGTGAATCCATTGTCATTTGAACAACTCTTGGATTATCAAAATTTAAAGTATTTCCGCAACCAGTAGAATCATCATAATATCTTTTATCATCTTTCATAAGCCTATAGTAATAAGAGTTATCAATACCTTTAAATGAAAACATTGGACCTAGATGATTTCCTTCTGGTGTATGGTTATATACCACATCCATTATTATTTCCAAACCTTCCGCATGATATTTATCAACTAAGGCTTTAAACTCGTTTATATCCTTTGAATATAAATATGCTGGCTCTGGAGTAAAGAAGTTTGCAGTATTATATCCCCAATAATTATAAAGTCCTTTTCTTTCCGGAATGGAGCCAAGAAAAAAGGCCTGTGATGGAAGAAGTTCTATTGCTGTTATACCCAAATCTTTAAAATATTTTATCATATTTTTATGGGCAAGAGCCTCAAAAGTACCACGAATTTTTTCTGGAATTTTTGGATTTTGTTTTGTGATACCTTTTACATGTAATTCATAGATTATTGAATTACTTCTTCTTGTGCCTGGTTTATCATTATTTTGCCATTTATAGTTATTATCAATAACAACACATTTTGGCATGTATTTTGCACTATCTCTATCATCAAAAGATAAATCCTTATCCGGAGAATTTAGTTTATATGGGAAAAGTGCACTGGACCAAATTATTTTTCCAAACATAGCCTTTGCATAAGGATCAATTAAAAGTTTATTTCCATTGAAACGATGTCCTTCGTTTGGTGAATATTTACCATAAACACGATAGCCGTAAAGTTGTCCTGGTTTTACCTCTGGAATATAGCAATGCCAAACCTCATCTGTATATTCTTGAAGTTCAACCCTTGCAAGTTCAGTTTTTCCTTTTTCATCAAAAAAACAAAGTTCAACTTTTTCTGCATTACGGGAAAAAAGGGCAAAGTTAGTGCCTCTTCCATCATAATTTGCACCCAATGGATATGGACGTCCAGGAAGCATTCTCAATTTTGACATAATATCTCCTTATTTTGTGAAATATTATAGCAAAATTTTCTTTTATAGTAAATAGGATTTTATGGAAATTCTTTTGAAATGGTGGGAAGAGCAGGATTCGAACCTACGTAGCCCGAAGGCGACAGATTTACAGTCTGTTGCTTTTGACCGCTCAGCCATCTTCCCTACGATTTGTTATATTTTATTCTTTTTTGACTTAAAGTCAAGTCATATTTACTTTATTTTTAAATTATCAAGTAATGATTGTGCCTTTGTCGGTGTCATTTTATGATTTTTTGCATATATGTTATCATATTTATCTTTATCGATTTTTTCCCAATTAGTTATAGTCCACCAAAGTTTATATGCCTCTGGAAGATGTTTTTGTTTTTCCAATAATGCAATTATTTCTTTTGGATAAGTAATTCCTAAATATGCAGGTAAGCCATAAACTCCACCAAAAACACATATTGCCCCAACCGTCCAAGGAATACCCCTTAAAGCCATTTGAGTAGTAGCGACAATCTTTTTTTGATTTTTTGATGCAAAACCCAAAAATGATTCAAATAAACTCATTATAATCTCCTATTTAATTTCTTTTATATTAACAAAAAAATTATCTTTTGTAAATATTTTATATTCTTTTTATTTTTTATATTTTTTTATTTTATTTATTATTTTATAATGTTATAAATATAAAAAAATAATATGAGATGATTATGATTGATATTGAAATTTTAAAAAAGAAAATTAACAAACCAATTGTCATAGTGGGACTTATGGGGGCTGGAAAAACTTCTGTTGGTAAATTACTTTCAAAAAAATTAAATTTACCTTTTATTGATTCAGACAGCGAAATTGTAAAATCCGCCGGTTGTTCAGTTGTAGATATTTTTTCAATTTATGGTGAAAAAGAATTCAGACGTGTGGAAGATAAGGTAATAAATAGATTATTATCAGATAATCAAATTAAAATTTTATCCACAGGCGAAGGTGCTTTCATCATTGATAATGTTAGAAAACTTACAAAAGAAAAGGCTATCACAATTTGGCTTAAAGCTGATTTAGATTTACTTGTTAAAAGAACAAGTTTTAAAGATACAAGACCTTTGTTATTAAATTATGATTCATCAAAAATACTTAAAAAACTTATTGATGAAAGATATCCAATTTATGCAAAGGCCGATATCATGGTGGAAACAAAAGATGAGCCTACTTTCAAAACAGTTTCTAATGTTATAAAGGCTTTGTTTAATTATCTTAGCAAAAGTGAAAAAAATGAAAATATATAAAATTATTTATTTTTCTTTATTTATATTTCTTTCATCGTGTGGGTTCAAACCTTTATACGAAAAAACTATTTATAATGATTTAAGTGAAAAAACTTCGTTGATTGCAATTAACCCTGTTAGAGGTTTTGATGGGGCAAGAGGAATTGAACTTCGCAATAATTTACTTAATAAATTAACACCTAATGGTAAACCTGAAAAACCTAAATATTATTTAAATATAAGTTTATCTCAACCTAATATTTCAGATTATACAATTAAAAATGATGGTATTGCTTCATCTTACTTAATCACTTTGAATGCAAATTATACATTGATTGAAGCGGGAAATCATAAAACCCTTTTACAAAAAAATGCAACTTCTCAAATATCTTATAATATTTTAAAAGATCAATTTTCAACTGAGATGTTAAAATTAAATGCAATTAAACTTGCAATAAATAGCATTGCCGAACAAATTTATTTTTCAATTATAACTTTTTTAACGAATTATTAAAATGGTAAAGTTAAAGCAAAATGATTTCAATATGGCTTTAAAAAATAAATTTTCTAATTTTTTGGGAATTTTATTTTATGGACCTGATAGAGGGCAAGTATTAGAAAATTTCAATCTTGCATCTTTTACAATTGCTCCTGATGATAGTGATGGATTTTCCGTCTTTGATTTAAAACCAGAAGATATAAAAAACGATCCTTCAAAGTTAATTGATGAGGCTACTACAATATCATTTCTTTCTTCAAAAAAAGTAATTAAAATTAAAGATGCAACAAATGATATTGCCGATATATTAAAAGAATTATTTTCAAAAAATGATACGTTGGAAGCTTTTATAATTGTATCTGCCGATGAACTTACTCCATCGTCCAAATTACGTTTATTATTTGAAAATAATTCAAAATTGGCTGTGCTTCCAAATTATAATGATGATGGTGAAAATTTATCAAATTTGATAAGACAAACTTTAATTAAAAATGGAATCAAAAAAATTCCAGATGAAGTATTATTATATCTTCGTGAAAATTTCGGTGAAAATAGAGCAACCACAAGAATGGAATTGGAAAAACTTTGTCTTTATCTTTATGGTAAAGATGAAATCACAATTGATGATGCAATTGATTGTGTGATGGATTCTTCTTTGTTAAATATGTCCGATTTACCTTTGGCTGTGGCAGAAGGAAACACAAAAAAATTATCAACAATTTTACCAAGACTTTTAAATGAAGGAATTTATCCAGTACAACTTTTACGATTGGTATTGTTTCATTTTAAAGCTCTTTATTTCATGGCTGGTGAAGTGGAAAATGGAAAAAATATTTCATTTGTAATTGATAATTCTAAACCACCTATTTTTTTCAAACTTAAACCATCTTATGAAAGGCAACTTAAATTTTGGAATACAGATAAAATTATCAAAATTATTTCAAAATTAAATCAAGCGGAAATTATGTGTAAAATTACTAATTATCCTCAAGAAATTATTCTTTCACAAATACTTTTTAATATTTGTTCCATTGCAAATAAGAGAGGATAAATGTTTAAAGAAAAACAGCGAATCGCCAAAGTTATTGCATCTTCCGGTCTTTGTTCAAGAAGAGAAGCTGAGCGAAAAATCATTGATGGTATGGTAAGTGTAAATGGGGAAATTATATCCTCTCCTGCTCTTGATGTTGATAATAATGATATCATTTTGGTAGATGGAAAAGAAATTTTAAAACAAGATGAAATTAAACTTTTTATTTATCATAAACCGGTAGGTGTGATTACAACTTCTAATGATGAAAAAAATAGAAAAACCATTTTTGATGATATTGGTGATATATATGGAAGGCTTCTTTTCATTGGAAGATTGGATTTAAATTCAGAAGGGCTTTTACTTCTTACAAACAATGGAGAATTTAAACGTTTTATGGAAAATCCAAAAAATCATTTTGAACGAATTTATAAGGTGAGGGTAAGAGGTTGTCCATCAAATGATGACATTTTAAAACTTAAAAATGGTATCAATGTTGATGGTGTGCAATATAAATCTATTGATGTTAAAATTGATAAAAAAATGTCTTCTAATTCTTGGCTTACCATTAAACTTTGTGAAGGGAAAAATAGGGAAATTAGAAAAGTCATGCAAGCTTTGGGGTATCAAGTAAATAAACTTATTCGTATTTCCTATGCCGGATTAGAATTAAGAAATCTTCCCGTTAGTTCAATTTATCAAGTCAAAATTCCAAAAACAATTTTAGAAAAGTTTGAAAAATACAAAAAACAAATTTAACGTGTATTTTCATCTAATAAATTTTGCATTCTTTCATAAGATAGATGGCAATTATTTTTTTCTCTATATTTGGAATCTGCATTACAATTTTCTTTGAATTTATTGCATATTGAACAACCAATACAAAAGTTTGATATTTCATTTAATATTTTTTCATGTGTAGAAGGTGGAATTTTATTATATATACTTAAAAATCCATCAATTAAATTATCATACATTTCATTTATATATTGATGTTTATATTTATATACGATTTCATATGCTGTATTTTTTACATATTCTAACATAAATAAATAGTTTACTAATAACTTTTCATTATAATAGCAATTCTTCTGTATCTTAAATGATTTAATATGAGATGTACATTTACCATTATGAAAGAATTTACATTTACTACACTTATACATTACTAATGAATATAAGCGTCTATAAACATTAGATGGAATCATATCATAACTTTTTAATTCCTCTAATTGTTTTAACAAAGTTTCTAATTCATTTTTTGTCATAATGAAAGTAATATATAGAATATTTTTATTTTGTCAATATATATTTAGCATTTATTTGTTTTAAAGAAATTTTCGGCAAATTCTTTATAACGATTTTCCTTTATTGCCTTACGGATATCTCTCATTAAATCTTGGTAATACCATATATTATGGTGGGAAAGAAGAGTATAACCTAACAATTCCTTTGCATTAAATAAATGATGTAAATATGCTCTTGTATATTTTTGACAAGTTGGACATTGGCATTGTTCATCCAACGGTTTATCATCGTCTTTATAACATGCATTATTTATATTTATAAAACCACCACGAACAAAGGCTTGACCTGTGCGACCACTTCTTGTTGGCATCACACAATCAAACATATCTATACCTCTTAAAACTCCACCCACTATATCACTTGGTTTCCCTACACCCATAAGATAACGTGGTTTATTATCCGGAAGATTTTCAACTGTATAATCCAAAACCTCAAACATCATTTCTTGAGGCTCTCCTATTGCCAAACCTCCAACTGCATAACCATCAAAATTTATTGCAGTCAATTTTTCAATGGATTCCAATCTTAAATCCTTATACATACTTCCTTGCACTATGCCAAATATTCCATAACCTTCCCTATTTTCAAAGGCATCATAGGAACGTTTTGCCCATCTCATTGACATACGCATTGATTGTGTTGCTTTTTCTTTATCAACTGGCCATGATAAGCATTCATCAAAACACATTGTTATATTACTATCCAACATATTTTGTATTTCAACGGATCTTTCCGGAGTTAAAAGATGTTTTGCTCCCCCATCAATATGAGATTGGAATTCAACTCCCTCTTCGGTTATTTTTCTTAAACCTTCCAAACTCATTACTTGGAAACCACCGGAATCAGTTAAAATTGGTTTAGGCCAATTCATAAATTTATGAAGTCCCCCCATTTTTGATACTAACTCAGCCGTTGGACGAAGCATTAAGTGATAAGTATTACCCAAAATTATTTCTGCTCCGGTTGCTTCAACATCTTCGGGACGAAGTGCCTTCACACTTGCACAAGTGCCAACTGGCATAAAACATGGGGTATGTATATCTCCGTGTTTTGTGTGTAATATACCTAAACGGGATTTTCCATCTGTTTCTAAAACTTCATATTTTAAACTCATTTTTTACTCCATATATTTTTATTTTGAAAGTATCATTATTATGAAAAAATGCAAGTTTTATTTTATTGTTTTTTTTATCTTTGACTATATAATAATTCTAAATAAACATGGAAAGGATTTTTATGAATAAAAAATATATTTTGATTGATGGTTCGGGATATATATTTCGTGCATTTTACGCTTTGCCCCCTATTTCAAGAAGTGATAATTTACCGGTGGGAGCGGTATATGGTTTTTGTAATATGCTTCTTAAACTTCTTATTGAAAGAGATGGAAAAGATGAAATAATTGCTGTTATTTTTGATGCGGCACGTAAGAATTTTAGAAATGATATTTATCCTGAATATAAAGCTAATAGATTGGAAACTCCCGTAGAATTGGTTCCGCAATTTTCATATATTAGAAAAGCTGTAGAAGCTTTCAATCTTCCTTCCATTGAACAAATTGGATTTGAAGCCGATGATTTACTTGCGACTTATTCCAATATTGCAAAAAATAATGGTGATAGTGTTGTCATTTATTCATCAGATAAAGATTTGATGCAACTTTTAGATGATAATGTTGCTATCTTTGATCCTTTGAAACAAAAATATATAAATGAGCAAATAGTGCTTGATAAATTCGGTGTAAGTCCTAAACTTGTTGTAGATGTTCAAGCTTTGATTGGTGATTCTTCCGATAATATTCCAGGAGTAAAAGGTATTGGTCCTAAAACTGCAAGTGAGCTTATTAACAAATATGGTTCTCTTGAAAATCTACTTCTTAATGCAAGAAATATTAAACAAGATAAAAGAAGGGAGACTATTGAAAATAATGCTGAAATTGCAAGAATTTCAAAACAACTTGCTACACTTAAAAATGATGTGCCTTTAGATACTCCTATTAGTGAATTGAAAAGGACGCCAATTGATGAAAATAAAATCATCGCTTTTTTAAATGAAATGGAATTCAAATCTTTAATTCCTAAAGCTGAAAAATTTGTTAAAGAATATGCTAATATATTAAATTCAAATGATATTGATAATCATCAAGTTCAAAGTGAAGAAGTTATAAAACCTAATACCTATCAAATTGAAAAAAATTATGAATTGGTAAGGGATGTTCCAACTCTTTTAAAGTGGATTGATTTATGCAAAAATAAAGGAATTTTTGCAATTGATACTGAGACAACCGGTCTTAATAGTTTAGAGGCGGGAATCGTGGGAATTTCTATTGCTGTGGAGGAAGGTAAAGCTTGTTATATTCCTATTCATCATAAAAAAATTGTATTTGATGGAAGTGATTTATTCAATGATGGAAAAGATATTTTATTGGAAAATCAATTATCTATTGATGATATATTAAAGTATCTTAAAGAATTACTTGAAGATAAAAATGTAATAAAAATTGGTCATAATATTAAGTATGATATGCATATCTTTAAACAACTTGGCATAAATGTGTTTCCAGTAGAAGATACTATGATTATGAGTTATGTTTTGGATAGCACTAAAAATCTTCATAACATGGATGATTTGGCAAAAATACATCTTAATTATTCCACCATTCATTATACCGATGTATGTGGCAGTGGGAAAAATCAAATCCCATTTGATAATGTAAGTTTGGATAAGGCTCTTGATTATGCCGCAGAAGATGCTGATATAACTCTTCGTCTTTATAATATTTTTAATGAAAGATTTAAAAACGAATCTAATCTTTTAAAGGTTTATAAGGATATTGATTTACCTCTTCTTTATGTATTATTTGATATGGAAGAATGGGGTATTAAAATTGATGTGGATAGACTTAATGTTTTAAGTGAGGAATTCCAAAATATTTTAGATGAACTTGAAACTAAAATTTTTGATATCACAAAAGAGGAATTTAATATCATATCTCCTAAACAACTTGCCGATATGTTGTTTATAAAAATGAAAATCCCTTATCCTGATAAGGTAAAAAATAATAATGAATTTTCAACGGATATTGATATTTTGAAAAAGCTTTCTTTTCAAGGTTTTGAAATAGCTGATTATGTTTTAAAATATCGCGAAATTTCCAAGTTAAAAGGAACTTATAGTGATACTTTACCAAATCAAATTTTAAAACGTGATGGAAGAATTCATACTAATTATTTTCAATGTGGGACTTCCACTGGTAGACTTTCATCCAATAATCCTAATTTACAAAATATACCTATAAGAACGGATCTTGGTAAAGATATAAGAAAATCTTTCATTGCTGAAAAAGGTTTCAAAATTCTTGCATGTGATTATTCTCAAATAGAGCTTCGTTTAATGGCGGATATTGCAGATGTAAAAAATTTAAAACAAGCCTTTATTGACAATGTAGATATTCATACAAGAACCGCTTCTCAAGTTTTTGGTATAGCCGAGGATATGATGACTCCTGATATTAGAAGAAATGCAAAGGCTATTAATTTTGGAATTATTTATGGAATATCACCTTTTGGACTTGCCAATCAATTGGGAATTTCTCAAAATGAAGCAAAAGAATATATTGATAATTATTTTCGTAACTTCCCAGAAATTAAAACATATATGGAAAAGATTAAGAATTTTGCTCATTTAAATGGATTTGTTGAAACTATGTTTAATAGAAAATCTTTTATTGCAAATATAAATAATCCTAAACTTAAATCTTATGCGGAACGAGCTGCTATCAATGCTCCTATTCAAGGAAGTGCCGCTGATATTTTAAAAATTGCAATGGTAAAAATTCAAAAAATATTAAAAGAAGAAAATTTAACTGATGATATTCGTATGCTTCTTCAAGTGCATGATGAATTAGTGTTTGAAGTAAAAGAAGATAAAGTTGATTATGCAACTTCAATTATTAAAAATACTATGGAAAATGTAATACAATTATCAGTTCCTTTAATTGCAGAAGTAGGTGTCGCAGATAATTGGAAAGATGCTCATTAAAAATTAAGGGAGGTTCAACCTCCCCTTTTTTATTTTATGTATTTTAAAGATTCTTCGTATTCTTCCTTTGTATTTATATCCGCAGGTGCCTCATCAATCAATTTCATTTTTTCAATAATTTTTGCACGGATATGCATACCTGCTTCTAATGCTCTTAATTGTTCAAGTGCTTCTCTATCTTCTAAAACTCCAACTGGAAGAGATACCATCTTTTTAAGTGAAGAAGCCTTATAAACATAAATACCTATATGATGATAAAAATTGTGTGTTTTTGATTTTTCTGGATTCCTTATATATGGTGCAGTGGCACGAGTAAAATATAAACAACGACCTTCTTTTTCATCATCAGTTATTGGCATAACTATTTTTACCATATTTGGATCATTTATATCTTTTTCATTTTTAAAAACCATTCCACAAGTTGCTATATCACATCCTGTTTTTTCTACCATTTCTATAAGTGGCAAATTTACACTTGGATCTACATTTATATTATCACCTTGGAAATTCACTACTATATCATAATTTTCACCTGTTGGATCCAATTGATTTAATGCACTTGCAATTCTATCGGTTCCACTTGGAAGAGATGGATCGGTTAAAATTGCCTTTGCCCCAAATTTTTCTGCTTCTTTTATTATGCTTTCATCACCAGCAGCTATAACAACATCTCCTGGCATAACTTTTTTTACATTTTCATAAACTCTTTGTATCAATGTTTTTCCATTTATATCAAGTAGAGGTTTATTTGGTAATCGTGTTGCAGCCATTCTTACCGGTATCATAGTTATAACTTTGCTCATAGTAAACCCTATTATTTATAATTTAAACAATGATATATTATATTATTATTTCTTTCATATCAATAAAAAATTCCCATACCTATTTTATAAGTATGGGATTATAGTGATTTCAATATGAATTGTTTATATTTTCCTTTTATAGAAAATATTTTGTATGGCTTGTCGTTTTGTTAGTTTTATTCATTACAATTCCTATTTATCATCACTATAAACTTCAATTTTTTAATATTATTATTAAGTTCAAATATGCTGCAAAACTTACCCATAATAAATATGGATATAATAATAAATATCCTATTAAACTGGAATTTTTATAGATACTCATCATTTTGATTATTATGTATAAGAAAAATAGTATTTCAACAAAACCCATAAGTGGATTTCTTAACCAGAAAAATAAAATTATCCATAAAAAACTAAATAACAATTGCATTATGAAAATGAAAAGCACAAATACTTTATTTTCTTTATTTGCATTTTTATAACTTATACAAGTGGAAATACCTATTAACACAAATAATATTGTCCAAACTATTGGAAATACAAAGTTTGGTGGGGTTAGTTGCGATTTTTCCAATATTGGATACCATGCCCTTAAACTATTATATTGAAAAATATGGCTGAAATATCCAACTAAATTACATATTAAGATGAATAAAGAACATCTTAACAAATCTGTTAATGTTATTTTTTGATTGTTCCATTGTGTTTTTAATTTTCTTATAAATATATTCATTTTTCCCTCTTTGTTATATAATAATTGATATTTTTAAAAATGCAACTATAAATTGTATTTTTTAATATTGTCTTTATTCCTTTTTTATGTTATTCTTTTTATAAATGGAGGTGAAAAAATGGATTTTAAAAAACTTAATATAAATGTTATTTTTGTATCTCTTATTGCTTTAATTGCAACAGGAGTAATGAAATATAATAATAATGATAATAAAATCATAAATGTATCTGGTGAATGTTCCAAAAAAGTTGTAAAAGACAGAATGTCTATAATTTTAAAAGTAAAAAATTTAGATAAAGATGCTTCTCTTGCAACTTCAAAATCAACTATGACATATAATAAAATTTCCGATTATGTTATGGAACTTCAAAAACAATATCCTTTGATTGAATTGGAAACAACTGAGTTTAATACCTATGATAAGACTGAATGGAATCAAGAATTAAAAAAGAATGTTAAGTTGGGTGTGGAAAGTGTAATAGGACTTGAAATCATTTCTCCTGATATGAAATTATTAAGTGATATATTACAAGAAGTTTCTAAATTTAGTGATGTTTATCCTAATGGGCTTAATACCTTTGTTTCAAAAGATACTTTGAAAAAAGAACAAGCAGATTGTTTGGAAAAAGCTGTTAGCGATGCTAAACAGAAGGCTATTGATATGGCAAAGGGGGCTGGACAATCAATTGGTAAAATGGTTTCCGCTAATTTAGTAAATAATGTTAGAAATTCTAATACTCGTATGTCTTATGGTATAATGGCCAAATCTGCTATGATAGAATCGGCTATGGATAGTGTGGCTCCATCAATATTTAGTGGTAATGCTGATATATCGGTTGAAGTATATACAACATTTGAGTTAAAGTAGATAAAGGTCTTGGTTATTCCAGGACTTTTTTTATTGATATTTTATATATATATGCTATCATTTATTAGCAAAATTAAAAGGAGGAAAAAATTTTAGAAACTATTTTTGTTTATGGAGTTTATGGTGCAATTGCCTTTGCTTCTTATAAAATTATAAATTCAAAACATTTATAAAAAAATTATCCCCCTTTTTAAGGGGGATTTTCATTTTATTGTTATATTTAATTTAAACATGCTTTTACCAATGCATCAAATATTGGAGCAACAGCAAAAGGACGTGATTTAAATTCAGGATGGAATTGTCCCGCTATGAAAAATTTATGTGATGGTATTTCAATTATTTCTGGTAATTTACCATCTGGGGAACGTCCACTTATGATAACACCTTTTTCATTTAATGCTTTTTCATAAGAAATATCCATTTCATATCTATGACGATGACGTTCTTCTATTTCTGTTTTACCATAAATTTTATGAGCCAATGTATTAGGTGTTAAATGACATTTATAACTTCCAAGACGAAGAGTGCCACCTTTGTTAGTATTTTCATCTCTTATTTCTTTTTTACCATTATTTTCCCATTCTGTTATAAGAGAAATTATAGGTGTGCAATCCTTTGTAAATTCAGTTGAATTTGCATTTTTAATTCCCAAAAGATTTCTTGCCATTTCAATAACTGCGACTTGCATACCCAAACAAATACCTAAATATGGTATGTTATGAGTTCTGGCATAATTTGCAGTTTTAATTTTTCCTTCTACTCCACGATAACCGAATCCGCCTGGAACAATTATTCCATCAACAGAAGAAAATACATTTTCAATATCTGAATCCGACATTTCTTCTATTTCTTCGGAATTTACCCATTTAATATTTATTTTTGTTTTATTTGCAATTGATGCGTGATAAATTGCCTCATTTAATGATTTATACGCATCTGGAAATCCACAATATTTAGCGACTATTGCAATTGTTATATTATGTTCCCAATTGCCTATTGTATTTTCTATTTTTTCCCATTTTTCAAAGTCAGGTGATGGTGAACTTTCTAACATATCAAAATGTGCCAAAATTCTATCATCTAAACCTTGGGTATGATAAATGCTTGGTATCTTATATATATTATCAACATCCGGAGCGGAAATAACATTTTCCGGTTTGACATTGCAAAACATTGCTATTTTTCTTTTTTCTTCACTTGGAATTGGATTATCACTTCGGCATAAAATTAGATTTGGGAAAAGTCCAAGTTCCAATAAATTACGAACAGATTGTTGTGTTGGTTTTGTTTTTACTTCCGATGCTGTTTTTATATATGGAACCAATGTTAAGTGAACCAACATGGCATTTTCTCTACCAACTTCATTTATGAATTGTCTTATTCCTTCCAATAATAATACACCTTCCATATCTCCAACAGTGCCACCTATTTCATATATCACAAAATCTTCATTATGTAAATCTGATGAAATGAAACTTTTTACTTCATTTGTTATATGAGGAATTGATTGGACAGTAGCGCCAAGGTATTCTCCTTGTCTTTCTTTATTTAATACATTCCAATATATGCGACCACCAGAAATACTATCTGTTTTATGACAAGATGTTCCAGTGAATCTTTCATAATGCCCCAAATCTAAATCTGTTTCCGCACCATCGTCGGTTACAAAAACTTCACCATGTTGAAATGGACTCATAGTGCCAGGATCAACATTCAAATATGGATCCATCTTTCTCATTCTTACACTATAACCTCTTGATTGAAGTAGAGCCCCAATTGATGCAGAAGCAATTCCTTTACCAAGTGATGATACAACTCCTCCGGTTATAAAAATATATTTAGTCATTTTGCTCTCCTTTATCTTCCTTCGTTGATTGATACAAAATCTTGCAATATTAAATTTTGTATATCTTTTAATAATTTATTTAATTCCTTTAATTTATAGGAACGATTTTTCATAATTTTATATTTATATATTATTTGAGAGGCCATAAATTTTCTATATTCCATTACAATATCATGTGGTGCCAATTGTTCCTTAAATGATTTTAGAGCATCATAATCATCAGCAATTATTATGCAAGTATTACCATTAATCCAATTTAATTGTTCAATTCGTAATGGTAGATATTTTTTTATATCATAAGTATGACATCTTAATGTTAGAAGTTTACATTGAGGATTTAAATTTGTTGCATCATTAATATTGTTTGAAAAAATATATGCATTAACTGTTGGAGCGCTTGTATCGTTATTATCGTTAGATTTCTTTACTTTCTTTCTTAAATTTCCATCAATTATATAATCCAAAGAATCTCTCATTTTAAAAAACTCAATTGGATTTTTTGCTTCAATTATATCACCATATTCCTTTATATAATCATAAGTTGCATTAAATAAATATTTTTTAAATAAATTTATTATCTTTGATGGTGGTAATATTGTTGGAAGTTTATCCAATAAGACATAGTCATCTTCTTTACATACAAGCAATGCCTTATGTGTATTTTTATTTTGTTTGTTTGTTGTTGTTTCAACTATTTCAAAAAATTCAGCGGAAACAGGAAGTGCTTCTTTTAAAGAATTTGGCGTTGCTTTTAATGACAAGATTTTTGCCTGTGGTTTTACAGGATAGTTATTTGAAAAAAACACTATTTGTGATGGCGTTGATGGATAAATATAAAGTATGTATTGATCTTTATCTATTTCTATTTTTTTCATTTTCACTTCCTTTAAAGATAAAGCCCCCTTTTGCAAGGGGGCAGTTCGTTATTGTCCAATCACTTTTCTATGTGATGTTGTTTTTGGAGTTGCACCGGAGGCTCCTTTTTTTGCTTTTACATCGGTTGCTTTTATATCCTTTGTTGTGGTTTTAGCTTCCTTTGCATTTGATTTATCAGTTACCTTTGATGTTTCCTTTTCAGCTTCTTTTGTTTTTGCAAGGTGTTCTTTTTGACGGGCACCTTTTGCCTTTACATCTCTATCTACTAATTCAATAATAGCAAGAGGAGCACAATCACCATAGCGAAGTCCAGATTTTAAAACTCTTGTATAACCACCATTTCTTTTTTCATAACGTTTTGCAAGTGTATCAAAAAGTTTTTTTACAATTTCTTCGGAACGTAAAAATGCGATTGCTTGTCTTCTTGCAGCAAGTGTATTTTTCTTTGCCAAAGTTATCATTTTATCAGCAAAAGAACGAAGGTCCTTTGCCTTTGGTAAAGTTGTTGTAATTTGTTCGTGTTCAATCAAAGAACATGCAAGGTTTGAAAACAATGCTTTTCTATGTGATTTTGTGCGGTTTAATTTTCTTCCACTCATATTATGTCTCATTTTGACCTCTTTCTTTTGTTGTAGTGTTGACTGGCAACACGGATTAAACTTTATATTATCGAATTACTTCTAATAATATTTTATTTTTTTGAGAAATCTTCCTTTATTAAATCGGCACCCAATGCTGTATGAACAATTCGTTCTGATTGCATTCTTGCACCTAAGGCTTTATCTCCCAAAAGAAAAGTCCCACTGGTTACGGAAAGTAAAAGAATGCTTGCGAATATTAACTTAAATACAGTTATCCATAAACTTTCTTTATTTTTTGCTTTTCCAGCCATTGGGATTTAACCTTTCTTATTATTTATATGGATTTTCAAATTTCTTTGAAAGTTCCTCAATATTTTCTGGTGGCCATCCTTGAACATCCATTCCAAGATATAGTCCCATAAGTGATAATTGTTCTTTTATTTCATTCAATGATTTTCTTCCAAAGTTTGGTGTCTTTAACATATCATTTTCTGTTTTTTGAACAAGTTCACCTATATATACTATATTATCATTTTTCAAGCAATTATTTGCTCTGACTGATAATTCAAGTTCATCAACCTTTTTAAGAAGAATTTTATTGAATGGAAGTTCTTCTTCCTCTTCTTCTTTTTGAACAATTTCAGGATCTTCAAAGTTAACAAATAAACCTAATTGATCAATTAAAATACGACCTGCCAAAGCAAGGGCATCTTCTGGTTTTACAGCGCCATTTGTTTTAATTGTCATGATAAGTTTATCATAATCTGTTTTTTGACCAACACGTGCTTGTTCAACATTTGATGCTACATTTAAAACAGGTGAGAAAATAGAATCAACTGGAATATAACCAATAGGCATATCTGGCTTTTTATTTTCTTCAGCAGTTCTATATCCTTTACCATTTTCCACAAAAAATTCTATATTCAAATTTGCAGTATCGTCAAGGTGGCATATAACAAAATCTTTATTTATAACTTCGGTATCACTTGATGTTTCAATCATACCAGCAGTTACAACTTGTGCACCTTTAACATTCAATGTCATTTTTTTTGGATGTTCAGATGATGATTTTAAAACTATTTGTTTTATATTTAAAATTAAGTCAATTACATCCTCTTTTACACCAGGAATAGAACCAAATTCGTGTAAAACTCCATCAATTTTAACACCAACAACTGCAGTTCCTTGAAGAGATGATAATAAAACCCTTCTTAATGCAGTGCCAAGGGTCAATCCAAAACCTTTTTCAAGAGGCTCTGCTACAAGGACAGCCATATTTTTGTTTGCGTCTTCTTTTTCAACTAAAACCTTTTCTGGCTTTATTAAGTCTAACCAATTATGTTGTATCAATTTTGCCCCCGTTTGTTTTTTTATTTATATTTTTAAATTAAACTCTTCTTGGTTTTTTCGCTCTACAACCATTATGTGGAATCTTTGTAATATCTGTAATTCCATTGATTGTAATTCCCAAAGTTTGTAGTGTTCTTACAGCTGCTTCACGACCGGAACCTGGACCTTCTAATTTAACATCTAAATAACGGATACCATTTTCCATAGCCTTTCTTCCAGCATTTTCAGCTGTTACTTGTGCAGCATAAGGTGTTGATTTTTTTGCACCATTAAAATTATTTGCACCAGCAGTGGACCAAGAAATTACATTTCCTTGCATATCTGTTATTGTAATTCTTGTATTATTAAAAGTAGCAAGAATATATGCTATACCATTTGTTATATTCTTTTTTTCTTTCTTTTTTACTATTTTATTATCAGCCATTTTTAATTGTTCCCTTTAATTATTTTGTGACTTTTTTCTTTCCTGCAACTGGAATTGCTTTACCTTTTCTTGTTCTGGCATTTGTTTTTGTTCTTTGTCCACGAACAGGAAGTTTTTTTGTATGACGGATTCCTCTATAACATCTCATATCTTGAAGTTGTTTGATGTTCATAGAAACTTCACGTCTTTTATCACCTTCAACTTGGAAGTTTTTATCAATATATTCGCGAATTTTGAATATTTGATCATCTGTCAATTCGTGAACACGAATACTTGGTTTTATTTTTAATGCTTTACAGATATCATCTGCAGTTTTTGGACCAATTCCATATATATAAGTTAATGCTATATTAACACATTTATCGGTGGGAATATTTACACCTGCTATACGAGCCAAATTAGTTCTCCTTGTTTTTATTTATTTTTGTTTCATTCATTTTTTACATCAAAGATGTATATATATTAAGCATATTTTTTAATATGTCAATATTTTTTTAATATAGAAGCCCTTCCAATTTCTCTGTTACTTCTTGAACAGAAAGACCTGTAGCTTCTAATTCTATTAACAATTTCTCTTCCTTATAATAATCAATTATTGGTTGGATTTCAGAAAAGTATTGTTTTAATCTTGTTTTTATAATTTCTGGGTTATCATCCTTTCTTCTTGTAAATTCGGTTGAACCACAGGCATCACAAACACCTTCAACCTTTGGACGATTAAATTCATCATGGTAATTATGTCCACATTTAGCGCAACTAAAACGACCAGAAATTCTACGAATTGTTTCTTCTTCTGATACAGTAATCAACACAGCATTTGTCAAAGAAATATTGAACATTTTCAATATTTTATTTAATTCATAGACTTGATTAATTGTGCGTGGATATCCATCAAGTATAAAACCCTTTTTTAAATCTATATTTGCGAGTTTTTCCTTAACAATTTCATTTGTTAGAGCATCTGGAACCAAAAATCCATTTTCAATTAAATTTTTTACACGTAATCCCAATTCTGTTTCTTGATTTATTGCATCTCTAAAAATTTGACCAGTAGAAAGATGCAACATGCCGTATTTTTCGCATAAAATCTCAGCTTGAGTACCTTTACCTGCTGCAATTGGTCCTATAAATGTAAAATATTTACTCATTTTTATCTCACAAATCTTCTTTTAATTTTATTTGAGTTCTTTATTATACCTTGGTATTGGTTAGAAATTAAATATGATTGTATTTGTGCCATAGTTTCAGTTATAACATTACATACAATCAATAATGTTGTTCCACCAAGATAAAATGGTACACCAAACTTATTTATTAAAAAGTCAGGTAATAAGCATAATGCGACCAAATATGCTGAACCAACTACATTTATTCTTGTTAATACATAATCAAGATATTCCGCAGTTGCTTTACCTGGACGAATACCTGGAATAAAGCCACCATATGATTTAAGATTTTCTGCGGTTTCTTCTGGATTAAATTGTATTGCTGTATAGAAAAATGAAAAAAATACAATTAAAGCTGCATATATTATAAAATATGTTGGAGATTGATGATTTAATTGTGCAGCAATCATTTGCAACCATTCAGGAGATTTGTCAGAAATAAATGATGTCAACATTGCTGGAATTGCAAGTAATGAACCAGCAAAAATTGGTGGAATAACTCCTGATGTATTAATTTTTAATGGTAAATGTGAAGAATTTGCTTGTCCACCCATCATCATAGATTGTTTTGGATAATGAATTAAAATTCTTCTTTGTGCTTGTTCCATAAATACAACAAATAATACAACAGCTATAAGTAATGCTATAATTATCAACATTATCAAAGGTTGTATTTGACCAACTTTTCCCAATTCTATTGTTTTAAATATTGCAGATGGTAAATTTGCTATAATACCTATAAATATTATAAGTGATGAACCTTGACCAATACCATGTGAAGTAATTTGTTCACCCATCCACATAACCAACATAGTGCCACCCAACAAACTTACTATTGTTGAAAATTTGAAAAATGCACCAGGAATAGAAACTGCAGCAACGCCATCGGTTCCGGACAAATGTTCCAGTCCAACACTTATACCATAAGCTTGTATAATACATATAGCAACGGTTAAATAACGGGTATATTGGTTTAATTTTTCACGACCACTTTCACCTTCTTTTTTTAAATCCATTAAAGATGGGGTAATAGTAGCCATCAAAGATATTATGATAGATGCTGAAATATATGGCATTATGTTTAATGCAAAAATTGTCATTCTTGATAAAGAACCACCAGTAAAGACATCAAACATACTTAAAAGACCACTACCAGATTGAGCATCAAAAAATCCTTTAACAATTGAAGCATCAACTCCAGGAAGTGGAATAAAAGAACCAAGTCTATATAAAACAAGGATAAAAAGCGTGAATAAAATTCTACGCTTTAAATCCGTTGATTTTTTGAAATCATCAAATGTTATATTTGATGCCAATTTTTCAGCTAATGAAACCATAAAAACCCCTTACATTAAGCCTTTTTATTAGCCAATTTCTTTTCTATTCTTGTTTGTTTTGTTTTTCCTTCTTGCTTTGTTTTTTTACCTTTTGTAATTTCCTTTGCAAGAGAAATAACAGAACCACCAACTTTTTCAATAGCTTCTTTTGCATTTTTTGAAAATGCAACTGCTTCTACTTTTACAGCAGATTTAAGTTCACCTGAAGCTAAAACTTTCAATCCATCTTTTGCATTTGAAATAAAGTTGATTGCTTTTAAGGTTTCAACATTTACAACATCGTTAATCAATTTAGCATCAATTAAGTTTTGAATATCACCTAAATTGATTAAAGCAAATTGTTTTTTGAAAACATAGTTATTAAAACCACGTTTTGGAAGTCTTCTATATAATGGTGTTTGACCTCCTTCAAAACCAATACCTTTAATAGCAACACCAGAACGAGATTTTTGACCTTTATGTCCTCTTCCAGCAGTTTTTCCCTTTGTAGAGCCAATACCACGACCAACTCTTGTTAGTGATTTTCTTGCTCCTTTATTATCTCTTATTGTATTTAATTGCATTTTGGATACCTACTCTTCAATTACTTTTATTAAATGTGATACTTTTCTAATCATACCCCTTATTTCTGGAGTATCAAGTAAAACTTTTTCGCGACCGATTTTACCAAGTCCCAATCCCTTTAAAGTATCTATTTGGGATTTAACTCTTCCACAGCCACTTACTACTTGTTTTACTTTCAATGTTTTTTTTGCGTTTGCCATTTTAAACCACCTTTTGTTTAACTTTCAGATTCTTCACTAACATTATCAGTAGAAATATTTCCACCAACCTTTAAATCGCGACGGCCAACTATTTCACCGATTTTAAGTCCTCTTCTACTTGCAACTAATTTAGGAGAAGATAATTCTTCAAAAGCCTTAAAAGTTGCCTTTAACATATTATGAGGATTTGAGGATCCTTGTGATTTTGAAACTATATCTTGGATGCCCAAAACTTCAAATATTGCACGCATAGGTCCACCAGCAATTATACCTGTACCAGAAGGTGCAGAACGAAGAATAACTTTACCAGAACCAAAACGAGCAATAATATCGTGATGGATAGTTCTTCCTTCCTTTAAAGGAACACGTATCATATTACGTTTTGCTTGTTCGGTAGCCTTTCTTACTGCATCAGGAACTTCCTTTGCTTTACCAGTTCCATAACCTATACGACCTTTACCATCACCAACAACCACTATAGCAGCAAGGGAGAAGTTTTTACCACCCTTTACAACCTTTGTTACACGATTAACATGGATAAGTCTATCTACTAAACCTTCATCTTTTTCTCTTATTTTTGTTTTAGGATTTACCATTTTCATTTTCCCTACTAATTTATATAATTAAAAGTTAAGTCCTGCTTTTCTTGCACTTTCAGCCAATGCCTTTACTCTACCATGATAATAATATTCACCACGATCAAAAACGACATCTTTTACATTTTTTGCAAGTGCAAGTTTTGCAATTGTTTCGCCAACTTGTTCAGCGGCTTGTATATTCCAAGTCTTTGTACCTTTAAAATCTTTACTTTTTGTTGAAAAAGCACAAAGTGTTTCACCTTTTATGTCATCAATAATTTGAGCATAAATATGGGTTGATGAACGATAAACAGATAATCTTGGTCTATTAGATTTATTTGTTTCTTTAAGATTCCATCTGTTTCTTTCTTTTCTTTTCAAAGATATTTTTGTTAGCCTATCCATTTTTTTAACCCTTTTTATTTATTATTTCTTTTTACCTTCTTTTCTTCTTACATATTCATCTTTATATCTTATACCTTTACCTTTATAAGGTTCAGGAGCACGGAAAGCACGAATTTCAGATGCTGTAAGACCAAGTAATTCTTTATTAGATGAAGATAATTTAACTTCGGTTGGAGAAATGATTTCAGCTTTTACTCCTTCTGGAAGTTTATATTCAACATTATGAGAAAAACCAATAACCAAATCCAAAGTATTTCCCTTTAAAGCAGCTTTGAAACCAACACCTTTTAATTCCAAAGTTTTAGAAAAACCAACAGAAGCACCAATAACTGCATTGTTAATCAAAGCTCTTGTTGTTCCCCACATAACGCGAGAATTTTTATTTTCCATATCTTTTGGTGATACAGAAACTTCTTTATCTTCAATTTTTACATCTACAAGTGGTGATAATTTTACGGATGCCTCACCAAACTTTCCCTTTGCAATAAAAAGAGAATCTTTTATTTCAACTGAAACTCCTTCTTGTACTACTACTGGATGTTTACCAACTCTTGACATTTTAATTTCCTTTTTTCATTTTTATTAGAATACATAGCATAAAAGTTCGCCACCAACATTTCTTTTTCTTGCTTCATAATCAGCGAGAACACCTTGAGATGTTGAAAGAATTGCGATACCCAAGCCGTTTTTTACCTTTGGTATATCTGTTGCTTTTGAATAAGAGCGACGTCCTGGTGTTGAAACTCTTTTTATTTCTTTAATTGCGCCAACACCTTCAAAGTATTTAAGGTCAATTCTTAATTCATTAACACCTTTTCTTATTTCAGAAGATTCATAACCCTTTATAAAACCTTCATTTTTAAGAACTTCTAAAACACCTTGTCTTAACAAAGAATCAGGACAAGAAACAGAAGCTAATCCTGCTTTTTGACCATTTCTTATTCTTGTTATCATATCTCCAATTGTATCTGAAAAACTCATTTTTTTACCTTTTTTCTTTTGTTATTACCAACTTGACTTTCTTACACCTGGAAGTTTACCTTCGTTTGCAAGTTCCCTTATTGCAATACGGCCGAGATCAAACTTTCTGTAATAACCTCTTGGGCGTCCGCTTAAAGCGCATCTATTTCTTACGCGGATAGGTGCAGAATTTCTTGGAAGTTTAGCAAGTTTTAGATTTGCTGTAAAAATATCTTCAGGAGAAGCATTTCTATCTCTTGCAATATCAAGAAGTTTTTGTCTTTTATTTGCTAAACTTTTTGACATTCTTATTCTTTTTTTATTTCTTTCAATCAAACTAACTTTTGACATTATATAAATTCCTTTCTAATTATAAAATGGAAAGTTAAAGGCAGCAAGTAAAGCCTTTGCATCTTTATCATTTTTAGCGGTTGTACATACTGTAATATCCATACCACGGATATTATCAATTTTATCAAAATCAATTTCAGGGAAAATAATTTGTTCTTTTATACCAAAAGAATAATTACCTTTTCCATCAAAACTTTTACCATTTAGACCCCTGAAATCACGAATTCTTGGCATAGCAACATTTATAAGTCTATCTAAGAAATCATACATTCTATCTTTTCTTAAAGTAACTTTACAACCTATTTGCATACCTTCTTTTAATTTGAAGTTAGCAAGAGATTTCTTTGCCTTTGTAATTACAACTTTTTGTCCGGAAATTGCGGTCATATCCTTTACAGCAGATTCAAGTTTTTTCTTATCTGTTGCAGCTTCGCCGACACCCATATTAAGAACGATTTTTTCCAATTTTGGAATTTCCATTTCATTTGTATAACCAAGCTGTTTTTTTAAATCAGCTTTAATTTTTGTATCATATAATTCTTTTAATCTACTTGCCATTTTTTCAACCTTTTATTTTATATAGTTTCACCACTTTTCTTTGCGAATCTTACTTTTTTACCATCAGATGTTAATTTAAAACCAACTTTTGTTGCTTTACCAGATTTAGGATCAACAATTGCAACATTTGAAACATCTATTGGTAAATTTTTTGTAATGATACCAGCTTTATTACCCATAGCATCAGCCTTTTGATGTCTTTTTACTTGATTAACACCGGCAACAACAACTTTGTTTTCCTTAGGCATTGCTTGAATAACTTTACCAACTTTACCCTTATCTTTTCCAGCAATAACTATAACATCATCGTTTTTTTTAATTTTCATTTTAGTCATAATTACACTCCTTTTTACAATACTTCTGGTGCAAGAGAAATGATTTTCATAAAATCTTTTGCACGTAATTCACGAGCTACTGGGCCAAAAATACGGGTTCCAATAGGTTCTTTATTAGCATTTATAAGCACAGCGGCGTTGGAATCGAAACGAATAATGCTTCCATCGGCTCTTTTAATATCTTTTTTAGTTCTAACAATAACTGCCTTATAAACTTTACCTTTTTGAACTTTACCTTTTGGCATTGCTTCTTTTACAGAAACAACAATAATATCGCCAACACTTGCAGTTCTAATATGAGAGCCACCAAGCACTTTAATACATTGAACTTTTTTAGCTCCACTATTATCTGCTGAGTCAAGAATAGATTGCATTTGTATCATTTTTTAATTCCTTACACCTTTATTATTATTTGTTTTCAGTGAAAACTTCCCAAGTTTTAGTTTTTGACATTGGTTTAGTTTCACGAATTTTTACTTTATCACCCTCTTTAATAGAAGCATCTTCATTATGAGCATGATATTTTTTTGTTGTTCTTATAAATTTTTTATAGAGAGGATGCATATATTTTCTTTCAACCTCTACTACTATGGTTTTATCCATTTTAGTACTTACAACATTTCCTTCAAGTATTCTTCTTGGCATAATTTCACCCTCTTATTTTTTAGTTTTAACATCAACATTATTAGTTAAAAAACCCTTTAATGTTGCAATTGCTTTTTTAGTTTTTCTTATTGCTGATGAATCTTTTAAATTACCTGTATTTAAGGAGAAACGTAAATTCATCAATTCTTTTTTCAAATCTAAAATTTTAGATGAAATTTCTTCTTTTGAAGCAGTTTTCAATTTTAAAATATCTTTTGTATCTTTCATAATTTCACCCTTATTCTACTTCTTTTCTAGTTATAAATTTTGTTTTTACAGGTAGTTTGAAAGCAGCAAGTGTTAAAGCTTCTCTTGCTAATTCTTCTGAAACACCATCAATTTCAAACATTACACGTCCAGGTTTTACACGACATACCCAATATTCTACAGCACCTTTACCTTTTCCCATACGAACTTCGGCAGGTTTTTTAGAAACAGGAACATCAGGGAAAATACGAATCCAAACACGACCTTGACGTTTCATAGCTCTTGTCATAGCACGACGAGCAGCTTCAATTTGTCTTGCGGTAACACGTTCAGGAGTTAACGCTTTAAGACCGAATGAGCCAAAATCCAAATCGGTTGCACCTTTTGATTCGCCGTGGATTCTTCCTTTATGAGCTTTTTTATATTTTGTTTTTTTAGGCATTAACATTTTAGTTCTTCCTTTTATTTATTAAACTAGTTAGCTACAACTTTATCTGTTGTATTTGCACTTATTTTTCTATCAGAAGCAAGAAGTTCTTTACTTACAACATCACCTTTGTAAATCCAAACTCTTACACCTATTACACCATAAGTTGTTTCGGCTCTTGCATATCCATAATCAATATCTGCTCTTAATGTATGAAGAGGAACACGTCCTTCACGATACCATTCTTCACGAGCAATTTCAGCTCCATTAAGACGGCCAGCACAACTTACTCTTATACCTTTTGCACCACTTCTTAAAGCATTTTGAACAGCTTTTTTCATAGCTTTTTTGAAAGAAATTCTTCTTTCTATTTGTGTTGCAATAGATTTTGCACAAATAACAGCGTCAACATCTGGTTTTTTTACTTCCATAATATTAACAGAAACTTCAGTTTTTGCAAGCTTTGTTAATGTTTTTTTCAAATTATCAATATCTGCACCTTTTTTACCAATAATCATACCAGGTTGAGAAGAGAAGATAATAACATTAACTTTTTTTGCAACTCTTTCAATTATAACTTTACTTATGTTTGCTTTTTTCAAAGTTTTTTCAACATAATTACGAATTTTTAAATCATCAAGTAATTGTGCAGAATAATTTTTATCAGCAAACCATCTTGAATCCCAAGTTCTATTTATATTTAATCTTAAACCGACTGGATTTACCTTTTGTCCCATTTATTTTACCTCTTTTTTTGTCTTATTAGGTTTTGCTTTTTTCTCTTTTACATTTGGAGCTAATTTTTCAGCGACTATAATAGTCATATTTGAAAAAGGTTTTAATATAGCAGCACCGCGACCACGAGCCCTTGCACGAAAACGTTTCATAACAAGTGCTTTACCAACATATGCTTCTTTTACACATAATTTATCAATATCTAATTTATAATTATGTTCAGCATTACTTATAGCAGAAAGTAATAATTTTTTAACCTCAACAGCAACCCTTTTCTTTGAAAAAGTTAGTTGTTCAACTGCCTTATTTACGGAAAGACCTCTTATAGATTCGGCTACAAGATTTAATTTTTGAGGAGAACATTTTACCATTCTTAAAAATGCTCTTGCTTCGTTTTCCTTTATTCCATATCTTTTTTCAACCATTTTTTAATCCTTTTTATTTTCCAGCCTTTTTATCTGCATCTTTTTTATGACCTTTATATGTTCTTGTCAAAGAAAACTCACCTAATTTATGGCCAATCATTTCTTCTGATACAAGAACTGGAACAAATTTATTTCCGTTATGAACAGCGAAAGTAAGACCAACCATTTGTGGTAGGATTGTTGAAGATCTTGACCAAGTTTTTATTGGTTTTCTGTCATTTTTTTCATTTGCCATCTCTACTTTTTTAAGTAAAGAAGGATGTATATATGGGCCTTTCCAAACAGATCTTGTCATTTTTTAATTTCCTTATTTCTTTTTATTTAAATGTCTACTTTTTAAAATAAATTTATCTGTAAATTTATTCTTTCTTGTTCTATAACCCTTAGTTGGAACACCAGTTGGTGATACTGGATGTTTACCAAAGTTTCTTCCTTCACCACCACCGTGAGGGTGATCAACTGGATTCATGGCAGTTCCACGAACATGTGGACGACGACCTAACCAAGAATTTCTTCCGGCTTTACCCAAGTTAACATTTCTTTGATCTGGATTTGATACAGCTCCAATACTTGCATAACATTCAGCGCTAACAAGTCTTAATTCACCAGAATTTAATTTAATTTGTGCGAATCCTGCATCTTTACCAGCTAATTGAGCATAACAACCAGCAGATCTTGCAAGTTGTCCACCAAAACCAGGTTTAACTTCTATATTATGAATAATAGTACCCATTGGAATGTTTTTCAAAGGTAAAGCATTACCAACTTGAATATCAACATTTTCACCAGCAATAACCTTTGAACCAACAGCCAATCTTTGAGGTGCTAAAATATAAGCTTTTTCACCATCTTCATAAGTAATTAAAGCGATGAAAGCAGTTCTATTTGGATCATATTCAATTCTATCAACAGTTGCAAATATATTTCTTTTTTGACGTTTGAAGTCAATCAATCTATATCTTTGTTTATGACCGCCACCAATATTTCTATTAGTTTGATGTCCAAAGTTATTTCTTCCACCAGTTTTTCTTTTACCTTCTGTTAATTTTTTAAAAGGTTTTCCTTTATATAATTCACTCTTATCTACCAAAGTTAATTGTCTTTGGGAAGGAGTAGTTGGATTGAATAATTTTAAAGCCATTTTCTTTATCCTTTATTTTGCACCTGCCATAATATCTATATTATGACCTTCTTCTAATGTTATATAAGCCTTTTTAACATCACTTGTTGAACCCATAATACCCTTAAACCTTTTTACTTTTCCAGTTTTTTTTGTTATATTTACAGATTTTACAACAACACCATATATTTTTTCAATAGCATTTTTTATATCAGTTTTTGTCGCATCAGATCTTACGGAGAAAACTATTTTTCCTTGTTCTGCAACAAAAGTTGTTTTTTCTGTAATGATAGGTTTTAAAAGTATATCATACATTTTTTCAGTTAATTTAACTTCTTTTTTCTTTTCTACCATATCAACACCTCTATTTTACAAATCTTTTTGTTAAAGATTCAACACCTTCCTTTGTTATTACAAGTGTTTCATGATTTAGAATATCATAAACATTTGCACCACATGATGGAAGTGCATCAACTTTAATTAGATTTTTACAAGCAAGTGCAAAGTTTTCATCAACTTTATCACCTGTAATAAACAAAACTTTTTTCCAACCAAAAGAATCCAATTTTGTTTTTAAATCTTTTGTTTTTGGGGTTGATAATTTTTCTGTATCAATTATTACCAATTTTTTATCAGCAAGTTTTGATGACAAAGCCATTTTTAAACCCAAAGCTCTTACTTTTTTAAGTAAAGAATAAGCATGATCACGAACAACTGGTCCAAAAATTGTAGCACCACCACGCATTTGTGGAGAACGAAGAGATCCTTGTCTTGCACGACCTGTACCTTTTTGAGCAAATGGTTTCTTTGTAGTTCCACTAACTTCTGAAATAACCTTTGTTGAGTGAGTACCTGCTCTTCTTTTTGCAAGTTGCCAATTAACAACACGAGATAATATATCACCTCTTGGAGTTATTTCAAAAATATCCTTTGAAAGTTCTATTGAACCTTGGACTTTATTATCTAATGTAATAATATCTACTTTCATTTTTTACTCCTTAATCTCTGATATATTATCAGCAGTTTCGTCTTCTTTTTTAACATCTTCTTTTACAGATGATTTTGAAGATTTTACAACAGCAGGTATTGGAGCATCAGTTGGTAATGTTTTTTTAATTGCATCATAAACACAAACAACAGCACCAGTAGCACCAGGAACAGCACCTCTTACTAAAATATAGCCGTTTTCATCATCTGTATCAACAACCATAAGATTTTGAATTGTAACTTGTTCATCACCTAAATGTCCAGGCATTTTTTTACCTTTGAAAACCTTACCTGGATCTTGGTTTTGACCAGTACCGCCAATAGAACGATGAGATACGGAAACACCGTGTGTTGCTTCCAATCCACCAAAATTCCATCTTTTCATACCACCAGCAAAACCTTTACCTATAGTTTTACCAGAAACATCAACAAATTGTCCCTTTATAAAAGTTGAAGGAAGAATTTCATCGCCGATGTTTAATAAACAATCTTCTGAAACTCTAAATTCTTTTATAACTTTTGGGGTTGCACCAGATTTTTTCAAATGACCTTTTAAAGGTTTTGATATTTTATTTTCTTTTGCAATACCAGCACCTAATTGAACAGAGGTATATCCATCCTTTTCATTAGTTTTAACATCAATAACTTTACAATTATCGATTTTAAGCACGGTGACAGGTACATGTTTATTATTTTCATCAAATATATGAGTCATACCCATTTTATATGCAATTACGCCTGTTCTCATGATAACACCTATAATTCAACCTTTACATCAACACCAACAGACAAATTAAGATTCATTAAAGCATCAACAGTTTGTGGTGTTGGATTTATAATATCCAAAACTCTTTTATGAGTTCTTATTTCAAATTGTTCACGTGATTTTTTATTCACATGTGTAGAACGATTTAATGTAAATTTTTCAATTTTTGTTGGCAATGGTATTGGACCAATTACCTCAGCTCCTGTTCTTTTTGCAGTGCTTACAATTTCATGAACAGACTCATCTAAAACTTGATGATCAAAAGCCTTTAATCTAATTCTTATATTAGAATTTATCATTTTTTCTTATTCCTTATTAACTTTATAAATAGCATAAAAGTGTTTTAAGATACTAAATGAAAATTATTATAAAATCAAGTAAAATTTTATTTATTTTTCATTTTTGTTTATTTTGCAAAGTAAAACACTTTAAACTTTGCTTTTTGTTATGCCTTTTTTGCCTTAATTTCTTCAGCTACATTAGATGGAACATCAGCATAGTGGTCAAACACCATAGTGTATTGAGCTCTACCTTGAGACATAGATCTTAATGTATTAACATAACCAAACATATTTGCAAGTGGAACCATTGCTGTAATAACTCTTGCATTTCCTTCACTACCCATATTACCAACTTGTCCACGACGAGAATTTATATCACCTATGATATCACCCATATATTCTTCAGGTGTTACAACTTCTACTTTCATTATTGGTTCAAGTAATTTTGGACCTGCTTTTGCAATACCTTCACGGAATGCAGCTCTTGCAGCGATTTCGAAAGCTAATACAGAAGAGTCAACATCATGATATGCTCCATCAACTAATATTGCTTTGAAATCTGTACAAGGATATCCAGCTAATATACCTGTTTCCTTTGCTATATTCAAACCTTTTTCAACACCAGGAATGTATTCTTTTGGAACATTTCCACCAACAATTTGGCTTTCAAAAACGAATCCTTCACCAGGTTGTAATGGTTGGAATAAAATTTTAACTTTCGCAAATTGACCAGCACCACCAGTTTGTTTTTTATGTGTATAATCAATAGTTGCTTCTTTTGAAATTGTTTCACGATATGCAACTTGTGGAGCACCAATATTTGCTTCTACTTTAAATTCTCTTTTCATTCTATCAACAATAATATCAAGATGAAGTTCACCCATACCTTTAATTATTGTTTGCCCTGTTTCTTGATCAGTTGAAACCTTAAAAGATGGATCTTCAACAGCCAATTTTTGCAATGCAATGCCCATTTTTTCAACATCAGCTTTTGTTTTTGGTTCAACAGCAACTTCAATAACAGGATCTGGGAAATCCATTTGTTCAAGAATTATTGGTTTTGCTTCATCACAAAGTGTATCACCGGTTGTTGTATCCTTTAATCCAACAAGAGCGATAATATCACCTGCATAAGCTTCTTTTATTTCTTGTCTGTTATTAGAATGCATCAAAATCATACGACCTATACGTTCTTTTTTATCTTTTACAGAATTGTATACATAAGAACCAGCTTCTAATTTACCAGAATAAATACGTGCAAAAGTTAATGAACCAACAAATGGGTCATTCATAATTTTAAATGCCAATGCAGAAAATGGAGCAGAATCACTTGGTTCTCTTTCATCTTCAGCATTTGTTTTTGGATTTATTCCTTTTATAGCAGGTATATCCACAGGTGAAGGAAGGTAATCAACAACACAATCAAGTAAGTATTGAACACCCTTATTTTTAAATGAAGAACCACAGAAAACTGGGAATATTTTCATTGCCAAAGTTCCCTTTCTTATACATTTTTTCAATGTTTCTACATCAGGTTCTTTTCCTTCTAAATAATCTTCCATTGCTTTATCATCAAATTCAACAACAGCATCAAGAAGTTCTGATCTTGCTTTTAATGATTTTTCCTTTAAATCTTCTGGAATTTCAAGAACATCATAAGATGCACCCATATCTTCAGAATGCCATATAAGAGCCTTCATAGTGATTAAATCAACTATACCTTTAAAATCAGCTTCTGCACCAATTGCAACACACAAAGGAACTGCCTTTGCACCAAGTCTATCACGAATAGTTCCAACACAATATTCAAAATTTGCACCAATACGATCCATTTTATTTATGAAACAGATACGAGGAACTTTATATTTATCAGCTTGACGCCATACTGTTTCAGATTGTGGTTGAACACCAGCAACACCTTCAAAAACAGCAACAGCACCATCCAAAACACGAAGAGATCTTTCTACCTCAATAGTAAAATCAACGTGCCCCGGTGTGTCAATAAGATTTATTCTATGTTCTTTCCAATAGCAAGTTGTCGCTGCGGAAGTAATAGTGATACCACGTTCTTGTTCTTGTTCCATCCAATCCATTGTTGCGCCACCTTCGTGAACTTCACCAATTTTATGAGTTTTTCCAGTATAGAACAAAATACGTTCCGATGTTGTTGTTTTACCAGCATCAATATGAGCCATGATACCAATATTTCTATATTTTTCCAAAGCAGTAGTTCTTGCCATAATAGTTTCCTTATTCCTTTTCTTTTATTACCATCTAAAATGTGAGAAAGCTTTATTTGCTTCTGCCATTTTATGAACATCTGATTTCTTTTTCAAAGATGCCCCATTTCCAGCGAGAATATCCATAAATTCACCAGATAATCTTTCAGCCATAGTTTTTTCACCACGTTTTCTTGCAGCTTCAATTATCCAACGAATAGCAAGTGCCTCACGACGAACTGGACGAACCTCAGTTGGAACTTGATAAGTTGCACCACCAACACGACGTGAACGAACTTCAAGTGCAGGTTTTACTTTATCAACCAATTCAATAAATTGTTCAAGTTCATCTTTTTTAGTTTTTTCTTTTACTGTATCCAAAGCCTTATACATAATGCTACTTGCAACAGTTCTTTTACCATCTACCATTAGGTAATTCATAAATTTTGAAATTAAAAGATTTCCATATTTTGGATCTGGATTTATAACACGTTTGTCAGCTCTTTTTCTTCTTGACATTTTAACTCCTTATATTATTTAGGTCTTTTTGCGCCGTATAATGAACGACCTTGTTTTCTGTTTGCAACACCTTGAGTATCAAGAACACCACGAATAATGTGATATCTTACACCAGGTAAGTCCTTTACCCTTCCACCGCGAATCATAACAACAGAGTGTTCTTGAAGATTATGACCAACACCTGGTATATATGCAGTTACTTCATATCCGTTTACCAATTTAACACGAGCAACTTTACGCAAAGCGGAGTTAGGTTTTTTTGGAGTTGTTGTATAAACCCTTGTGCAAACACCACGTTTTTGTGGATTTTGTTGCATTGCAGGCACCTTTGACTTTCTTACTTTATCAGTCCTTGGATGTTTTATCAACTGATTCATAGTTGGCATATTTTTATCCTTTTTTTTGTTTTTACAATAAGTTAATTATAGATTTTTAGAATCTATTGTTTTAAGTGTTTGTATGTTAATACTTATCGTATCAAGAGTCAACAAAATTTTATTTTTTCTTTTATTTTTTCTTATTGACAAAATATTTTTTTAATTTATTATCTCATTATTTTAATAAAACATAACAAAAGAGGTAAAAATGCAAAATATAGACAAACAAAAAGAAATCCAACAATTATATACAAAATTAAAAAATATTGAAAAAGAATTAAAAAATATTAATAAAGCTATAGATTTATATTCTTCTAATTCTTCTTCTGCTCAACAAGTTAATATGTTTTATATACATAGAGTTTATAAATTAGATGAACGTGCTAACATTGTAGCAAAAATTCAACTTTTAAATGGAAATAAGTCAACACAATCTTTAACCGAAACATTTAAAAATATTTTTTCACGTTAATAATTAATAATAACAATAATATAAATGAGGTAAAAAATGCAAAAGAAATTTGATATTGAAATCAGAAAAACAAATAAACAAATTAGAAATATAGATTTGGCTTTGACTGATCAAAATGATATTTACGGCAATAAAAGTATTAGAACTTCTATTCCTAAAAAGTCAAAAGTAGAATTGTTAAGACAAAAAATTGAATTAGAAAATTATATAGAAGAATTGAAGATGCTTAAAGAATTTACAAGATAATTTATATAGACCCATTTTATGGGGTTTTTTATTGCTTTTTTTACCTTTTTGTTTTATTATTGCTCTATGTTAAAATTTAATGATTTTCAATTATTTCATCTTGATAAAGTGGATAGCACCAATAAAGTTGCTATTGAAAAACTAAATGAATATCCACATAACTTTATTGTAATAGCAGATGAACAAACTTCTGGAAAAACAACAAAATCAAATATTGAATGGAAAAGTCCAATTGGTAATCTTTATTTTTCATTTGTTATAAAAATTCCATCTCAATTTAATAAATTTTTTCAACTTATCTCTTTCATATCTTCTTTATCAATAGTGGAAGTCATCAAAGCTATTGATACAAATGTTGATATTAAAATTAAATGGCCAAATGATGTATTATTAAATATGAAAAAAATATCTGGCATTTTAATTGAAAAATATATGGATTTTGCAATAATTGGTATTGGAGTAAATATTAAATCTTTTCCTATAATAAATGCAAAATTTCCTCCCACTTCTTTATTTGATGAAAATATTCATATTGATAAAGATGAATTTGCCTTTTTATTAGCAAATAGATTGATTGAAAATCTTAATATTGCATTTGATGATAATTTTACATCTATCACAAAACAAATACTTCCTTTTATGTATAAAATAAATCAAAATGTTTCATTGTTATTTAATAACAAAATTTATTCTGGAATATTTATTGGTATTGAAAATAATGGTGCCATTAAACTTAAATATAATGACACCATACAATCTTTTTTATCTGCAGATTTATTAAAAGATAATTTTATTTAGTATTTTGTTGTCCATACAATAATTTATTTATCACTTTATCAAAAGCAGTTTTTAATTTATTAGTTTTTCCTATTTTTTCTTTATAAAATTGTATATTTGCTTCCAATTGTTTTAAAATTATTTTTTTTAAACCATCAGATATTCTTAATTGAGCGAATTCATCTTGTTCAAAGTTATTTTTTAAATTTTGAAGTTTATTATATTTATATAAATCATTTACCTTTGCATATTTAATATGTTGTATTTGTTTCATATAAGCAGTATATAAATATTTTGAAAAACTTTTATCTTCACAATCTATGATATAATCTTTCATATTAACTCCTATTCATCGTTTATTTTTAATGCCTTTATGAATGCTTCTTGTGGAATTTCTACGTTTCCAAACATACGCATTTTTTTCTTTCCTCTTTTTTGTTTATCAAGCAATTTACGTTTTCTTGATATATCCCCACCATAGCATTTTGCAAGGACATCTTTTCTATATGCTGAAATGGTTTCCCTTGCAATGACTTTTGAACCTATTGCTGCTTGGATTGGAATTTTAAACATATGGCGTGGAATTAAATCCTTTAACTTTGCACAAATTGCCCTACCCCTTTTTTCAACTTCGGTTTTATGTGCTATGAATGATAAAGCCTCAACAGGTTCTTCATTTATTAAAATTGATACCTTTGCCAATTCTGCTTCTTGATATTCACAAAGTTCATAATCAAAACTTGCATATCCAGATGTGATTGATTTTAACCTATCATAAAAGTCAAATACTATTTCATTTAATGGCAATTTATATACTACCATGGCACGAGTGCCTACATAAGTTAAATTTTCTTGGATACCACGTCTATCAGTGCAAAGTTTTAAAATGGCACCCAAATATTCATCGGGAGTCATTATTGTGGCACGAACAAGCGGTTCTTCCATTGATTTTATTTTACTTGGATCAGGCATATCAGCTGGATTCATCAATGTAATAGTTTCTCCATTTGTTAAGTGCATTTTATATGCAACAGATGGTGCCGTATTTATTATATCTAAATCAAATTCCCTTGTTATTCTTTCTTGAATAATTTCCATATGTAAAAGACCCAAAAATCCACAACGAAAACCAAAACCTAATGCAGTAGAATTTTCAATTTCATAAGTGAAACTTGCATCATTTAGAGATAATTTTGCAACAGCTTCTTTCAATGCAGGATAATCGCTTGCATCAACTGGAAACATTGATGAAAATACGACTGGAACTGATGGTTTGAAACCTTCCAATGGTGCAGATGTTGGATTTTTCTCATCGGTTATTGTATCACCAACTTTACAATCTGATAATTGTTTTATACCACTTATTATATAACCAACATCACCGGAAAATAGTTCATCTACTTGTTGCATTTTTGGTGTAAAGATACCTATTTGTTCAGCCTTATACACTGCATTATTAGACATCATTTTTATTGTTTGCCCTTTTTTGATTGAGCCTTCTTTTACCCTTATCAACATGACAACACCTAAAAATGTATCATACCAACTATCAACAAGTAATGCTTTTAATGGTTTATCATCTTCATCTTGTGGTGGGGGTAGACGATTTACTATGGCCTCCAACACATCATCTATACCTTGTCCTGTTTTTGCGGAAATTAAAATTGCATTTGATGCATCAAGTCCAATCACATCTTCTATTTGTTTTTTAACCCTTTCTGGATCTGCTGCTGGTAAATCAATTTTATTTAAGACCACCTCAATTTGTAAATTGGCATCAATAGCCTTATACACATTAGCAAGAGTTTGTGCTTCAACTCCTTGACTTGCATCTACTACTAATAATGCCCCTTCACATGCAGAAAGTGAGCGAGATACTTCGTAGGAAAAATCAACATGCCCCGGAGTATCAATAATATTCAATTCATAGGTATTACCATCTTTTGCCTTATAATTGAGGCGGACGGTTTGAGCCTTTATGGTGATACCACGTTCTCTTTCAATATCCATATTATCAAGAAGTTGATCCTTCATTTCACGTTCACTTACGGCACCACAAGATTGTATCAATCTATCTGCAAGAGTTGATTTCCCGTGATCAATATGGGCAATAATTGAAAAATTTCTTATATTATTTTTTAATTTTGGCATGAAGAACTTTCCTTTTTATCCTTTGAAATTTTATCTAAAATAGCATTTACCAATGCAGTTTTTGTTGATGGATAAAATTCGTTTGCTATTTTAGTATATTCTGCAATTATCACATTTGATGGAGTATTATCTCTAAATAATAATTCAAAACAACCAGCGCGAATTATTGAAATTATCAATTGATCATTTTTTTCTATATCTATTTTTAAATGTTTTGATATTTGATTATCAATTATATCTTGATTTCTTATCACACCTTTAACTATATATGAAAATAGTTTTGTATTTATTTTAATTGGGTTATCGTTAATTGTATCTTCCTCAGATAAGAAAGATTTTGTTTTAAAGTATCTTAACATTTTAGAATTTAATTTTGTGCCCATAAATATTACAGAATAAAGGCATTGTATGGCACTTACCCTTGTATTAGTTGTGATGTTTTCTATTTCTTTATTTATCATTTTTTATCCCATATTTTGATTTTTAGTAATATAAACCATTATATTTAAAAAATAAAGTCAAATTTTCCTTTACAAATATATTTTTTCTGTTTTATATTCTTTATAACGAAGGAGTTTATAATGAGTGAAGATTTTCTTGATTATAATAAAATGCTTGATAATGCCTTAATAGGTATTGTGAAAAAAAGTTTGACTTTGGTTGCGGATAATGGTCTTCCTGGAAATCATTTTTTTTATATCACTTTTAAAACTTCCATTAAAGGGGTGGTAATTCCAGAATTCCTTTATAAACAATATCCTGAATCTTTGACTATTATAATTCAACATGAATATTCAAATTTATCCGTAAATGATAAAGAATTTGGTATAACTCTTTCTTTTAATAATCATAATTATCATATCATTGTGCCTTTTAATGCTCTTATGGTATTTTATGATAAATCTGTTGATTTTTCTTTGACTTTCACGCCTTATGATATATTAGATGATATTGAAGAAAAGGAACCAGAACTTTCATTTACAAGTGATGATGGCGATAATATCATTTCCATTTCCGATTTCATTAAGAAAAATACATCTCCTTCTGGTGATGATGTAGCATAAATTTTCTTTATTTTAATATATTGACAAAATAAGTTATTTATATTATATTTTAGCAAACAATAAAATAATGGTGAATAAATATGAGAATTATTGATAAATTACCAAAAGCACCTAAATTCAATGAAAATATAGTTAAATTGATTACTGCATTTCTATTTTTAAAAGATGCTGATTTTAAGACTATCAAACCAGATAGTGCTATTCAAATTATGGGTAATATTGCTTTCCTTGATAATCTTTCATCAAAGAGTTTGGAAGTTGCCAAAACAAATCCTTCTCATGATATAATCATTTCCGGTGGTATCAATCCAGTTTATAAAGAAAATAATCAAGAAACAAATCTTGTTAAAATGCTTTATTCAAACGGTGGAAAAAGAAATTGGAATGATGTTCTTAATATGTCCGAAGCTGAAATCATTAATAGAGATTTAAATCAAAAAGGACTTACCAATAACACAAGACTTGAAACAAACAGCACTAATTCAAAAGAAAACTTTCAAAATACTACATCTATTGGATATTATGAAGAAGCTCAAAACCTTTATATCATAACATCAAAGGAAAATACTCTTCGTGCAAAATTAACTGCAAGTAAATATGCTACACAATTCAAGTATAAAAATATTGCGACTATTGGATATACTTCAACTGTAGATGCTATGGGTATCAAAGTAGATGAAGAACATTGGGCTGATAATGAATTATCTAAACAATATGTGTATGGTGAATTTTTACGCGTTGTTAAGTATTCTGAAATGGTGGAAATACCTTTGACAAGAACTAAATTAAATGAACTTAACAATATCATTGTTGCATTACAACAATTAGAAAAGTAGTGAGATTTAAATAAATATATTGACTTTGTGTGAGTTATATAGTATATTTATTAAATCTTTGGCGCCTTAGCTCAGTTGGTTAGAGCGACGGAATCATAAGCACGAGCTTTTCTTCTTCAAAATCTTTAAATTATTAGTAAAATTAATAACTTATACAGGTTAAAATCTCTATATTTTAAATTCTTTGACTCGTTTTTGACATCAATAATTCCACTTAAAAACAGGTATCAATCACCACCAATAAAATGGGTTAAAATTATGGTATAAAATCAGTGTCAAAATAGTGTCAAAAATCATTAAAATTTCAAGCATTTTCTGTGAAAAATATAGTAAAATCAATATGCTATTTTTAGGGGTGTAAGGATTATAAATCTCTTTATAAAAACTGTGTACATTACCCCATTTTGTTATATAATATAACTATATAAAATAAATGATATAGGTACTTAAAATGGCAACAATTAATTCAAGAGTAAACAATAAAGGTAAAACAGTTTGGTATGCAAGAGTAAGGATTAAGGGAACTCCATCAGTAATGAAAAGTTTTCCATTAAAAAGAATGGCTGAGGAATGGGCAAACAAGATTGAAACCAAAATAAAACTTGGCGAATATGATGATAAACAAGAGGCAACAAAGCATACTTTGGCTGAACTTATAGATTATTATTCAGAATACGTTTTACCGAATAAAGGTAAAAATTCTAGTGTTTATATTAATAAGGGACAAAAAGTACCTCATCTTTTACAGGTTTGGAAAGACTTGATTGGTAATTATTTACTAAGCAGAATTAATGTAAAAACTATCAGAGATACTATTAACAAAATTGCAGAAATTCCGACACCACATAATAAGGCAAAAACAAAATCTACTTTAAATCACTATATTGCAGCATTGAGTGCGTTATATACTTATGCTGTAAAAGAATTACAATGGATTGATAAAAATCCCGTCGCAAATATAAAAAAGTTTCCACAACCAAAAGGTGTCGTTCGTTATCTTACAAACGAAGAACGAGAGGCTTTGTTTGAAAATGCTAAACGTTCAGAAAATCAATATCTTTATCCTATTATTCTTTTAGCATTAACAACAGGTGCAAGAAAGAATGAAATTCTTACTTTACAATGGAAAGATGTTGATTTGGATAAATCACAGGCAACATTGGAAGATACTAAAAATGGAGAAAGAAGGACTTTACCTTTGTATGGTAAAATCTGTGATATGTTAAAAGATATGAAAGAAAAAACACAATCTAAATATCTTTTTCCTAACAGAAAAGGCAATGTTCCAATAAATCTTGATAAATCATGGTATAAAGCATTAAATCAATCAAATATAGAGAATTTTAGATTTCACGATTTACGTCATACCTGTGCAAGTTATTTAGCAATGAATGGGGCAAGCGCTTCTGAGATTGCTGATGTATTAGGTCATAAATCGTTACAAATGGTTAAAAGATATGCCCATCTTTCAAATGAACATAAGAAATCTGTTGTTGCAAATATGGTTGATAATTTTATCAATATAGATAATAAAGACTTGTAGTTTATCGCAGAAATTAGCCATTTCTTGTGTACTTTATCTCGTTGCAATGTATAATTAAATATATAAAAGAACGAGGTATAGTATGGATATAGAAAAATTAGTTTTTATAAGAAAATTCTTCAATAAATCACAATTTCTTGTCTTTATGAATTATATTTCTCACAGTGAAGAAAAGAAATTCTTTAAATCTCAAATAAATCATTTTTATTCAATATTAAAACAAGTACCAAAACTATATGGACAAGATTGCAAGCAAGAAAAGATTGCTTATTTGCATTACTTTACACCTAATGCAGATTAGTATGTTTTAGAAGTAGATGAAGATACAGGCGAAATGTTTGGACTTGTTAAAATGTATGGAAACTATCCTGAATATGGTTATTTTTATATGTCTGAACTGATTTCTGTAAATGCTGAATTTGATATGTATTTTGAACCTATAAATCTAAAAAATATAAAATTTTAATCTATATAAATATAATATATAAACTTATATAGGTTATAAAAATGAAAGAAAAAGTACTAAATTCTAGTAATAAACTTAGAGTATATGTCGTTCATAGGTCAGGTCAGAAAACCGTATATGAATTTGATGATTTATTAGAATATAAAGATTTTTTAGATAAAAACTTCATTTATATTGTTTATTTGAAAAGAGCGTAATTGATTAATTTAATAATTGTTTAATATCTATAGTTTAATTTTTTTTATGATTAATAAGTAAATTTTATAAGAGTTAGTAATTTTCAGTTTATACTATTATTACTAATCTTATATCTATATGTTTAAAACTGTATCTTGTATCAAATTTACAGTTTTTATAATTATCTAGAAGTTAAAGTGCAATATATCTTGTCTTTTTTACTTATAAAATATCACTAAAACTATACCGGAGTGTGTGAGAGTGCGATAAGAGATAAAAATTCGAAATTCTTATCTCTTATTTTATTTAAAGAATAAAAAAACTATCACAATCAGACACATAGTTAGACACTTCTTTTGTGATATAATTTGCATATCCATTACTTGTGATTGAAGTAAGAAATATATCTCCATTATACCAAACTTTATTAAAACACTTTTCTGCTAACTCTTTATACTTACATACCCAATTTGTATCTATAATATCAAGATTTTTAATATCTTGTTTATTAGGTATAGAGTAAATAGAGTGTAAATGAATATAACTATTCTGATGTTCAACAAAGTGAATAGAACTGACTTTGATTTTTTTTATACCAATTCCATTTATTATAATATTCTCTAAAAAATCGACAGTTAAAATCACTGATTTTCTTTTTAACAGTATCTATATTAAAACCAGTATTAATGACATCAATATTAAAAGAAAATGTAATTGCTAATTTATAAATATCATTGCTAGCCATTTCTATAATAGCTTTCTTGTATTCGCTTACCATTTTATTATTCCTATATTATTGAAAAGTGAGAGAGTTTTACCCCTCCCACTTTTTTATTTACTTATTTAAAATAAATTTTCTTCCCAGATACTAATACGATATATATCAAGACATTGATTTTCTATTCTTCTATCTATTCTTATATATTTCTCGCTTTTATCTAAATAATATAAAAGATTAGAATAAGAAAAGAATGGATATACAAATTCAAAATCTTTTTTTAATACATTGATATCTAACATATTTTTAAAACTAGGTTTTGTTTTATACATGTCATCATAAAACGTCATAAATGACATTTTATGACCAATTACAGCAGCAGTTTCGTCATAAGTTAATATTCCAATATCATCATATATATCAAGTCTTTCATAAACATTAATTATATATCCAATCAAAGCCATTTTTTTCATATATTCAAGAAAACAAGCATCGTTATCAAGATAATCACGACCAAAATAGTTTTCATATTTTTTATATTCTTTCATAACATTTTGAATATTTTTGTAAAGTATCGTATTTTCTATATTATCAATATCTACTTTACAATTTTTTAAATGATATATTGAATCTTTATATAAAATATTCATAAAACGTTTGAAATCATTAAATGAAAATTTATAATAATTGCTAACTGTAGTTGTTGATAGATATTCTTTATATTTTTGATTTAAGTTCTTTTTATTTTTACTTAATCTTTTTATACAGTTAACTGCATATTTTATTAGAATATCGCATTTAAATTGCTTTTCATTTATAGAATTACCCATATAAATGTCATTTAAAAAAGTTTTTAAATTTTCTACACTATTTTTTTCTGTTTCTATCATCTTATTAATTTTCCTTTGTATCAAATGTTCTTTTCTGACTGCTTTTCTTGCCAATTCTTTCTTAACTTTTTTTAACGCCCTATTCATATTGTGTCTCCCTTGTTATGTGATTAATTTTTTCTATCCATGCAAACCATCTGTAGACATCAATATAAATTCTTTTACCAATGCGAAGAATGACCTGCATATCATTTAATCCATTACGATTTTCGTAGTAGATTAGGTTGCGTACTTGTCCATACTTAAAAGTTGGAAACTGAGTACAAAAGTCTTTTATAGACAACATATATTTAGTCATCAAAAAATCCTTTCTTTTTTTATTAATATTACGCTTTAACTTATTGATATTACTCAACTTATTAAAACAAGTTCATTCAACGCGTTGATGTAAATGACTATACAGATTTTTGAAACAAAATCCAGTTTATAAACCGAACGACGCAGCGTCGTTCACAAATTTTTGATATGAAAAAACGCTGTAAAAATAATATATTACAGCGTTTAAAATTTTAGATTTTAATAGGTTAACTTATACCTAGTTCTTTACAGATTTTTTCAAGAGCTCTATCCCCATAATAATAGTGCTTAGAATTTTGTTTTAAACATTTTTTTATATCATTTATATCAATACCAGTTGCTTTTGCAAAATTGTTTATACTGTCTTTATAAAAATATTCTTCTAATGTTGTATAAATGAGTTCTTTTTTTGTTTGATTCTTGTTTTCTTCATAACGTTTTTTCATTAATTTTTTTATTTTTTCTCTAACATTTACTTTATTTGAATTACCTTTGTTTGCATCATCAGATTTGTCTTTTTTTCTTAAAAATGTATATAATTCAAACATATTAAAATTTTTCATATCTTTTAATATTTGTAAAACTTCTTCTTTTGATGGAATATCATTTGGATTTATATTAGAGCTTTCTTCTTGATTAACAGAATTAATATATTTTTCAATCTTTTCTATATTTTCAACTGAAAATGCTGTTTCTTTGAATATACTTTTTACATCTTGTTCATTAATAGATTCAGATAAAATATCTGTATTATCTTTTTTTATAAATTCAAAAAATTCTTCTTCTGTTAATATTTTATTATTCACATCGTTATATATTTCATCCCATCTACTATTATTATCCATTGTCTTATCCTTTATGATTAAATTCTTGTATTTTAACTTGTACAATAATATCATAAAATCATAAATTCTCAATATAAAATAACTTGATTTTATTAGATAAATTATTGTAAAATTATACTGTATATTTTATGAAAGGTTAAAAATGGAAAACTCAATCAAAGAAAATTTAAATGAAGAAGATATTGATATAGAAGAAATAGAACATACTTCAGAAGAAATAGATAAAATTGCTTCAGAAATAATAACATATCCAGCAAGTTTTTCTTTAGAAGAATACAATAGAAGATTTAAAGAAAAAATATTTTATAAACCTGATTTTCAAAGAAATAAAGTTTGGAATCAACGAGGTAAAAGTCGTTTCATAGAATCATTATTGTTTGATTACCCAATTCCTCCAGTATTTTTATATAAAATTGTAGAGAAAGAAACTTATTTAATAGTTGATGGATATCAACGTATTTCTACCATTAATGAATTTTTAGAAGATAATTTCAAATTAGTTGATGTAAATGAAAAATTTATTGGAAAAACTTTTTCCTTATTACCTAAAAATTTTCAAGAAAAATTAAAATCAGCTCAATTATCCGCATGTATGATAAGACAAATAGATTCTTCTGATATTCAAGTATTATATGGAGTATTTGAAAGATTAAATACAGGTGGGCAAAATTTAAATAATATGGAAATTAGAAGAGCAATAAATTACGGAACTTTAATAAAAAGTTTAGAAGATTTAAATAAAGATTCAAACTGGCGTAAGATTTTAGGTAAGGATAGTTGTGATAATAGATATACAGATGTTGAACTTTTGTTGAGACTGGTTGCTTTCTATTATGATTGGAATAAAGAAGAACAGGTGCTTAATACATACAAAACTAGTATGAAGCCTTTTTTAAATATCTTTTGTCATAATAATAAAAATAAAAATATTGATGAATTTTGTGAAAAATTTAAGTCTGTAGCCGATTTATTAATTAGAGAATTGGGAGAAAAACCTTTTACTATTTATACTCGCCCTAATTATGTGTTGTTAGATTCTGTTATTACTGCTTTAATGCTTTCTGATACAAGTATTACAAATTTAAAAGAACGTTATGAAATATTGAAAAATAACGAAGATTACAGAAAAATATATGAAGCACAACAAGGAACTATTTCTACAAAAAATGTTAACGATAGGTTAAAAATAGCATATTCAGTATTAAATAATGATTAAATATTTAAAGAAAACAAATAGTATATATAAGCAGATAAAAAGCGGAATTTTAGATAAGTTGCCAAAAGAGGCAGATACTGATTTTGCTAAAAGTATTGTTAACCAATATATTGTTCTTGTATTATATAGTGATATAGAAACACAATTAACAAATATTTTAAAAGAAAAATTAAAAACTGATAATGATTACATAAATTCTTATTTTGAGAAAATGCCTAAATTACATAGAGGTTTAAAACCAGAGGATTTAAAATCTCTATTAAAAGGTTTTAATATTTCTAAAGAAAAATTATCATTTTTAGATGATGGTATAGAAAATTATGATATTAGTATTTTCAAAGATTTTTTAAATTTTAGGCATGGATTGGCACATAATTACAATGATACACCTCCAAAATTAAATATCTGTACAGATATTATTAAAATAATAGAAATTTCTGATAATATATTAGATAATATAGATAATTTATTTTAATTCTATTAAAAACTAAAATATGTGAAAATTATTTTTAATTATATTTGTCATAAAATAAATTATAGTATCTAGAGCTATAAATCTTATATGTTTATCATTTTCATTTATTTCTTCTAATATTCCAACAATTTTACCCGTACTATCAAACAATGGGGAACCACTAAATCCTTCAATTGTTTTAAGAGTATCTTTAGTATGAGTTATATCTAAATATCCATAAACAGCATTTCCATAATCTTCTTTTGGCTCTAATTTAATTAACTTTAATTTTCTACTATCCATATATATTATTTTATTAATTTTATCTCTATTAATATTAGGAAAACCATAAAATTCATAATAATTACCAATAATAAGCTTATTAGTAGAAATTTCTAATGCTTTTAAATCAGAAAGAGAAGTATTATTATTTTTTATCATGTCAGTTTCATTAACTTTGCAAATGATGGTATCAATATTATTACCGACCTCAGAAATCCCTCTAAAAATATTACTAATAGGAATGCTATAAATTTGTTTATTTGATTTTATATATCCAAAATTAATATTATCTTCTAAAACCTTTTTTATCATATCGGTTGTGATATTATCTTCAGATGTCACTTTGAAACGATATTTTGCAATACTAGACACGCAATGATATGCTGTTATAACAGAAAGGAAACCTGAACAATTAACTAAAAATGCAGTTCCATTAAAATCTTTTATATTTTCAATATCGTTTTTGCTTGTAAGTCCTATTGGAAAGATAGATTTAAGTAATTCATTATAATTGAACATTTTTATTTATCTCTTTTGAGTATTTTCTAAATTAAATCGGAATACGGTAAAGATTTAATATAATTTTCCATAAATAACCAATCAGGACTACCTTGAGAATCTACTGGTAACTTTATAATTGTATCTTTAATTTTTGTCTGATTAAATTTTCGGCCATAGCTATACCGATAATTTTCAAGATTAATAATTGTCGTCAAAAACATGGCAACATACTTATTCATTTCAAATTTTGGAAGTAATTTTTCTACGTGATCACTAGCAGAAAAATCATTTTCTTGATAAGAACAAAATCCAACAACCGCACTATCTGCAGTTAATACATTTCCTTTTTCTGTAAACAAGTTGTAATATCCAGCAACACCATTATTAACAGACTGTGTCGTAACATATGGATACTTCCCGATTCCAGAAAGATTTAAATCATCCAATTTCGTTGTTTTTGTACCTTTGACCTCAAATAAACGTTTCAGCTCGAATTTTTGCCAAGTATCTATATTCGTTAATTCACAAGGATTGGACTCTTTTATCCTTTTTTCAGGTATTTTTTTATATAAATTGTACTGGTCAGTTAAGACTAAATATGAAAGATAATTCTTTATAGTTTTTTCAAAATCAGCTTTCTTTAGCGTTGAATAGTCTGTTTCCATATAGGCTTCGCACAACCACTCATCGTTCCATTTTACAGGCTTCTTTGCAGTGAAACCATCTTTAATATCTCTCTCCCTATATAATGAAAGCCATTCTTTTTTAATGTTTTCCCATTTGTTAAATTTATCAATTCTGCCAAGTTTTTTTGCTTTTACAAAACCATCATGTTTATAATAACCAAAGAATGTATTTTGAGTACTATCATGAGGTTTATGAGCCTCCCATACCATTACACAAACATTTGTACTAGCATTATTTGCATAAAAAATGTCATCAGGCATAGAAAAAACTGCTTTTAAAGTATGTTTCTTAAATAGCCTTTCCCTTACATCTTTAAATTTAGTTCCAATTGCACAACTCATTGGAACAACTATAACACCAGTTCCTCCTGTCACTAATATATCCAACATATTTTCAACAAATTCTAATTCACAATGGTCTTTTTGAGAATATGGTGGGTTTATCAATCCTATGTTTATCTTTTTTTCTTTTAGATTATTGATAATATCTTTATTAAAGCAATCTCCATAAAAGATATTGGATTTTCCATCTCCACGAACAATCATATTTGCGATGGCTAATGTATAAATATCATCATCACTTTCGACGCCATACAAAGCTTCTTTTCTAATTTTATTAATTTCTTGTTGGGTTGCCCCTTTAAACATCTTCACCATAGATGTAACCAAAAAGGCACCTGAACCACAACAGATATCTACAACCTTACTAGATTTATTAATTTCTGCTAAATCAGCCATAAATTCAGTCAAATGCTGAGGTGTTAAAACTATACCTAAACCACTACCATCGCCACCACTATATTTAACAAATTCATGATAAAAAATCCCAAGTGCGTCAACAGCCTCAGACGAATAATCCATCATTGGTTTAATTTTTGTTTCTAATTGTTCAACATACCAAAGTAATGAATTATCATGAGATAAAGGAATCTCTTTTAGTTTACTATTTTTTCCAATCATTTGGAAATGTGTTTTTATATCAGAAATCTTTTCAGGGCGTATATCACTATTAACCAATTCTTCATTAATAGCTTGTTGCAACATATTTAACAACGCTGTAAAAGATGTTAATTTTCTATAATCACTAATAAAAGCTTCATTTTTAAGAGCAATTAAGATACCAGCAATAAAAACAGGTTTTGCTCGTTCTGTCATTTTTAATGCTCTTAAATTTTCATGCATAGTAAGAGCTAATTTTTGAATATCTTCAATAGAAATTGCTTTTTCAACTTTTTTTCCTTGAATTAAATTAATGTAATTTTCAGGGGTATAAAGAACGTCTTTACCTCTAGGTAAATCTATATATTTTTCCATACCTTTTGGCCAATAAAAAGTAGAAACTTTCATATTCTCTTTTTTTGTTCCACTAACACCTAAAGCTATTACATTAAATTCTTCTTTTAAAAATTTTGCATAATAAAGAGCGCCATCAACAGCATAATCTTTTGGCATATCCAAATTTTGAGATGCATGATATTTTATTGTCTTTTTACATTCTACAACAATAATAAGATTTAAGTCTTTATTAAAAGTGATTATATACTCTGGTTGAGCCTTACCAGGTTCACCTTGATTAAAATCATTTAAAGGACAAAATTTTGGTTTGCCACCAGCCTTTTTAAGTAAATTAGTAATTTTTGTTATTGATAAAGTGTCTCCCTGATCGAAAACAAATCCAAAATCATTTTTACCAAGAGATATATCCATCTCCTTTAATACTAAATTTTCTGTAATTCTTTCTGACATAAAAAATCCTTTCCTTACTTTGTATATGTTAACACAAAATTCAGAAACATTTCAAGCGATTTATATATTTTTGATTTTTGGTGGCGCCCCCCAGACTCGAACTGGGGACCTGCGGATTATGATTCCGTCGCTCTAACCAACTGAGCTAGGGCGCCCAAGATTGTTTCATAATATAATATCCCATTTTAAAAGTCAACAAGTTTCAATAAATTTTAAGAAAAATTCATAATTTTTAGCAAATTTTTGGGATTTTCAAAACTTTTTTCTAACACGAAATCACCCTAAAAATAAATTAGTGTCAAAAATAATGTCAAAAAACGATTGCAAAGATATTAAATTATGATAACATTTAGATGTGAGGCTTTAACTTCTATATAGGAAAAACAAAAATGAGTTATGATGGTATCAGATATAATAACAATTATATAACTAATGTTATTTGTAGATTGGATTTTTCTGAAATCAATTCTTTGAAAAGTGATGTAAAAGAAGAATTTGTAAAAGATTTGTTAGATTATAATAACAATAAAAATAAAATATTAATTCCATCAGAAAATGGTTTCTCTTTAATCAATATTTTTGAATTTGAAAAAGAAAAATTAAAAATTTCATTATCATGCAATTCCTTAATTTTTGAATTAAAAAAATATACTACATTTGAAGATTTTTTGGATATTTTTAATCGTATATTTGGAAAATTTGAAGAACTTTATAAAAATGATATTTCATATAAAAGATTAGGATTGCGCTTTATAAATAATATTCCTATAGATAATATTAGTAAGATAGGTTATATAGATACTAATTTATTTTCAATTTATAATTTTGCTGAGAGTTTAAAAAATTTATCTTTAAATAGATATATGGAACAGTTGTCATTTAAATCTGATGATTCAAATGTTATTTTCAATTTTGGAATAAATAATCCAAATTATCCTGCTCCATTAATTAAGAAAAATGATTTTATACTAGATATAGATGTTTCAACAAAGGATTTTCCATCGGAAAAAACTATAATTGCTCTTTTGAATAATTTTCATGGAATTATTCAAGATTTATTTGAAAAGAGTATTACAGATGATTTAAGGAGTAAATTAAATGGATAAAATTCTAGAAAATCAATTTTCTACAAAAGAAAATAGTGGTATAAAATGTAATGATATAATAATTTCTGAAGAAAAAGAATTTAATTTTATTAAAGATTATTACGATTCTTCCATATCCGATGGTAGTTATAAAAGAAATGTTTTTTCTGAACAAGTATTATGTGAAAATATTTTCAAAATTTTAAGAAAAGATTAATAATGTTTAACAGTAATATAAATTCATTTTACGTTAGTCATGATAAAGAAAGAATATGTCAGGGAGACATATTGCAAAATTTTAAAATTATATATTTAGAAGGTGAAAAACTAAAAGAGGCTTATTTACCATATGTTGTAGTATTATCTCAAGATTGTGATTTATGCCAATGTAAAGACAATAAATTAGATGATAAACAAAGTTGTCATCAATATTTACCAAATATCATGATTCTACCAGCCTTTTTAACAGAAGAAATCAGAGAGGGATTTTATCTTAATGTAAAACATACTCGTATAAATAGCGAACAATATAAAAAAATTCAGCAAAATAAAGATGAACGTTATTTTTTGTTAAAAGAAGATAGAGAAAAATCGTTAAATGAATTAATTATTGATTTTAAGATATATTACACAATTCCATATAATGATGTAAAAAAACAATACAATGATAAATATTTAACAACAATAAATGAACTTTTTCGAGAAAATTTATCAATACGTTTTTCTCATTATTTATCAAGGATAGGTTTACCTGAATTAAACGAATAATTTTGACAATTTTTTGACATCGATATGCCCATATAATAACAGGGGATAATCAATATCGATAAATAGAAAATTAAGAGTCTAATCGGGAGTTATGTTTGGTGATTGTTATTGATTTTCTGCGAGGTCTATGCAGGTAATCATAATCCGCAGGTCCCCAGTTCGAGTCTGGGAGGCGCCACCAAAATTTAAAGCCCCCGCATTTGGGGCTTTTTTGTTTAATAATCTATCTGTTTATAATTATTGTCTCTATTTGTTTTGATAATATCATTTATTATAATAAAAAATTAAAATAAAGTAATGATAAACATCAATCCTGATTTGGGTTAAATCCAATTTATCAATAATATATATTTATATACATTAAATTTATCAATAAAACACAATATGAAAGAAACACCATGAAAAACAATTTAAAAATATCTATATCTTCTTTAATTTTATTAACTGCTTGTGGTGGTGGTGGAAGTATAGTAGGAGGAAGTAGTCTTCCAAACATCAATTTACCAATAGAAATTTCAGATGAAATTAAAAATAGTAATAAACAAGTTACATCACTTGCAAGTGCAATAATGATATCAAATCCTGAAACTTCAAAAGTTAGATTTGCAAATAATACAACAAAAAATGAATATGCTTATATAGATGATGTAGAACTCATATCATATGAAGAAGGTAGTTTAATAAAGGCAAAATTTGATGTTGATAAAAATGGTAAAATTATTGCTTTTTCATTACCAGATGAACAATTATCTTTTGAAAGAGATGGTGATTCCAATACATTTAAATCATTACGGAAAAGTGAAGGTGGCTCTCATTATATAGAAGAAGAAGGGAAATTTATTTCAAAGGGAATTGAATTAGATTTAACTTATTCAGATTTTGGTATTTTGGATTCTAAAACTGTGGAATTTGAATATGATAATGAAGGTAATAAGGTTCAATGTTATAATGGAATATGTTCTACAAATTTGGAAGCAGAAGAATTTTCTGTTGGTTTCTTTGGTGGGTATGATCAAAGAAAAATAGATACAACTAAAATAGAAACGGATAAAATTGCTTTTACTGGTAAAGCGTTAGGTTATGTTTCAGGGACTGGTTTTTCTACTACTGAAAACAGAATGATAGAAACAACAAGAAAACTTGATGGAAATGCTACTTTAACTTTTCAAAGGAATAATGGAAATCCAATATCTACATTAAATATGAAATTTGATAATTGGTATGATGTAACTGCTATACAAGAGAGTAATGATATTGTAAATTTAAAATTTGATAATCCAAAAGGAGAAAGCTCTGGTAATAATGCATTTTTATATAAATTAAATACAGATAGTGAATATAAAGATATTTTACACCCTAATAGTGAAAACATTATTAAAGATAGAGATGGTAACATAATTAACAATAATTTTTCTATAAATTATTATTATGAACCAACAACACAAAAAGTTATAGAGGCTGTTGGAGGTATCAATTTTATAGATACTAATAAAAAAGATGATTATAAGTTGGAAAATAGCCCTTCTGCTGATGATTATAATTTACAATTTCAAGGGGCTTTTGGAGCAAAAAGAAATAATTAAAATAATAAAAATAAAAGCCCCATTTTTGGGGCTTTTTGTTTAATCATATAATTTATTACTTACCTAAACAGAATGTGGAAAATATTTCATCCAATAATTCATTGAAATAGACTTCTCCTGTTATACTTCCTATTGTTTCAGTAGCAAGTCTTATATGTTCTGTTTTTAAATCAATTTGTTGCGTTTTAATAGCATTATCCAATTCCAAAATTGTTGTATTAAGCGCTTCTTTATATCTTTGTTGAGACATGGTGATATCATTTGAAAATGACATTTTTTCCTTTATCTTTTTTATTAAAATTTTCCAAAATGTATTAAAATTTTCACCAGTTTTAACAGATATTGGTATTATATTTTTATCTATATTCATATTATGTTTTTTATCAATTTTATTTAATAGTATTATTGTATCATTATCAACTTTTTTATAATCTAAATTTTTTATATTATCTATTACATAAAGTTTTATATCCGCCAATTTTGCTATTTTATTTGCCTTTTGTATACCTTTTTTTTCAATTTTATCAGTGGTTTTTTCATTCAATCCAGCTGTATCAGATAGATTAACTTTAAAACCTTCTATATCCAAAGTAGCATCTATCACATCACGAGTTGTGCCAGCAATGGAAGATACTATTGCTTTATTTTCACCTATTATTTTATTAAATAGTGATGATTTACCTACATTAGGTTTACCAATAATTGCAATATTTAAACCTTGTTTTATTCGCGTTGCAATTTGTGAAGTTGAAATATGTTTCTTCATATCATTTATTAAATCATGCAACATTTTATTTGATTGTTCAATTACATCTTTTGGCATTTCATTATCAGAAAAATCTATACTAGCCTCATACCAAGCAAGTATTTTTACCAATTTTTGTCGCCATTGATTATACAATTTTGCTTCATCACCATTTGCATTTTTAAGTGCAAGTTTCCTTTGGGATTCTGTTTGTGCTTCTATCAAATCGGCAATAGATTCAACTTGAGTTAAATCAAGTCGTCCATTTAAAAATGCTTGTTTTGTAAATTCACCAGGGGTGGCAAGACGAGTATTTTTAAATGATCCTAAAACCTTATATAATATATCAACTATTGCAATACTTCCATGTGTAAAAAGTTCTATTGTATCTTCACCGGTATAGGAATGAGGTGATTTGAAAAATACAGCCATACAGGTATCCAATAAATCATCGTTTTTTGGATTATAAATACCAGTATAAAACATTTTATTGGGAGTGAATTTTTTACCATGAGTTAACGTGGTCAATATTTCCTTTGAGGCAGGTCCAGATATGCGAAATACTGAAACACCTGCCTTACCATAAGCTGAACTTAATGCAAAAATTGTATCTTTATTTTTCATTAGTCTTCTATCTCTTTTATTTTCCAGATATCTTTTGCATAACTTTTTATAGTTCTATCAGAAGAAAAGAAACCACAATTTGCTACATTTATTAAGGCTTTTTTCCACCATAGATTTTGATTTGTATATTCTCTATCTATTTTATTTTGAGTATATACATAACTATTAAAGTCTGCCAATATCATATATTCATCATTATTATTAAAGAATGCATTTAATACCAAATCGTGTTTATGTTTATCTCCCTTTGAAAAGAAACCTGATTTGATTTGTTCTATTATTCTTTGCATGCGTGGGTTAGCATCATATAGTCCATGTGCATCATAGCCATGTTCTTTTAATCCATATACTTTTTTTGCAGTCAAACCAAAGATAAATATATTTTTCTTTCCAACATTATCTTTTATTTCTACATTGGCTCCATCAAGAGTTCCTATTGTTAATGCTCCGTTTAATGCAAATTTCATATTTCCGGTTCCGCTTGCCTCTTTACCAGCAGTAGAAATTTGTTCACTTATTTCAGTTGCAGGAATTATCAATTGGGCCTTTGTTATATTATAATTTGGAACAAAAACAACCTTTAATAAATCTTTACATCTTGGATCCTTATTTACTATATTTGCGACATCGTTTATTAACGATAAAACATCTTTTGCAATATCATATGTTGGAGGAGCCTTACCTGCAAATAAACAAATTTTTGGTTGAAGGCCTTCTATATCACCATCACAAATTCTATTATATCTATCTATCACTTGAAGTATATTTAAAAATTGTCTTTTATATTCATGAATTCTTTTAATTTGTGAATCCAATATAAAATCAGGTGATAAAGTAAGGTTCATTTCATCCTTTATAACAGATAAAAGTCTTTCCTTATTCTTTCTTTTCACTTTATAAAATTTTTCAATAAAGTTTGCATCATTTTTATATTTTAATAATTTTTTCAATTGATATAAATCAGTTATCCAATCATCACCTATTGTTTTTGTTATTAGATTTGAAAGTTCTGGATTTGCTTCTAATAACCATTTTCTTTGTGTGATTCCATTTGTTTCATTTATGAATTTATGTGGATATAGTTTAGAGATTAAATCAAACTCTTTTTTCTTTAATAGCTTTGAATGAAGAGCTGCAACTCCATTTACTTTGTGTGTTGCAATCATACAAAGATTTCCCATATTCACATAATTATTTTGATTTATTATTTCAATTTTATTTAATTTATTTTCCGGTATTTTATTTTTTGCAAAATTTAAAAAATCTTCATTTATTTTTTCAATTATTGCATAATGATATGGAAGTTCTCGTTTAAATAAATCTATACCTATTTTTTCCAATGCTTCCGCCATCAAAGTATGATTTGTATAGGCACAAATTTTATACATTTTCTTATATGCTTCATCATAGGAAAAACAATAATCTTCCATTAAAATCCTTATTATTTCAGGAATTGCAAGTGTTGGATGAGTATCATTTAATTGCACAGATAAAAATTCATCAATTTTATTTATTGATAAACCTGTTGTTTTAAAACGGGCAAATAAATCTTGAATTGATGCAGATACCAAAACATATTCTTGTCTTAATCTTAATCTTCTTCCTTCATCAGTTATATCAGGTGGATAAAGAAAATCTGTAATGTTTGTAATAGTCTTTTTTATATCAGGTGCAGTTTTATCTTTTCGTTCTGCTTCCCACAATCTTACACGAAGAGTGGCTTTATTATTATAACCGGCAAGCAAGATATCATTTGCATTACATTTTACAATTTCATTTGGTATCCAAGTCATTCTTTCTATGGTATTTGAAAATTCAACCTTTCCACCGAATTTTACATAGTATGAAATATCCTTTCTTTTATCAACTGCTATATTATGATTTTCAATCCAAAGATCCGGCTTTTCAATTTGTATACCCTTTTCTACCACTTGTTTATATATACCACAGCGATAAAATAAACCATAACCAAAGGCTGGATAATTTAATGTGGCAAGAGAATCAAAAAAGCATGCTGCAAGACGCCCTAACCCACCATTTCCAAGTTGGGTTTCATGTTCCATATTTAGGACATCTTCCAATTTTACATTAAAAGCATCAAATGCCTTTTTAAAAGTATCAATTGCTTTTAAATTTAATAATGTTTGTTTACCAAGTTTTCCAAGCAAATATTCCATTGAAAGGTATGCAATAAATTTATTTTTACGATTTAGTATTTTTTCTTCTGTTTCATTTGCATAGGAAATAAGTTCATTATTTAACATATCAACAAATGCATTATACCAATCCTTTGTCGTTGCAGTTTTGATTGTTTTTTTACTTGTTTTTGATAAATAATAAGTCAATCTTTCTTTTACATATTTTACATTTCTTATTTCTTTATTCATTATTTTTCCCCTCTTATTTTATATAAAATATATATAGCATATTTTTTTTATTTATTCTATAATATTTTTTAATTTTATTTAATTTTTGGATAGGTAAATATGCAAGATAATTCTTTTCAAAATCAAAAAGACGCTTCTAACCCTCTTTATTCCGTTTGGGTGTCGGCAAGTGCTGGAACCGGTAAGACTACTGTTCTTGTATCAAGATTATTACGTTTATTTTTACAAGGGGTGGATCCAACAAAAATTTTATGTCTTACCTATACAAAATCCGGTGCAATTGAAATGCAGGATAGAATTTTTAAAAGGGCTAGAAATTGGGCTATTATGAATGATGAGGATTTGGAAAAGGAAATTAAATCTCTTTATGTGTGTGATATTGATGATTTTGATTTAAATGATGATGATTTTCACAAAATTAAACTATCCGCACGAAAATTATTTTCAAAATTGATTGATAACCCTATACCTCTTAAAATTTATACTATTCATGCTTTTTGCGAATCTATACTTAAAAGATTTCCTATTGAAGCTAATGTTTCACCTCATTTTAAAATCATTTCCGATATTGATAGTAATAGGCTTCTTAATAATGCTTATTCTAATTTAATTATGAAAATTAAGAATCATAAAGATGAACAAAGCATTCATATATTAAATCAATTCAATATCTTAATTAAAAACATGAGCCAATCTTCATTTAAAAAACTTATTGAAGATGAAGTAATAGGTCATCGTAATAAATTCCTTAATTTATTAGATGAGTTTAAATCAATTGATAATGTTAAAAAGTCTTTGAAAAATACTATTTTTACTGATGTTCCTTTTGAAATAATTGATGATTTCATTGATTATGATGATTTGTTTTTAAAAAATCAATTGGGAAAAATTCCATATAATCTTTTAACAAAATATTTAGAAATTATTAAAAATTATAATACAACTACTTTAAATAAAAAAATAGAAATTTTAGAAAAATTCATCCATTTAAATGATGATGAAAAAGTTCAAAATTTCAATCTTTATAAATCAATATTTTTAACACAAAAAAATCAAATCATAAAATCTAATAGCAGTAATTTTGTTAATGTGAAATTTAAAAATGAGCATCCTGATCTTACAAAAGAATTATATGATGAAGCAAATAGAATTGCTGATGTTGCAAATACTTTACTTAAAATTAATGTATATAAACTAAGCGTGGCTGTGATTGATATTGCATTTGCCTTTATTGATATTTATCGTGATTTGAAAGTAAAAGAAAGTGCAATGGATTTTGATGATTTAATTGAAATTGTGCAAAGGCTTTTTAAAAAACCTAATATTTCAGAATGGATTTTATTTAAAATGGATGGTGGAATATCTCATGTATTAATTGATGAGGCTCAAGATACATCACCTATTCAATGGGATATTGTTGATATTTTAACTGAAAATTTCTTTATTGATGCAAAAAGTGAAAAAAATATCAAAACTTTCTTTTCCGTTGGGGATAGAAAACAATCTATTTATGGTTTCCAAGGGGCTGACATTTCTTTATTTGAAAAATATAAAAATATTTTTAAAAATAGAATTGAAAATGGGAAATTTATATTTAAAGATTTACCTTTGAATAGATCGTTTAGATCGTGTAAAAATATCTTAAATATTGTAGATGATGTATTAAATAACTCTAATATTGTTAAAGGAGTTTTGGAACAAAACGAAAAAATTGAACATATACCTAATAGAAATGATTTTGATGGATATGTGGAACTAATCCCTCTTGTAAAATATATAAAAGATGATAGTAATGATTATATAAAACCTCCCGTAGAGGTGGTAAATGTTTCCAATTCAAAAATGGATTTAGCCGATATAATTGCAAAAAAAATTGCTTTCATATTAAAAAATGATTTCATTGTTGATGGGAAAAATCCTATCACAAATAAACCTATACGAAGATATATAGAACCTAAAGATATTATGATTTTGGTTCAAAGACGTGAAAATGCAAAATTTATAATTCAAAAACTTAATCAATTAAATATCCCTAATTCCGGATATGATAAAATGGTGATTTCGGATAATATTGTCATAGAAGATTTTATTTCTCTTATCAAATTTGTATTATCCCCTTATGATGATTTAAGTTTGGCTGAGGTATTAAAATCTCCTTTTTATAATCTTGATGATGATGATTTATTTCAATTATCTTATGGTCGCAATGGAAGTTTATTCAATCAATTAAATGCGTTTCAAAAATATCAACATATTTATAATGAACTTTTGGAATTTATTCAATTATCAAGGTGGCAAACTCCTTTTTTATTTTTTGATTATGTATTAAAAGTAAAAGATAAAAGAAAAAATTTCATAGCAAGGTTTGGTGATGTAATCAATGATTTCATAAATGAATTCATGCAAAAATGTCTTTCATATGATGCGGAAAAAATCGGTAAATCTTTATTTGATTTTTATGAATGGTTTTCATCTTCTAATATAGAAGTTAAAAGAGATATGGAGCAAGTCCAAAATATTGTTCGCATTATGACTTCTCATGGTGCAAAGGGTTTGGAAGCTCCAGTCGTATTTTTATTTGATGCAAACATAAATGAAAATAATTTAAAGGATTCTATTTTATGGAATGAGAAAGGTCTTCCTATATTTAAAATTCCTAATTTTAAGGATTTTGATGATGCTTTTGCCTCTCTTTATAATGATAAAAAGGATTTACAATCTAATGAATTTTATAGATTATTATATGTTGCAATGACAAGGGCTAGGGATAAACTTTATATTTCCGGATGGGAAGATGGTAATGGTGAACATAAAAAAAGTTGGTATAATTCAATTTATGAAGTAATTAAGGATAAAGCTTGTAAAAAAATAGATCCTATATTACAACAAAAAGGGGAAGAATTTGTTAATCCAGAAATATTATTTATAGGAGAAGTGAATCCTTGTGATGATTATGAACTTAATGATAAAATTGAAAATAATAATCTTTCAATTGATATTCCAAAATATTTTTATCAAAATGTTGAAAATAATAATATATATTTACGGGAAGAAGAAAAGCCTATTTCCCCTCTTATGACTGATATTGATGATAATGAAAAATCTATGATAAAAGGAAAAATTATTCATAAGATTTTAGAAAATATTAAAGACTATAATAATATAGATATTGATGAAAAAATTACTCAATTCCTTATTAAATCAAATGTTGAAAATTATGATAAAATTTTATTTCAAATTAAAAATATTCTTAATAATAATGATTTAAAATTTTTATTTGATGAAAATTCATTTGCCGAAGTGGAATTGGTTAGTGAAGGAAAAACCTATCGTATTGATAAACTTATTATAAAAGATAACTGTGTTTATATCATTGATTATAAAACGGATACTATTGTCCCAGATAGAAAAAATATACCTTCAAAGTATATAAACCAACTTAAAGAATATAAGAAAATAATTTCAAATATTTATCCTGATTATGAAATAAAAACTTATATTTTATGGTTTGAAAATGCAAATTTAATGGAAGTTATTTTATAATCTTTTTAACTGGGGCATAAGTCTTTCTATGATATGGGCAAATTCCATATTTATTTAATGCTTCAAGGTGTGATTTTGTTCCATAACCTTTATTTTTAAAAAATTCATAATGGGGGTAAAGTTTTCCTATTTCATTTAATAAATAATCTTTTTTTACCTTTGCAATAATTGATGCCGTTGCAATAGAATAAGAAAGGCTATCTCCTTTTATTATTGTTTTTGTAGGTGTGATGTCAGGTGATTTATTTCCATCAATCAATATTATATTTGGGGTTAAGTTCATCTTTTTTTGCAATTTGATATAAGCATTTTTCATTGCTAACATTGTGGCTTGCAATATATTTATTTCATCAATGATATTATTATCAATTGCATCAAATGAAAATTGAAAAATTTCAGGTGGTAGTAATGTTAATTTATTAAATATATCTTCGCGTTGGTGTTCAGTTAATTTTTTTGAATCATTTATTTGTGATAATAAATCAATTGGAAACAATTTACGATTCATCCAAACACAACTTGCCACAACGGGACCTGCAAGACAACCTCTTCCAGCCTCATCAATACCAAAACAAATAGAATCTTGACCAAAACTATTTTCTATATTAAATGAAATTGATAAAGGCATTTTACACATCTGGGTTTAAATTTTCGTTATTATTCAACATTTCTTCGCTTTCACTTGTGGTGATTGCTTTATCTTCACTTTCATCTTCATTGATAGCTTCTTGTTCAGCTTGTTCAATTTCCTCTAAATAATCTTCAAGATATTCAATTTCTTCTCTTGTATATTTATTTTCAGGTATGTCGCCTTGGCTTATATACATAGGCCATTCATCATTTATAATTGCTTCTAAGGCTTCGGATTCTTGATTTAATTTATTTCTATAAATCCAAAAATTTGCCATAACTCTTTCTATATAAATACGAGATTCTTTTAAGGAAATTGCCTCTATAAAAAATAAAGGATCATTATTAGGATTATTTATTCTTTCCTCCTGTTTTTTAAGGTTCCCTGGTCCGGCATTATAGGCAAGCAAAAACTTAAATAAATTACCATTTATATTTGGAAAAGATAAAAGATATTCAATATACATTTGACCAATTTTTAGGTTAAATTCCTCCTCATAAAGTTTGGATTTTTTCTTTTTTATGCTGGAATCTTTTGTAATAAATGATGCCGTAGTTGGCATAATTTGCATAAGTCCACGTGCACCTACTGAAGATTTTGCCTTTGGATTAAAACGAGATTCTTGTCTTATTAATGCATTAACAAGGGCTTTATCAACTTGCCAACCATCCTCTAATTCTATATTTATAGTAGGATAAATTGATGAAGAAAATGTTTTATAGTCACTCAACTCTTTTTTATAATTTGATACATTCATTGATAAGTGAGGCAATCCCCCTACTTCGGCGACAGCTAAAACTGCATTTATCAATTCGTTAGAAAAATCATCGCTTGCTGTATCTATTAAAAATTTTAGTTCGTCAGCAGCTTCATTTTTCATACCAAGTTGAAGTAGTGCCAAGGCCCTTATTCCTCCATCCCAAGAGGCAATTTCTCTTGCATTTTGCAATGTTAAATCCGGTTCTTCCCAATTTATATCAAGTGATTTATTTAATTTTGCTGTGGCAATTATTCCATAAAATGTTTTTGGATAATTGCTTGCAATATCAAGGAAGATTTCACCATCATCTTTTAAATCTTCATCTTCAATTCTTTCATTTGCCCTATAGGCCCAATAGGCTCCGGAAGATAAAATATCAGCTGGAATTTGTTTGGTAAATGCGATATTTTTGAAATAGTTTCGTGATTTTACATAATCACCTTTTCTCCAATAGACTAAGCCCAATGCCCAATTTGCAAGATAAAAATTTATTTCATTGGCGGGTTCTCTTGCCCAAAGAATTGCCATATCATCTTCGTTATTTAAAAAATATGTGAATGCAAGATATGCTTGCATCCTTAAATAATCATTTCTTGCAAATAATTTTTTTGCATGTGGATTTTCCAATATTTCACGGGCATTTTTTGTATAGCCTTTTTTTAATCGGCGATTAAAAATTTTTATCATATAGGCTACTTCATTTTTATCTTTTTTAGGGAGGTGTTTATATGAATATTGTATCATTTGATATGAACTTTTGAAATCATCATTAAAATATTTCCTTTTCCATAATTCACGTAATGGTTTTTTTAATTCTTTTTTTGCCCCCTTTTTCAAACCTAATTTATATATTTCATTTGCATTTGGATGATCTGCATATTTGTTCAACCATTCCTTTATTTCCTTAAATGGTGTTTTATAATATGGGCTTAAATATCTTTGTGATAAGACATAGCCCATCAAGACATCATTTTTTATATTTTTGATGACTTTATCAGCATCAGTCCAGCGACCTTTTTCCTGTAATGAAAAAATTTTTTGATAGTTTTCTATATCTTTTTTATAAAGGACATTTGGTATGCTTGCATTACTTTCATCCGTTATAAGAAAAAATATAGCGATACTTATAATTATATAAAAAAATAATTTATTGAATATATATTTCATATTTAAAATTCTGGCAATTATTTTATATAATTGCCTTATTTATCTTTTTTATAATTAGTTACGTTTTGAATATAAAACCGTTATTATCAATGGAAGAATTATCATATGTAAGAATTGTTCAATAACCATTGCACTTGCTTGTCTTAAAAACAATAAATCCAATCCCTTAAAAATAAGTGAAAATATCAAGGTAATGAAAAATGGACCCCATTTTTTTGATGAAATGAAACCAGATATTATGAATACCAACATACCTAAATATATGAAATCAGAAAAACAAGCACCAGGTATGACGTTTAAAAATAAAGATCTTATATTTGCATACATTTTTTACCCCTTTCGTTTATATGAATAAATGTATAATATAAATTTATCTCTTTCAAGTATATTTTTATTTTACTTTTTAATATAAATATGCTTTTATATTTTTAATATTATAATTTTTTTTAAAATATGGTGAAAAGTATGACAAAAAAATCTGAACTTTTACTTCCTGCTGGCTCTTATAGCCGTCTTAAAACCGCTTTTTTATATGGGGCTGATGCTGTATATGCTGGAACTCCGGATATGAGTTTGAGAGCAAAGGCAAAAATATCCCTTGATGAAATGAAGGAAAGCATTGAATATGCCCATAATTTAGGAAAAAAAATTTATTTGGCTGTGAATCTTTATACTCATAATAAAGATATTGATAAACTTCCTATTTTTGCCGATACTTTGCGTAAGTTATCTCCAGATGGAATCATTATTGCTGATGCCGGAGTATTTAGGTATATGAGAAATAATTTACCTGAAATTCCTCTTCATGTATCAACTCAAGCAAATGTATGTTCATTTGAAACTGCTATGTTTTGGTATGATATTGGGGCAAAGCTTTGTGTGTTGGCTAGGGAAGTATCTTTTGAAGAATTAAAGGAAATTAGAAAAAGAGTCGCTCCAGATTTGCGACTTGAAACATTCATTCATGGTAGCATGTGCATGAGTTATTCCGGCCGTTGTCTTCTTTCCAATTTCTTAACAGAAAGAAGTTCTAATCAAGGTAATTGTGCTCATTGTTGTAGATGGAATTACAAAATGTATGTAAAACCGAATCAAGATATGCTTGATATGGGTATTATTAAAGATGAGGCTCAAAAACTTTCAATTGATATCAATTCTGATACTATGAAACTTTTTGATTTTTATTTGGAAGAAAGTGAAAGAAAAGGTGAATTCATGGAACTTTGTGAAGATGACAAAGGTGCATATATCATGAATTCAAAAGATTTATGTTTGATGCCTAAACTTAATAAATTACTTGAAATTGGCATTGATTCCCTTAAAGTGGAGGGAAGAAATAAGTCTGAATATTATGCTGGGATTACTGCTAGAGCATATAGAAATGCTATTGATGCTTATTATAAAAATCCTGATAAATGGGATTATAAACCATTCATGGATGAATTAAATACTTTACAAAATCGCGGATATACATTTGGCTTTTTTGATGGGCATTTAACCCATTTGGATATGGATTATCAAACCACAAGGTCATCGGGTGATTATAAATTCACTGCTCAAATAATTGATATTGTTCCAAATGGCTTTGTTTTAGATGTAAAGAATTCATTTAATATTGGTGATGAAATTGAATTTTTATCTCCGTTTGATTTCTTTACATCTAATTTCAAAGTTAAACATATCATCAATATGAAAAACAATGAAAAAATTGACAAAGCCAATGTTTCAATTAAAAATGTTTTAATTCCATTTGATGATTTTGAAATGGATAAAAACACTTTGATAACAAAATTTCCTAAATATACAATTATTAGAAAAAATTGGAATCTTTAAATATATTTATTACTAACTAAATGTGATAACATTGTAAAAAGTTTATCATTTTTATCGTGATAAAAGTTTGGTATATCCCCTTTACCTATAAAAACATTTATTAATTCTTTATCATCAAGTATGGTTAAATCAACTGAATCAAATTTATTTTTAAGGTCAAAGAAAGCAAATTCAATTGCCTCTTGTCTTGAAAGACCTTTATTCATATATACTTTTACTTGATGATAAAAATATTCTTTTTGTTGTATTATTTTAGCCATAAACTTTTACTCTTGATTTTACCAAATGTCCATATTGTTCCAAAAGTTTTCTATTTCTTAATTGGCGTTGTTGTTCCAATAAGATTTCTTCTTTTGTTTTCTGGTGAGGAAGATTTACCAAGTTTTCCTTATATCGCATTGCTCTTTTTAATAATCCAACATAAGTGCCACTATTGAAATCTTCATCTTTTTTAGCTAATTTATATTCGTCTTCCTTTATTTTATTAGATTTAACGTTTATAAATTCGCCATACTTTTCAAGCTCCTTTAAAGTTTTCAAATTATTTTCAGAAGCTGTTTTATCTATAAAAGCATAAATATATTTTATTAAAGCATTTTTAATGCTTTCATCTTTTTCTTCTTTATTATTTGCAACTATTTTATTTGTTTCTTCCAAACTCATATTTAAAATACTTTTCATTTGTGGTTCATAAAATGATGGAAGATTCAAACTTTTTAAAATACTTGTTATGAAATATGTATAATTATTTTCTTCTATCTTTTTTACATCATCTTTTGTTATAGCTGGTTTTTCAATATTTGGATAAACTATGCTATTGAATGTGCGTTTAAAGTTATTTGATATCAATCTTACAGCATTTGGAGCAGTTGGCAAAACTTCTGGCAATACTTCATAAATACATGTTTCAAATAATTTTGCAAATGTAGTATCGTCAATTGTATTTAAAGCCCCCTTATCCATCAAATCATATATCATATATGATTTAACTTTATCTTGTGTACATTTGTATTGAGTAGTTGCCAATTTTTCATACATTCTATTTATTACATTGAATATATTATTATTTCTATTTCCTATGAAGGTTTTTACAATACCTTGCACAACTGGATGACGATTGGAAATGTCAAAGTTATAAAGTTTTTGTGCCCTTTGTAAATTTCTTCCATAAATATATTCGTTTGCAAATTTTGTTAGGTGATTAAAGAATACATTATCTTTTTCACAAAGATTTTTGAATGTATCTATATATGCTTGTGAATTTTTACGTGCGGCTTCGGTGCCACCCAATGTTTCAAAAGTGTTATAATATTCTGGAGCATTATTTTTTAAATAAGTAATGAAGCCATCATAAGAATATCCAGGTGTTAAATTTAATTGATATCCAGATACAGATGGATAACCTAAATCATCCTTTTTCCAATAAGATTTATTACCGCTTGTTTCAAATTCAAATATTACATCTTCGGCTGTGCCAAGATAATATTGTGATAAATCAATATGTTGGATTTGATAATCTTGTATTTCACTTGAAATGACGTTTTTCATTAGTGGATTGTTCAAATACAAATTCATATCCAATTTTGTATTTATAGTAGTTAAAGTTGGTTTGATATCATTATCTTTATTAGTATTTTTATAATCATTTCCCAACATTGGTGAAGCATCAAGTTTTTGTGATGCCAATAAATAACTTAAAATTAATATACCAATAGACTTTGCATTTTTTATTTTTTTCATTTTATAACCTTTTATCATCTTTTTAATTTATAATTTTTCTAGAATACACTTTTATTATTTTTTTGTCAATAAAAAATTAAAGGAATTTATTATTATTGCGTAAAGTGTATTTGTATTATATTCTACCTATGATTGTATATTTTATATATTATCGCAATATTAACAAAATAAGGAGATAAAACATGACAACTGGAACTCGTTATCCTACTTTGGCTTTTTATACCGGCGGTGCTGGTCAAGCAGATGATGGTATTCCTCCACAACCTTTTGAAACTTTTTGTTATGATAGTGCTTTGCTTCAAGCAAAAATTCAAGATTTTAATATAATACCTTATACTTCTGTTCTTCCACCTGAACTTTTTAATAATATTGTTCATATAGATCAAGTAAAAGATCAATTTAAACATGGGGCTGTTTTGGAAGTTATTATGGCTGGAAATGGTGCAAAAATTGAAGAACATAAGGCTATCGCTACAGGTATCGGTATTGTTTGGGGTAAAGATAAACAAGGCAATTTCATAGGTGGTTGGGCCGCTGAATATGTAGAATATTTTGATACTTATATAAATGATGAAATTGCAAAATCCCATGCTGAAATGTGGTTGACTAAATCTCTTAATCATGAATTACAACTTCGTGATGTTGAACAACATAGTGAATTCCAATTCTATCATAATTATTTAAATATTACTCAAAATTTTGGATATTGCTTAACTGCTCTCGGATTTTTAAATTTTGAGTATGCTAACCCTGCTCAACCACGATAATTAAGGAGGGTATAAGGGAGTGATTGCGAAAATCCCTCCCTTTTATATATAAGGAGGAAATATGATTAAAACTAAATTCAAAAATACTTCATCTAAATTGGGTGTTATAGGTCTTATCAGTATTGTTGTTAGTTCTATGATTGGTGGGGGGATTTATAGTCTTCCTCAAAATATGGCGTCTGGTGCTTCGGCTGGTGCTGTGATTTTAGCTTGGATTATTACAGGCTTTGGTATGTATTTCATTGCAAATACTTTTCGTATATTATCAACTATAAAGCCTAAACTAACTTCTGGTGTATATATGTATAGTCGTGAAGGTTTTGGTAATTATATGGGCTTTAATATTGGTTGGAGTTATTGGCTTTGTCAAATATTTGGTAATGTTGGTTATGCTGTAATTACTATGGATGCACTTAATTATTTTTTCCCAGGTGTGTTTACAGGGGGTAATAATTTATATTCAATAATTGGCGGTTCTATACTTATATGGGCTTTTAATTTCCTTGTATTAAAAGGTGTAAAGCAAGCAACTTTCATAAATATTATTGGAACCATTTTTAAAATTGTTCCTCTTATATTATTCATAATCATTATGTTTTTTGTTTTTAATATTGATAAATTCAATTTTGATTTTTGGGGTGAAGGTATAATTGGTAAAGTTAAAAGTTTAGGTTCATTAGGTGAACAACTTAAAAGCACTATGCTTGTTACTCTTTGGGCTTTCATTGGTATTGAAGGGGCTGTTGTTTTATCAGATAAAGCAAAAAATCAAGCAGATGTATCAAAGGCTACTATTTTAGGTTTTTTGGGTTGTCTTATTATTTATGTATTATTATCAATTCTTCCTTTTGGATTTTTAACACAGGCTGAATTAGCAAATATTCCAAACCCTTCAACAGCAGGTGTTTTAAAAGCTGTGGTTGGTCCTTGGGGCGCTTGGATTATGAATATTGGTGTAGTAGTAGCGGTATTGGCAAGTTGGCTTGCTTGGACTATGATTGTGGCGGAAATGCCTTTTGCCATGGCAAAAAATGGAACTTTCCCAAAGGTATTTAAAAAGGTAAATAAAAATAATTCTCCGTCTGTATCCCTTTGGATAACAAGTATAATAATGCAATGTGCAATGCTTTTGGTTTATTTTTCAAATAATGCTTGGAATACTATGTTAAGTATAACTGGTGTAATGGTTTTACCTGCTTATCTTACATCAACTGCTTATCTTTGGAAAATTTGTGAAGATGGGGAGTTTGATAAATCTAAAGGTATTTGTCGCTCTTGTGCTGTTATTACATCAACTTTGGGAAGTTTATATGCTCTTTGGCTTATATATGCTGCAGGATTAAAATATCTTCTTATGGCTATTATTTTCATTGCAGTTGGAATTCCCGTTTATATATGGGCAAGAGAAGAACAATCATTTAAAAAACCTGTATTTTCAAGTGGTGAAAAAGTTTTACTTTATTTAATTCTTCTTGTTTCTATTATTGCTATTTACCTTTTTGTTAAAGGTGTTGTGAAATTATAATAATGGGGGATTTTCCCCTTTTATTTAAGGAGTTTAACATGTATTTGAAGAGATTTATTTTTTCATTTTTTTTATTATCTAATGTATTCATAAATAATGTTATGGCACAAAGTGTCATTGAAGAGGATATTTATCAAGTTGAAATAATTGAACCTATTCATATTTATAATCAAAAAAATATTGATGATAAAGTATTTTATACCAATGCTCGTCATAAAATGGCAAATCAAAATTCTTGGGAAAAAGATTATGCTGATTTTAAAAATAAATTACAAAAAAATTATGGTTTAAGTTATTCTGTTGATGTTTCTATTTTAGGACAAAGAGTATCTCCAAATGGAAAAGGAACTTCATTACAATTTCAAGTATATCCTAATATAACTTGGGATATATATGATGGTGAATATGGAAAAGGTAGTATCAATTTTGCATATACTCCAACAAGATATTGGAGTTCAACTTCGGCTCAAAATCTTTCAAATAGAATTGGGGTGATTTCACCAATAAATGATTATACTGAAAAATCAAATAGTTTCAGTCAATTATCTTATACTCATCAATTTGCTGGAAATATAGATTGGTTATCTTTGACTATTGGTCAATTCCCTATTTATAATTTTGATGGAACGGCATATGATGCAAATCAACAACAAAATTTTGTTAATTTTGCATTATCTCAAAATGCAACGTCAAGTTATCCTTCTTCCAGTTTGGGAATGTATTTCACATTTAATCTAAATCCTCAGTGGCAATTAAGTATCGGTGCCCAAGATGCAAATAATATATCTGGAATGGCAATTAGTGCAAATGATTTTGGTAAAGGAGAATATACTTCTTTTGCATCTATATCATATAATCCTGTATTTAAAAATTTGGGAAGTGGTGAATATTCTTTGCTTATATATAATCAACCAAGTGTGGAAGAACAACCAGGAACATCAAATGGATATTCTATAAATATGGAACAAAATCTTGATGAAACTTGGGCTATATTTGGAAGAATTGCAGGTGTGATAAATTCGCCAATGGAAATAGAACAATCTTATGTCATAGGTGGGGTGATGAATAATCCATTTAATAGAAACAATTTGGATCAAATAGGTCTTGCTACTGCATTTAATAAAGTTAACAAAGATATAGTAGGAAATCAGGCTAGAAGTTTTGAAAACGTAATTGAAACTTATGTAGCATTTGGAATTGGAAACTTCATGACAATTACACCTGATTTTCAATTATATATAAATCCTGCTCTTGATACTTCAAGAAATACAGCTTATGCAACAAGTATAAGAACTACATTCATGTTTTAAAAAGGAGGTTTTTATGGAAGATAATATTAATAATTTTACTTTCCCTATCATTGGAAGTTTTGCACCAGCTTTTGAAGCAGAATCAACACAAGGTAGAATAAATTTTCCAAATGATTATAAAGGAAGATGGGTGATATTATTTAGTCATCCTGCAGATTTCACACCTGTTTGCACAACAGAATTTATGACTTTTGCAACAATGGAAGCAGAATTCAAAGAATTAAATACCGAACTTATTGGACTTTCAATTGATGGCATCACAAGTCATATTGCTTGGCTTAGAACAATTGAAGAAAAAGTTCAATTTAAAAATATGAAAAATGTAAAAGTGAAATTCCCTCTTATTGCTGATATAAAAATGGATATTGCAAAAAGATATGGTATGATACACGAATTATCTTCGGATACAAAAGCTGTAAGAGCAGTTTTCATCATAGATCCAGAATCAAAAATAAGATTGATTTTATATTATCCTTCATCTGTTGGAAGAAATATCAATGAAATAAAACGATGCTTGATTGCTTTACAAACAAGTGATGCTTTTAAAATTGCAACTCCGGCTAATTGGGAATTGGGAGAAGATGTTATTATTCCAACCGAAAATACTTGTTTGGGGGCAAGCCAAGCATTACAAAGTGAAGATAAACTTTGTTATGATTGGTTTTTATGTGTGAAAACTTTACCAAAGGAAAGAATTTTAAGAAAACTTAAAGATAATCAATAAAAAATCCCCGAAAATCGGGGATTTATTTTAGTTTGATTATGTTTCATCTGTTGGTGTAAATTCATTGAAAATCATTTCTTCATTTGCAGATTTTAAAATTAACTTATTATCTTTTATTTCATAGGTTTCAACATCTTGGTTCATAAATTTCATATAGTTGTTTTCATCTTCCATTTGATTTTGTGGACCCATCATCATAGTTGAAGCAAGTGGACCAAATTTTATTTGTTGTTCCCTTATTACATAAGGTCCAAAATAATTATTTACAACTTTACCTGAAACCCTATCCTCATTAGCATCAAAAAGAAGTGTTATTTCAGTTCCATTTTTTGTTGTGGTTTTATAGTTTTTTCCCTTTAAAGTTTGTTCTTGATTACAACCTAAAAGTGATAATGATATTAAAGCATAAGATAAAAGTTTTTTCATTTTAACCTCCTTTGTTATAGTCATTTTTATATTATACCATAAAATTAAGTATGATTGCAAGATAAGATTATCCCCCCGATAATGGGGGGATTTTTTTTAAAGATTTAATTTATATAATATCGCACATGACGACCCACAGGCACCAATAAATGATGAAACATTTGATGAGTGAGAAGATTTTCCAATAGTATCTATATCTGAAAAACCAGAATATATGCTATGACCACCAAAAATTTTATTTATTGTTGAGGTAGTTTTATATCCATTTATTATATTTATTGTAATAGGACTACCTGGACTAGAAGAATAACCACCACCACCACCACAACCGAACGTTGTTCTATAAGTATCCTCCAATCCACATTTTGATGTAGGACAATTCTTATTGAACCACGAACATTCAGTGCTTACATTATTAGCCTGAAAATAAGGTCCACTTCTTCCACCATCACCATCATGAGCACCAGCATTACCACCAGCACCTATACCACCGCCACCGCCACCATATTCACCACCACCACTACCACCGCCAGCTACAAAATAATAATCTTTACCTCCAAAATTAAGTTTCAACCATGAACCACCGCCACCACTACCAAAACTACTAGTACTACTACGAGTACCATTACCACCAGCACAAAGTTGATATTTTGCAGTTGATGGAAGGAAAAATGTATATTGTAATGTTCCACCTTCAGCACCATCTTTATCTTTACCATTTCCACCTTTTCCACCTCTTAATCTTACCAAATACCATCCTGCTTGAAGTGTGCCGGTTGGGCATGATGCACTTCCCGCCCCTCCACTTGCAATTTGTGTGAAATGGGATAATCTTAAATCAGAAGGACTGAAACAACTACTATTTCCTGCATATTGCCCTCCGGCACAACAACTTGTGGCTCCGGGTGGTGCATAAGTTCCACTTGGGCAAGCCCTTTGTGTTCCATTTGAACAATAATAATCTCTTGCACA
>CALXQL010000006.1 GCA_944390685.1 uncultured Alphaproteobacteria bacterium | reverse complement strand
AGGGTTTACTAATAATTTAGGTGGAGTATTTAGATTTGGGTTATTAGAGCAATATAGTTCATCTAATTCCTTTGAAAGTATTTCAATAAATCTTAAATCGCAATTATAACACATTAATGTTTTAAGTCTTTTAGCTTTTGTTATAATATGTTTTTAGAATCGTTTGTCTATAATATGTACAAGAAAAAATTATTTGTCAATATATATTATAGATTTAAAACGCACATATTACTCTTAATTTAATATAGAATTTATACTATATTTATGATATACTATTCCTATTTTTAGGAGTAAAAATGAAAGAATTTATATCAATACTGATAAGTTTCATATTTATGAATATAGCCGCTAGAATTGATTCGGCATTTAATAATTTAATAAGTATTGATGCCATAGTTGCAACAGGTAGTTTCTTTTTCATAGATTTAATTTTCAAATCTATAAGCGGTATAGGTCTATACACATATCGTGTAATAAGAAAGGATGAATGGAAATATCTATGGATTAATATAATATTTGGATTATTTACAGGTCTTATAGTTTTTTTCAGTAAAAGTTTTTTAATAGATATATTTGAATTAACTGATATACAAAAAAATATGTTAAATCAATTACTAAATCTATATGTGATTTTTGTCGTGATTGGTAGATTTTCGGAAGGTTTTCTTGAAATCTTAAGATTGAAAAAAGCAATTAAATTATATAATCAAAGTTTGATAGTTTACTATGTTTCGTTAATAAGCTTAGATGCATTGGTATATTTTTTAACAAAAAATTTAATATTACTTTTTGTTGCCACTATAATAGCGAATATAATATCAATAATATATATGTTATATAAATTTAAATTAGAATTTACATTTCCAGATAAAAAGTCTTTTCAAAATGTAAAAAAATATGGTATTGTGTATGCATTAGAAAGATTATTTTCCAGAATATTTTTATTATTGTATGGTGTTCTTGCAAGCCGTATGGGAACCGAAAATTATAGTATATATACTATATGTTATGCAGTATGTTCAAATTTAGAATTTATTACAGATGCCTATCAAGCAACATTAATGATAAAAGTTCCAGAGGTAAAGACCTATGAACAAAAATATATTAAATGTATGGAAACAAAGAAAGAAATTTTACCATTAATAATTACATTAAACTTTGTATTTGCATTTATATATTTGTTTATATCACATGGAAGTTTGCCACTATCAAAATGTCTACCATATATAATATTTTATTCAATTAGTATATTTGGATTATATCCACTTGAAACTTATTCTGTGTTATGCATTTCACAAGGTAAATCATACATATTGTTAATAGGTTCTATGATAGGGGTAGTATTAAGACTCTTAATATGCTTATTATTTTTAAATACAGATCTTGCCTTGATTGTATTCGGTCTAGTAAATTTTGTAGATTATTATATAAGAAGTCTAGTTTATAGAACATTTTTATATATATTAGATAAAAAAGGTAAATTATCAGTGGATAAGAAAGAAGATAAAATATTAGTTTAATAAATTTATTTTACTTCTTTACCATCTTTAAAATTTTTTTGGGATTTTAAAGATCCATCTTTATAAAATTCTTTTGCAATACCATCTAATATACTATTTTTAAATATAGCTTCAAACTTGATATTGCCGTTTTCATAAAATTCTTTTGAAATTCCATTAGGTTTACCATTTAAATAAGTAATAGTTCGTTTTATTTTATTATTGGGATAATACTCATACATAATACCATTTAAATCATCATTTTTAAAGCATCCTTCAAACTTGATATTCCCATTTTCATAAAATTCTTTAAGGATATTATCTTTTTTACCATTTTTGAAAGTTCCAATTGATTTAAGATTACCATTAGAGTAGAATTCTTTTACAGGACCATTTAATATTCCATTTTCAAAAGTGAATATGAGGTTTAGATTTCCATTTTGATCATATTGCTTTGATATCCCATTTAATTGTCCATTAATAATAGTTCCATCAAAATTTAGATTGCCATTTTCATAATATTTTTTGATTAGAATGTTATTATCATCAAGTAATGAAGTTTCCATTGATAAATTTCCATTTTGATAATATTGTTTTGCAATACCAGTAGATTTACCATCTTTAAAAACTTTTTGAGATTTTAATGTTCCATCTTTATAAAATTCTTTTGAAAATCCATTTTGTAAACCATTTTCATATTCTATGATTTTACCATTATTGAAATTAATGATACCAGTTATAGGTAGATTATTTTTATCATAACAAAAATTTAAGTTATCTTTTTTCTCACAAAAGGCATTTTGATTTTCAACATATTTTGTATTATATGTGCAAGCTGTTAAAAAACATAAAAAAATAATATGATTTTTCATTTACTATCCAAATTATAACATAATTTTAATGAACAAAAGTATAAAATAAAATAAAAGATAATACAAGTAATATTTCTAACTATCAATAAGTAAAAATACTTCTTGTTTTACAATAATTCCTATGATAATATTTAAATAGATTTGCAAATAGCAAATTTAGTATCCAAAGGGATACGGGAGCCTAGGAAACTCCTATAAATAAACGCTATAAACCCAACCCTCTGGTTGGGGTGCCATCATTATATTATAATATGGCGGTCATTTTCTTTATAGTGTTTAATGACATTTCCTAGACCCCAACCATTTGAAAAAAATGGTTTTTCCTTTTGGATTGGATAACAATTTAAAAGGAGTAAAAATGAAGATGAAGATAAAATCATTATATTGTGAACAATGTAAATCAATGAAAAAATTTGAAAATTATTATACATATAGTTTCATAAGTATTTTACTAAAAGCAATATGTATAATATTTTTTAGTTTTATACCTGTTTTTGGTACAATCATAGGGTTAGCATTATTTATATCGGCTTTTTTCCCAACAAAATCAAGTGGGTTTACTTGTGCAGAATGTGGTTGGAAATATAAAAAATAAAAAAATCTTAATAATTATAATTTAATCCACCCATTAAGGGTGGTTTTTTGATGATATATAAAGGAAAGGTTTTACATAATCATCAAAATTTTTTTCATATTCATCTCCCCATCCCATGATATATTTATCCCCCATACATAATAAAGGAGTTCCAACATTATTACCTAAATTGAATTTTGTTGCACATTCTATAAATAACTTATAACTATTTTGATTTTCTATATTATGAATTTTCATATTCAATGAAGGATATTTTTTATTTATATAATTTATTGCTTTATGACAATATATACAATTAGTATGATAAAAAAAGTAAATATAATCATTTGATAATTTTGTATTAGCTGATTTTGTATTATCACAAGCATAGATGAATAAAATACCTATTAAAACAAATAAAATTTTTTTCATATTACTTCCATATATTACAATATAAATATATATTATAATTGTTATATTAAATAGTCAAGTTTTTAATTTGCAAAAGAAATTAAAGCATATATAATATGTGAAAGAGGATATATTATGGAAAATACTTTACCAAACGAAATAATGAAAAAAGCAGTCAAAGGAATATCATACATTTCCCATCCTTTACGATTGAGGATTTTGGAATATTTAGATGTTTATGGCTCTTCTTCTGTTGGAAGTATTACAGAGTTTATAGGAGAAAATCAAATAACTATATCTCAAAATTTAAAAAAATTGAGGGATGCAGATTTAGTAAAAACTAATAAAAAAGGTGTATTTGTTTTTTATGATATATATAAGGAGTATCCAACAAGTATATTTGTTTGTATAAGAAAACTTTTTGCAAGCATTACAAATCAAGAAAAATTTTTAGATGATGATTATAAAGAAATTTTACCAGTTGATTTTACTACTATGGTTGCAGGACGCATAAAACTTTTTGCCAATTATGATAAGATGAGGATTTTAGACTACCTTTTAATGAATGGAAAAACAAATGTATCAAAAATAATACAAGCGACTAATATCAAACAGGCAAAAGTATCTCTTTATTTAAAAAGACTTTATGATGATGAATTTGTGAAATTTCATAAAGAAGGAAGATTTATCTATTATGAAATAACAAAGGGAGTTCATAAAACCGCTCTTCAATGTATACATAAACGCTATGATAATTTAAAAAATAGACTTTAATAAAAATTAGTAGATTTTTCAAAATATAGGAATATAATAAAGCAAATTATAACAAAGGAGTTTTAATTAAATGACAAAGAAGAAAGTATTTTTATCTGATAATGATGGAACTTTAACAGTTGCAAGAAAAAAAATTGTAGGAGAAATGGCTGAAACCTTAATTGAATTTACAAAACATTTCCATTTTGCTGTTGTAACAGGATCTCCATATAAGGATATGTTGGAACAAATGCCAGAGGAATTATTACAAAGTGAAAATGTTGATTTTTGGTGTTGTATGGGAAATGCCCTATATAAACAAGGAAAAGAAGTCTATAATTCCAATAATACAATAGATTTTAATGAATTCAAAGATGTTTTGGACGATATTTTAGAAAATTGCCCACATAAATTTCATAAATCATACCCAAGACATCACGAAATAAACAATAATTGTGCAATTAACTTCACAATGCTTGGCCGTCCAGAAGTTGGTGAACCACCACATGAGGATAGGGCTGAATATGTTGAATGGGATTTACAAAATGGTCAAAGAAAATGGATAATTGAATACCTTGAACAAAGATATCCAGAATATAATATGACATTTGGCGGACAAATATCCGTTGATATAGTAAAAAAAGGTTGTGATAAAGCACAAGTTGCAAAACATTATAAAGATTATCATATTTCATATTTTGGGGATAGAATATATAGAACTGGAAACGATAATGCGATTGCACATGAAATAGTTGATTTAGGTGGCACCATATATTCTGTAAAGGGTCCAGAAGAAACAATGAAAATAATGCAATACTTAATTGAACAAGATAAATAAAAAAAATCCCTCTTTATGAGGGATTAAATTTTAAGTTCCTTTATGAGTATCTCGGCTTCATCAAGCCATTTTTTAATTGATATATCAATACCATTTATCCAGAAATTTTCATTTCTTGGATCCAAACCAAAAGGTTTCATTAAATCTGTGGCATTTTTTGTTGAACCTGATTTAAGCATATCAATATACAATTTTTCAAAATTTTTATTTTTATTTTTAATTGCAAATAAACTTTGTGTAAATAATTCACCAAAGGCATAAGCATAAACATAAAAAGGTCTCATGAAATGTCCAACATAACACCAAAGATTTTGCATATTTTCATATTTAAATATTTCTCCATCTTCACCATACATTTGTTTGGATACCTCTAACCAAATAGAATTAAAATCATCAATGGATAATTTTCCAGCCTTTCTTTTTTCATGAGCTTTTTGTTCAAAGAAAGAAAAACTGATTTGCCTATTTACACTATTTATCCAATCATTAGCTTTTGAAAGTAATAGTGCAAGCTTTTCACGTTTATCCTTAATTTTTGAAATTAAATATTCAAAGGTTAACATTTCTCCAAATATACTAGCAGTTTCAGCATATGCCATAGGTGCTTGCACTTGTAATACCCCTTGCTCTTTTCCGGCAAGTTGACCATGTACAGAATGCCCTAACTCATGAGCCAAAGTCATTACATCTCTAATAGATCCCATATAATTTAAAAAAGTCCAAGTATAAACTTTTGATGAATTGCAAACTATGGTATAATTATAAGCACCGCTGGTTTTTCCTTTATAAACCGGAGCATCAATTCTATTATTCTTAAAAGAATCTTTAATCAAATTTGCAAGGGTAGGGGAGAAATTATTATAAGCGTTTAAAACAATATCAACTGATTTATCCCAATCAATATATGATTTAGATTCAAAAGGAATAGGAGCATTTCTATCCGACCATAAAAGTACTTTCTTTTTAAGTAATTTTTTAAGTATATTGTAATAACGTTTACCTTGAATTGAACCATAATGAAGCACAGCATTATGTAAAGCCTCAACAGACTTATCATCAAGATTATTATCAATATTTCTAGCTTGCATTATATGTTTAAAGCCACGTTCTTTATCAAAAAGATTTTTTTCACCCATAACAAGGTTCAAAGCCCTACTACGAAGATTTAAATATCCGGAAGTTTCAAGAGTATTATTAAGTTCGGTTAAAGCCATATTTCTTAATTTAGATTTATGAGAATTAGAAGATATATGTAAAATTTCGGATATATTATAATATTTTCTTTTTAATTTGAATGAAAGTTTTGTTTCTTCCTCATCAATCATATCGTCCCATTCACTAACCCCGAAAGGAGACATTTTATAAATGATATTTTCAACTTTTTCATCTAAAAGGAATTTAGAATTTTTTCTAATATTATCAAGATAAGGTTTATTTTTTAAAAGTAATTTAGAAGCCTTTATTTGTTTATTATAATCATTTATAGATAATTTTGAAAGTTCAATATCAAAAAAGGATAAATCTGCTAAAAGAGTTGAAATATCCTCCTGAGCTTTTGACATAGATTTTTTAATTTCTTGATTATCAGCATCTCTACTACTCATCAAATAAAAAAAAGCAAAAATTTTAGATGAAATTTCTTCAATTTGAATAATATTTTTTAAACAATCTTCTAAATGAGATTTAAGTTTTCCCTTATATTCCAAAGTAATTTTTTGAGTTAATTTTTTAACCTTTAAAATATCATTTTGAATTTTAATATCATGTATTGAAGAATACAAAGGACTTAAATCCCATTTAACATTTTCTAATTTTTGCATAATAAATCTCCTTTTGATATAGTATATAAAAAATATCAACAATAGTCAAAATAAATTAAGCAAATTGGCTCTTTACTTTAAAATATAATTCAATATAATATATAAAACATAAGGAACAAATAAGGAAAATATAAATGGCTAAATACCTAGATAAAGTATCAAATGATAAGATAGAAATTCGTTTTGTAAAAAATGATGAAGAATTATATGCTGCACAAAGATTAAGATATAGAGTTTTTTTTGAGGAATGTGGTGCAAAGGCTTCTCCTGAGGTGGAAGCTCAAAAAAGGGATTTTGATGAATTTGATCCTTATTGTGATCATTTAATAGCAATTGATAAACATGCAGGAAATAATCCTGATGATTATATAATAGGGACCTACCGATTGATGAGAAAGGATGGTGCCAAAAGATGTGGAAAATGGTATTCACAAACAGAATTTGATGTTGAAAAATTCAATGATTATGAAGGTGAAGTTTTAGAACTTGGTCGTTCATGTGTTGCACCACATCATAGAACAAAATTAGTGATGCAAATGTTATGGAATGGACTTGCTGCTTATATGTTTGATTATGATATAAAATTAATGTTTGGTTGTGGAAGTTTTCATGGCACTGATTTAAATCATTATAAACAAGCTCTCTCTTACCTACATTATAATTGTATATCTACTGGTAAATTGGATATAACAGCAAAGGGTGAAAATAAAAGAAGTATGCAATTATTACCAAAAGAAGAAGTAGATGAAAGAAAGGCATTTTTGGAAATTCCAACAATGATAAAGGGATATTTAAGGGCAGGAGCGAAAATAGGTAATTCTGTTTGGATAGATTGGGATTTTAATTGTTTTGATGTCTGTATAATATTTGAGATGAAAAACCTACAAGAAAAATACTTAAAACATTATGAAAATGAAATAAAAAAAGGGGAGTAAATCCCCTTAATAACAAACAAACGAAGAAATTATAAATTAGATTGAACAAACTCCCAATTTATTAAGTGATTAAGGAAAGCATCAATATAATCAGCACGTCTATTTTGATAATCTAAATAATAACTATGCTCCCATAAATCAAGAGTTAATAAAGGAGTTTGATTATGAGCAATAGGGTTATCAGCATTTGAAGTTTTAACAATTTTATAATCGCCAGCTTCTTTTACTAACCAAACCCAACCACTACCAAAAAGAGAGTTTGCAACCTTTTTAAATTCATCAATAAAATGTTGTTTACTATTAAAAGAAACAAGTAATTGATTTGGAAAATCAACAGAAGAATTCAAAGATAAAGATTTAAAAAAGAAATCATGATTGAATACTTGGGAAGCATTATTAAAAATAGAAGCATTTTCATTTTTTTGAGAAGATTCTATAATAATCTTTTTAAGACTAAACTCGCTAAATTTAGAATCTTTAATTAAATTATTAAGATTCGTAATATAGGTTGCTAAATGCTTATCATAATGAAAATCCAAAGTATTTTTAGAAATATAAGGTTCCAAAGCATCTTTATCATAATTTAGTGGGAAATTTTTTAAATCAAACATAACTTTCTCCTTTTAGTGAATATAAAAATATCATAACATATAAAAAAAGCAATGAGAAGAAAAACCTAAAATTTATTTAGAAATAATTTTTTGTTGTGCAATAATATAGTTATTAAGTTTCTGTTTTAAATCCTCAAAAGAAATGATATCTTTTTCATCAAATTCATAAATAGTGAAATTATGTTTTACCCCTTTTTGAAAAGGTCTATTATAAAATACACCAAATACCGATTCGGCAAAATCGCTCATTTCCTTTTTTATTCTATCAACATGACCAATGGAAGTATTTTTAACATCACTGATAGAAATATTTTTATAAGATGGTAAATACTCTGTATCTTTATCAGAAAGTTGAAAATGCCAATTTTCATCATTTATATGACGAAGGTTTAATATAGATGAGACAATATTTCTCATATAATCAACATTGATTGAAGATAGTTTCAAATTTTTATCTGCATTATCCAAAGGTTGTATATGATTTGTAAAAAAAGGATTATTAACATTATCAAAATCATGATTTAAGTGTTTGATTTGTTTTAATAATTCTGGATCTTTACGCAATAACCATTTAGGTTGAGTTAAAGGTTCTCCATATCCATTTGTAATCAATAAATCCACAGCCCCACCACATACATGAGGTAATCCTTTATTTTTTTCGGGTTTAATAAATAAAGTGGATCCAGGATTTTTGATTTGTTCTTCATTATATTTTTGTAATTGAATTTCAAATGGACGCCAAGCCTCCATAACACGGAATCTTACATCTAATATTTTGGCAAGTTTATTTAAAATATATAAACAAACATACATATTAGGATTTACAGCGTAAGTCATATCCATAATGCCAAGTTTTTTATATTCATTTTCATAAGAAGGGGTATAGGAAAACCTTTCTAAATCATTAAGAGGTATAAGAATATTATATTCATCACCTGTAAATTGTGAAAATGGATTTATTCCTTTTTCAATTAAACTATTATATAATTTTCTACCTTTATTCATAATTAACCCTCTATTTACTAATAAATATACATATAAAAAGATAAATGTCAATAAAATATTGACAAAATAATAAAATTATGCTAATAAATTATTATTATGAAGAAAAATAATAAGAAAAAAGAAAATTTTGAAGAATTTGGTTTTATAATTGATTTTTATAAGAAAAATCAATTATATATAAAATTGATATTTTTTATACTTTCGTTAAAAATGGAGTTTAAAATGTTTAAAAAACCACAAACAACAAATAAGATAGATAATCGTACAATAGATATATGTGATTCTAAATGTTCATTTATGAAACCATCAATTTGTAAATGTCAAAAAGATGATACAATAAATTTTCACTTTAATAATATCAGATTAAGACAATATGCAAAACAAATAATTGAAAATGGGGTTGTAAACGAACGACCAGTAAATGAAATTGTAAAAGATATTGAAAAAATGTTAATGGAAAATGAACAAAAAAGATATACTCACTTTATTGAATCAAGTTATGAAAAATTTAGATAATTTCACCTTTTAAATTTGCATAACTTGCATCAGTAATCTTAACATTTTGAATTGAACCAAGTATTGATTTATCTGCTTTTACAATTACGGGTTGAAGATATTCATTTTTACCTATAATAAAAGAAGAATCAACTTTTGAAATATCGGTAAATAAAACAGACATAACCTTACCTATACAAGATTTATTAAAATCATCTTGAATTTTACGAAGTTCTGTTTGAAGTATATGTAGTCTTTTACTTTTTATTTGATTATCAATTTGATTATCCATTTTTTGAGCTGGAGTATTAGGGCGAGGAGAATATTTAAATGCATAACATTGAATAAAGCGAACTTTTTTAACAATATCCAAAGTTTTTTGAAAATCTTCTTCTGTCTCCCCTGGAAATCCAACAATGAAATCGGAAGAAATTTGAATATCTGGATTTGCAGATTTAAGTTTTTGAACAATTTCTAAATACTTTTGAGTATTATATTTCCTATTCATTTTATGAAGAATTTCATCACTACCAGATTGTATAGGCAAATATACCAAAGGCATAAGTTTTTTTTCTAGCTTATGAAGTTCCACCATGTCATCAGTAATTTTTGAAGGATAAGATGTAGTATATCTTATACGTTTGATATTAGGAAGCAATGCAACTTTTTTAATAAGATTTGCTAAATTAGATTTATTACCATTTTCATCAATACCATTGAAACTATCAACATTTTGTCCCAAAAGATTTATTTCCACTACCCCAAGATTATTTAAATGAGTTGCTTCATCAATAATATCTTTAATAGGACGAGAAACTTCCCTTCCTCTTGTATTAGGGACAACACAGTAAGTACAAAAATTATCACATCCTTCTTGAACTTGAATGAATGCAACTTTATCAGAGTTTTTTACCGGAGGCAAACAATCAAATTTTTCAAGTCCAGATAATTCTGTATTGATTAGATGAAGTTTCTTTTTTCTTTTATTTAAAGATGAAGTATTGTTTCTATCATCAATTACTTGTTGTAATAATTGAGGAAGTAAATGATATTTTTGAGATGAAAGAACAATTGATACAAAAGGAGCGCGTTTAAATACATTATCACCTTCTGCTTTTGCGACACATCCAAGTATAACAAATATAGGAAGATTTTTACCTTTATCTTTATAGATTTTTTTAATTCTACCTAATTCTGAAAAAATTTTTGATGAAGCTTTTTCCCTTATATAACAAGTATTAAGAATTATTATATCGGTATTTTCCTCATCAACTACGGGTCTATAACCTTCTTTTGATAAAAGATTTGATATACGAACAGCATCATAAGTATTCATTTGACAACCAAAAGATTTTAAAACAAAAGAAAGATTATTCATACTTACCCCAACTTTTTCTTTAATAATTCATTTACTATTTGAGGGTTAGCTTGCCCCTTCATTGCTTTTAAAGTCTGACCCACGAACCATCCAAATATAGCGGTTTTACCAGCTTTATAAGCGGATACATTTTCTGGTGATGAAGCGATAATTTCATCAATGACTTTTTCAATTGCACCTGTATCAGATACTTGTTTCAAACCTTTTTCTTCAACAATTTTGCTAGGAGATTTTTCTTCACCTTCATACATAAATTTGAAAACTTCTTTAGCGATTTTACCACTGATGGTTCCATCTTTTATTAAATCAGTTAATTCTGCAAGATATTGAGGAGCAATAGGGCTTTCCTTAATATCTTTATTTTCTTTATTAAGAAGAGCGAAAAGTTCAGTTTGCATCCAATTAGAAAGCATTTTTCCATCTTTTTGTTTTTGAAAAGATAAAGCATTTTCAAAATATTCAGCAATTTCTCTTTCACTTGTTAAAATATCAGCATCATAATTTGAAAGTTGATATTCTTCTATGAAACGTTTTCTTTTTTGATCTGGAAGTTCAGGCATAGAAGCTTTAATTCTTTCAACCAAACCTTCTTCTAAAATAAGAGGCATAATATCTGGATCTGGGAAATATCTATAATCAATGGCATTTTCTTTACTACGCATAGATCTAGTAGTTCCAGTATTTGCATCAAAGAGTCTAGTTTCTTGTTTAATCACACCACCTTCATCAAGAATTTCCAATTGTCTATTTGCTTCATATTCAATTGCTTGTATGGCGAATTTTACTGAATTTACATTTTTTGTTTCAGTTCTTGTTCCAAATGTGGTTGAACCTTTTTCACGAAGAGATATATTGATATCACAACGCATACTACCTTCATCCATATTACCATCACATGTTCCAAGATATCTAACTAATGCACGCATTTTTTTGATATATTCACCTGCTTCAAAAGGAGAAGCAATATCCGGTTTTGAAACAATTTCCATCAAAGCCACACCGGCACGATTGAAATCAACCATGGATTTATTTGGAGATAAATCATGTGTAAGTTTACCAGCATCTTGTTCCACATGAAGTTTTTCTATACGTATTTTTTTAAGTTCTCCATCATCGGTTAAAATTTCCAAATATCCATCACTGACAATAGGATGAAATTGTTGAGTTATTTGATATCCAGTTGGAAGATCGGCATAAAAATAATGTTTTCTATCAAATACAGATTTCTTATTTATTGTTGCATTAAGTCCCAAACCAGTTTTGATAGCTTGTTCAATACAAAACTTATTTATTCTAGGAAGTTGTCCAGGAAAACCGGAATCCAAGAAAGAAACATGTGTATTTGGAAGACCACCAAATTTAGTGGATGATTGAGAAAATAATTTAGAATCACTTATAATTTGACAATGAATTTCCAAACCAATATTTAATTCATACTCTTTATTTTTACCTTTTAAAATATAAGTCATTTTTATTCTCCCATAACCTTTGAAGGTGTATTATCAAATTTAGAAATATCTTCTATATGATGAGCAAAACGGAACACCATTTCTTCATCAAATCTTTTACCAATTAATTGAAGCCCAAGAGGTAAATTATTTTTATCATAACCAACCGGAATGCTCATAGCAGGAAGCCCAGCTAAACTTGCCCCCACTGTATAAATATCATTAAGATATATATCCATAGGTGATAATTTATCATTTTTTGAAAAAGCAGGTCCAGTTGTAGAAGGAGTTAAAATCACATCAACTTTTTTGAAAGCTTCATCAAAATCATTACAAATAAGTCTACGAGTTTTAAGAGCTTTTAAATAAGATTTTTCATAAAATTCTTCAGTTAAAATAGTTGAACCTATGATAAGACGTTTTTTAACTTCTGCACCAAATCCTTCTGTTCTTGTAAGTTCATACATTTCATCAAGTGAAGAAAAAGGTTTATCAGTTCTATATCCATATTTTACCCCATCATATCTTGCAAGATTTGAAGAAGCTTCTGCAGGAGCAATTATATAATATACAGGTAAGGAAAATTTAGTAAGAGGTAAAGATATATCAACTATTTCAGCGCCTAAACTTTGTAAATCTTCACTTCTTTGTTCCCATAATTTTTGAACTTCTGGATTAAGCTTATCACTTTTGTATTCAAGAGGAATACCAACCTTTAAACCCTTAATAGATTCGCCAAGCACCTTTGTAAAGTCAGGTACTTCACGAGGAGCAGTAGTAGGATCCATTTCATCTTTTCCAGAAATGACATTTAAAAGTAAAGCATTATCTCTAACAGATCTGGCAATAACTCCAGGCACATCAAGGGATGAAGCAAATGCAACAATACCATAACGAGAAGCGCGTCCATAAGTAGGTTTTATACCAACTACACCACAAAAAGATGCAGGTTGCCTAATAGATCCACCTGTATCAGATCCAGTTGCAGCCATAGCCATACCGCTTGCAACGGCACTTGCAGAACCACCAGATGAACCACCAGGGACTAAATCTTCACCATTTCTTTTATATGGATTTTTAACTTCACCAAAATAAGAGGTTAAATTTGTTGAACCCATAGCAAACTCATCCATAGATGTTTTACCTAACATGGTAATACCAGCATCAAGTAATTTTTGTGAAACGGTAGATTCGTATTGAGGAACAAAATTTTCAAGCATTTTGGATGAAGCAGTTGTTCTTACACCTTTTGTACAGAATAAATCTTTGATAGCCATAGGAATACCTTCCAAAGCCCTTGCTTTATCCTTTGCAATATTATCATCTGCAATTTTAGCTTGTTCAATTGCTATTTCAGGAGTTTCAGTAACATAAGTATTAAGGAAACGGAATTTTTCCATATTATCAATATATTCTTTTGTTAATTCAACGGCTGAAATTTCCTTTTTATCCAATAAATTTTTTGCTTGTGAAATAGTTAAATCAGTTAATTTCATTTTTCAATCCTCATAATATTACAAATCAATTTTTTTAGGTTTACCATTTTTAGCCCAAGTTTCCATGATGAATTTAAGGCAAGTTATATTGGTAAATAGGGAAGCAAGAATACCCATAATAAGAGTTACAGCAAATCCCTTAATAGGTCCGGTTCCAAATTGAAACATGATTATACCAGATGCAAGAGTAGTTATATTAGAATCCATAATTGCGGAAAATGCACTATCAAATCCGGATTCTATACTTTTAATGGCGGACATTCCATTTCTTGTTTCCTCACGCATTCTTTCAAATATAAGAATATTTGCATCAACAGCCATACCTATATTAAGAGCAATACCAGCAATTCCAGGAAGTGTTAATGTAGCCCCAGTTAAAGCTAATCCAGCAAATATAAGTATAATATTAAATACTAAAACTATATCGGAAAACACACCTAATAAACCATAAGTGATTACCATGAAAACAAGAACTATGATGAGTCCAAGTATACTTGCAAAACTACCTTTAGCAATGGAATCAGCACCAAGCCCAGCTCCAACAGTTCTTTCTTCAACTACAGTTAATTCACAAGGTAAAGCTCCAGATCTTAACATAGTTGATAAATCATTTGCTTCTTGAACGGAAAAATTGCCGGTTATTTGACCATAGCCACCTTTTATAGGTTCTTGAATAACAGGAGCAGATAAAATTCTTCCATCTAAAACAATTGCGAATCTTTTACCTACATTATCTTCTGTAAGTTTTGCGAAATCTCTTGCTCCCAAAGTATTAAATGAAGTAGTTACAGCAGGTCTTCCATTTTGATCATAAGCGACTTTTGAATCTGTTAAAGTATCACCACTGACAGCGACACGTTTTTTAACAACTATTCCATCAATTATTTGAGAATCAAGAGGCACATTACCGGAAACCATAGCCTCCTCATCAACTTCATGGAAAGTCATTTTAGCGGTTTTACCAATTAATTCTTTTACTCTTTCAGGATTATCCGCACCAGGAAGTTGAACCATAATTCTGTTTTCCCCTTGTTTTTGTATAGAAGGTTCTTTATTTCCAAGGCTATCAACACGTCTACGAACAATTTCAATAGAGTTGGTTAATACATCACTTTTAATTTTAGCTATTGCAGCAGAAGTATATACCATATTGAGTTTATTTCCTAAAGTTTCAATATTCACTTCACCCATGGTTGCACTTCTGATACGTTTTCTAGCATCTTCTAAATCATCATGATTTTTAATTACGACACTAACTAAATTAGAAGTTCCATTTAGATTGGAATAAGGGATTAACTTTCTATTTTGAGATTTATCGGCACGAAGTTCTTTACGAATAGTATCTTTAAGAATATTATACCTTTCCTTAATTACGGCATCTGTATCTGCTTCCAAAAGTATATAAGCGCCACCTTTTAAATCAAGTCCAAGAGATATTTCATTTCCCAATAAAGATTTAGGTAATTTATTTTTCACATCTTGACTAACGAAAGAAGGTATAGTCAACAAAATAGAAATTATCAATACGAAAGAAATGATAAAAAATTTGGATTTAGAAATTTTCATAACATACTCCTAAAATTAAATAATAACAGGGGAATTTTACAAAAACTAAAAGAAATTTGCAAGGATTTAATCAACTAATAAAAAATAAAAATCAATTTACAATCAAAAAAAAATTTGCTATATTGGAAAACAGATACAACAAATAGTTGTATTTAGTATCAGTGATAAACGATACGGAGCCTTCAACAGCTCAATAAACGGGGTATATTTTCAAATGATACTCTTGTAGTATCTTTTTTTATATCCAAAGCCCCCCAATCTTTTGTGGTTGGGGAGTCATAGTCATACAAAAGGAATATAGTCATATATTCTAAAAGCTATGAGATCATACGTTTATTTGATTGTTGAACTGCCCGACCGCTATCCTGATATATGGGATTATTAAAAGAGGGTAAACGAACATGAAAAGAAACATAAAATCAATTATGGTTTCGTGTATATTGTGCACGGGATTTTCAAATATAGGTTATTCAGCAACCACAGCTCAACTTCAATCAGTACTTCAAAAATATGGTGTCCCTTACACAAAGGATTGTGGCACATTAAATGAAGCGCATTTCAATGGCTCCAAACCAGAATGCCAATATTTAGGCATGTATTACGATAAAGAAAATCGTAGATGTGAGGAATGTCCCCTTGGTACTGCAACGGATTCTAAAACCGATACCTCTTGTAAACCTATAATCTGTCCTGATGGCTATGGTGGAACAATTATAAGAGATGGACTATGCCCAGATGGATATGGATTATTTCAAATTACCGGTGGCAATTGCCCAGATGGGACAAGGTTAATCAAATTATAAAATTTATGGGGAAAGTTGCTTTGTTGTCCATTATCTTCGCTTTCCCCTCCCAGTTATGAGGAAAAGTCCGTTCGTTCACCAAAACTTTTCCTCTCCCAATAATATTAACTAATAAAGAAAGGAGAAGACAATGAAACTAAATAAAAAACTGGCAATCTTGGGGGTGGGATTAACCGCCTCAACGGGAGCATTGGCACAAACATTTTATCAATGCTTGCCATGCCCAGCCGGAACTTATTCAAAAGATGGGCAATGTAAACAATGCGAAAGAGATTACTATTGCCCAAGCGGTTCAAAACCTATCGCTTGCCCAAGTGGCACTTACTCATACCCCGGCTCTTCTGTATGCTGTCCAAGCGGATATTACGGAGGTAATACAAAATGTTTTAGAATGAGTGATTTAAAAGATGAAAATTTTACAGAAATAAATGGTCAAGCTTCTAATGGATGTCGTATTGGAACGCTTCAACCAGGGTGGTATTTAGTTAAATTAGAAGGAGGTCGTAGTAGGGGAGCATGCTGGGCGGCATCTAAAAGTGGAGCAGAGCTAAGATATGTATTTTTTGTCCCATCAACTGCCTCATATCAAATTTGTGCTGGTAGTGATGGAGATTATTGTGTTGGTGAGGCTGACAATGGGTGTTGGACCCCTAAGTGTCATGGAGCTAGTGGTGGTGGTGGTGGATCATGGTTAAAACTTAATTTTGGTGGAAAAGATTATTATTTTGTTGCGGGTGGGGCAAGAGGTTTTGATATAGGTGAAAATGGTACTGGAAATGATAATCCAGATGAAATAAAAGGAGGAGCTGGTTCAGGTGGTGGTATAGGAGGAGGTGGTGGAGGTGCAGCCACTTTAAAATATAATGGTTCTAAAGGTGGAAGCAGTGGTCCTTATGCAGGTGGAACTGGTGGTACTATTAGTAACGGCGAAACTTTCGGAGGAAGAGGAGGACAAGGATTAACTAATGGACATAATGGCTCTTCAAATAAGAGTTATCATGCAGGGGGCGGTGGTTCTGGTGGTGGTGGTAGCTATTCTGGAACTACAACAAGTAGTTATTTTTTTGGATTAACTATTGCTGGAGGTAGGGCTTCTGATGCTGTTACAATAAATATAATAAATGGTTATAAAACTACCTCAAGAATTACTAAAAGGTTTGGTGGAGGTGATGGAAATTCAGCTTCTGCATCACATGAAGATAATGCACCTAATATCTCTAGACCGTATGGTAGTACAGCAAAGTTATATAAACTTAACATTTAAAAAAAATCCCCCGGTTTCGGGGGAATTTTTTAATACATACTTGAAAGAATGTGTCTATAATTTTTAATATCTTTTATCACTTTTCCGGTTCCCAATGCCACGCAAAGCAATGGATTATCCGCAATTGATACAGGAAGTCCGGTTGCATGTCTTATAGCAAAATCAAGATTTCTTAAAAATGCCCCACCACCGGTTAAAACAATACCTTTATCCACAATATCAGATGCAAGTTCCGGTGCGGTATTTTCAAGTGCAGTCTTAACAGCATCAATAATTTCCCTTACTGGTTCAGCCAATGCCTCTGCAATTTGTGCTTCATTCAATGTAAGTTCGCGAGGAATACCATTCATCAAATCGCGTCCTTTTATTTCAATACATCTACCACCTTCATCATTATCTGGAACGGCACAACCAATTTCTTTTTTAATTATTTCGGCGGATCTTTCACCAATAAGTAAATTGTGATTGCGTCTAATATAATTTATAATAGCCTCATCCATTTTATCACCACCGACACGAATTGATCTTGCATATACAATACCACCCAATGAAAGAACGGCTACCTCTGTTGTTCCACCACCAATATCCACTACCATAGATCCAGTAGGTTCACCAATAGGAAGTCCCGCACCAATAGCCGCAGCAACAGGCTCCTCAATCAAATAAACTTTTCTTGCACCACTTACTTCGGCGGATTCTTGAATAGCTCTACGTTCCACAGCAGTAGATCCAGAAGGCACACAAATCACAACTTGGGGAAATGTGAAAGTTTTTCTATTTAAAACCTTTTGAATAAAATATTTAATCATAGCTTCTGCCACTTCAAAATCGGCGATAACTCCATCTTTTAAAGGTCTAATGGCTTGTATATTACCAGGTGTTCTACCAAGCATTTTTTTAGCCTCTTCCCCTACTGCTAAAATTTCCTTTCTTCCGCGTTCTTCTTCGGTAATAGCAACAACGGAAGGTTCATTTAAAACAATTCCCTTATCTTTTACATAAATAAGGGTATTTGCAGTTCCAAGGTCAATGCCAAGATCGCTTGAAAATAATCCAGTTAAAGATGAAAACATAAAATTTCTCCCCAATTAAGTTATTTTGATTTTTTTATATAATAAAATACTCATAAAAAAACTACAAGGAAAAAATATCAAAATATTTAATTTTTTTGACTATTTATAAATAATTAAATCAGCATTGCTTAAAATTATGAACATATCCTTTATTACAATAGGAGATGTATCAATAACCGAAGTTAATTTTTCCCTTTTGATTATCTTACCTGTATAAGGATTAATTTTAATAATTTCACCATTTGATAATGTTATGATTAATTGATTATTGATAAGAATTGGATCAAAGGAAATTACATTTTTTTCATTTATATCTATTTTTCTTGTCCATAAAAGATTTCCATTTTCAATATTTATTGCATTTACAATATTGTTATTATCAATATCAAATAATACATTATTGGAAATGATTGGAGTAGTAATACCACCAATTGGCAATTCCCATAACATAGTTCCATTTACTAAATCAAAAGCCTTCATTACATTATTATAAGATTTAAGTATTACAACTTTACCATCACTTATAGGATTTGCGACAATATCAGTCATATTATTTAAATTTTTTGAATCAAACTTTCCTAAAGATTCAAGCCATATAGGAGTATTATTATCCCTCATCAACATATGGACTTCACCATTTGAAAATCCTATAACTAAATTATTATTTATACACATAGGATTTGAACCCTTTACAAAGGAATTTATTTCTTCCATGGTTTTATGAGTATATAATTTTTCACCATCTTTTGCATTTATAACAAAAAATTCACCCATATCATTTGTGAAATATAATTTATCATCACAAATTTGAAGCCCAGATTTCAAAGAAGTATTGAAATATTTACTATAAATTATTTCACCATTTGATGGATTGATGGCGACTAATTGCCCATTGCTTGTAATTGCATAGAGTCTTTCATTATCAAGAGCAAGAGCCCCATAACGTAAATAATCTTTACTTATAAGCCTTTGATTTTCCCATAAAGTTTTTCCATCTTTTAAAGATGTGGCCTTAATTTTAAGTTTTCCATCAATTGTAAAGACAACATCATCTTTTGCAACAGGAGTATATAATATTTGAGATGAAGAAGTTTTTACACCAATATCATTTACAAAAGCTTTATAAAAATTCTTTTTACCGGCAATATGTCCCATATTATTTTTAGAATTTCCAGAATTAGAAGCCCACATTTCATTTATATAAGGCTTTTCTAAAATGATTTGAGTTTTATCAAATTTTATGGATTTAGTATTATCATCAAAAACGGAAAATCTATCACCTTTTAAAGGGACTTTTTTTGTATCACAACCAGCAAATAAAAAACAAAGGGAAAGAAAACAAAAAAGTTTATAAAAAAGTTTTTTATTAAAAAAAGTATTCATTTTCAATCCCTCCTAAAATTATTTTACACTTTTACTTTTAACTAAATTAAGCATATTTATACTTTGAGATTTTATGCCAATAGGAGCCATTTCATCATTTGAAATATCTTCAAAGATTTTTTTTGCTTCTGTTGTATTATTTCTTGCTAAATAAAGAGTTCCTAAAACATATTGAGCGGAAAAATAAAAAGGCTCTCTTGAAGATATACTTTCTAACATATCCTTAATTTCATTGAATTGTGAATCATTTAATTCGTTTTGTGAGGATAATAAAGATGTCAATTTCAAAATAGCCACATTTTCAAAAGAAGTATCAGTTGAGGAATTTATTAAAATTTTTAATGTAGCAATTGCATCATTTATATTATTTTCGGCAAGTTGCATAGAATAAATATTAAAATAAGCAATATCCCTATAACCATACTTAGCATTTGTAGCAAATGTATGAAGAGAAGAAATTTTATCCTTATTTGATAAAGTGGTATCAGACATGATTTTCTCTATTTGTAAAGCCTGTTGCATACTAACTTTTTCCTTATTTGCTTCATAAATATTTTTTGATATAGTTATAGCCAATACCATTATAATTAAAGTTATGATATAGTATTTATATTTATTCCAAATAGAAAAGATTTTTTCATTTCTAACATCTTCATTGACTTCACGCATGAAAGCATTTTGTTGCATTTCAATATATTGTTCTTTTAAAGACTTTTGATTTTTTTCCATGATATACTCCTAATCTTTATTTTCATTTAATAAGGCAATGACTTTTTTTTGAAGTTGTATTAATTCAACTATTCCAGCCCTTGCCATGGATAAAAGTTTTAAGAATTCAGCTTCTGTAAAAGGAACTTTTTCAGCGGTTCCTTGAATTTCCACAATTCCACCACTTCCAGTTATGACGAAATTACTATCAGTTTCGGCATTACTATCTTCTTCAAAATCTAAATCCAATAAAGGTTGTCCATTAACAATACCACAAGAAACAGCGGCGACAAAATCATTAATAGGAGATTCTTTTAATCTATATTTAGAAGTCAATTTTTGCATTGCTTGATATAGAGCAATATATCCCCCAGTAATGGAAGCGGTTCTTGTTCCCCCATCTGCTTGTAAGACATCACAATCAATAATGATTTGATGTTCCCCCATTTTTTCCAAATCAACGACAGAACGAAGAGATCTACCAATAAGTCTTTGTATTTCAGAAGAACGTCCAGATTGACGCCCCTTCATAACTTCTCTTTCAATTCTTGTTTGACAAGAAGCGGGAAGCATAGAATATTCTGCGGTAACCCAACCTGTTCCGGAATGTTTTAAAAATAATGGAACTTTATTTTCAATTGTTGCAGTGCAAAGCACTTTTGTATCACCAAATGAAACAAGACAAGATCCATCAGCGAATTTATTAACACCAGTTAAAAGTTCCACTTTACGAAGAGAATCATTTTTTCTTGAAAGAGCGCGCATTTTTTATCCTTGAATTATATTTATTTTTTTGTATTATATATTTATATAAAATTTTTTTTAAAAAGGCAAGTATGAAACAAAATCTAATGAATTCTTTGATGATTTTATCTGAAACGATTGATGAGTTAAATCGTAATTTTTTATCATATAAGGATTTTCAAGCCAAACAAAATAATATTATAAATGATGATATAAGGGCAAATGAATTACGATTGGAAAATGAAATAAAGGAATTAAAACAAAATCTTTCATTTCAAATTGATAAAAATTTCCGTGCAAGGGAAGAAATCAAAAATCTAATAACGGAATTAAAAAATAAATTATAAGAGAGTTTTTATATGACTACTTTAAATTTTAAAATAAATGAGAAAAATTATTCTGTTGATTGTGGTATAGGACAAGAAAATCAAATACTATCCATTGTTAAGATGATTGATGAAAAGGCAACCTCTCTTGCAAAAATGTTTGGTGAAGTTGATAGTGAAACTCTTTTGCTTATGGTATGTATTTTAGTTTTTGGTGATTTTCAAAAGGCTAAAACAAAATTATCAACATTGGAACAAGAGGTAAAAACATTATCACAGGATAAAATTGAAATTGAAAAAATAAATAATTTTATAATAGAATTAACAAGAAAAATAAAAACTTTGTCTTCATCTATTGAAAATGAAATATCATCAAAGATGTAAATGGGGGATAAAATGTTTAAAAAGAACGAAAAAACAAAAACAACAAAACCATTGGAAAAACATAAAAATAATAATGCATCATTTTCTGTATTTCAAATAGTAATATTTGCATTTTTATTTGTTTTAATGATTTGGATTATTGGTTTTTTAAGTCTTGAAATTGATAGTCAAAAACAAGAAATACAAAAACTTCATACAGAATTTGATAATATTCAAAAAGATGGTGATGAAATTTTCAAATATTATGTTGATAAGATTAGAGATTTCCAAAAAATTGATATAAAGGATCAAGTTGAAACCTTTGGCCGTGATATAAAGGATGAATTACAAGATGTAAAAGATTCTATGTTTAACAAAGAAGACTTATCAAATGTTAATGGTAGGATTGATGCGTTGGAAGAATATAATAATACATATAGAGGAACAAATTTAGTTTTGCTTACATCTGTAGGACTTCTTCGTGATGTTATAAATAGGGGACAAAATTTTGAAATTGAACTTGAAACATTGGAAGTTGTGGGAGGTCGCCAACCAATAGTAATTGAGAGTATAGAAATATTGAAACCATTTGCAAATAGTGGAGTTAAAACCTTTACACAATTAAAAAGAGAGTTTGATGAAAAGGCTCATGAAATAGTATTTATTTCAAACAATCCATTATCACAAAATCCGACTTATAAAGAAAAATTTTTGCATAAATTAAAATCATTATTAAAAATAAGAAAAATTGATTTAGAAGATAAAAGGGATACTCCATCTACTATTGTTGCAAGGGTTGAATATTACCTAAATGATAATAAATTAGATGAAGCAGTCCATGAAATTGAAAAATTGAAAGATATAGCACCATCTGGATTTGATTTTATAAAATCATGGTATGATGAGGCAAAGGCAAGAGTGAATGTTGATAATAAAATGACATCTATTTCTTCATTTGCATTGGAAAGAGCATTGAATGATATATATAAAGGAAATCCCAAATTAAAAAAAGATTCAAAATTCATAATCAAAACAAACGAAGTTAAAACAGAATCTAAAAATATAAAGGAATAATAAAATGTTAAAACAATCACTTAAATTATTTTTTATATTGCTAGGCTTTTCTGTTATAGCGGTATGGATATCAAATAACTATGGAACGGTTGATATATTTTGGCTTGGCTATTCAATCCACACATCTGTTCCTGTATTGCTTTTTGTTATGTGGATAGTCTTTATATGTGTTGATAAGACTATGAGTGTATTGTCTTTTCTTTTAAAACCATTTAAAAAGAAAAGGAAAAAGAAAGAAAAACAAAAAACCAATGATGATACTTCATTAAATGAAAATAAGGAAAATATTGAACCAATTATAATAGATAAAAACAAATAATTGACTTATAAAATTTAATTTTGTATCATAAACGAAATTTTAGGAAAGATGGCAGAGTGGTCGAATGCACACGCTTGGAAAGCGTGCGTGGGGGCAACTTCACCGGGGGTTCGAATCCCCCTCTTTCCGCCAGTCATAAAAATCTTAAACTAAATTCCAATTATTATACTAAAAAATCGTTTTTCTTGTAAAAATAAATAAATTACCTTATACTATTTATCTAAATAGGAGTAATTATGCAAAACAATGAAAGAATAATAGATCCAAAGGAAAATATTACCGATATTTCAAATAATATAGAAAGGGTAAGACCATTATCTCTTAACGATTTTATAGGGCAAAAAACCATAAAGGAAAATTTAAAAGTTTTCATACAATCTGCGAAAAATCGTCAAATAGCAATGGATCATTGCCTTTTATATGGTCCACCTGGTTTGGGTAAAACTACACTTGCCAATATAATTGCAATTGAGTTAGGAGTTGGCTTTCGTGCCACATCTGCCCCAATGATTTCAAAGGTCGGGGATTTAGCGGCAATTTTAACAAATTTACAGGCAAATGACGTCCTCTTCATTGATGAAATACATAGACTTTCCCCATCAATAGAAGAAGTTCTTTATTCCGCCATGGAAGATTTTAAATTAGATTTAATAATAGGGGAGGGTCCTTCTGCAAGAACCATAAGAATTGATATAGCCCCCTTTACATTGATAGGGGCAACCACACGAACCGGACTTCTTTCTACACCATTAAGGGAACGTTTTGGTATTCCAATTGCATTTGAATTTTATACAGATGAGGATTTAAAGGACATAGTTTTAAGGGCGGGAAAAATTCTAAATATTTCTCTTTCAAACGATGGTGCAATGGCAATTGCAAAAAGATCAAGAGGCACCCCTCGTATAGCCAACCGATTATTAAAAAGAGTAAGGGATTTTGCAATAGTGGATAACAAAACCACAATTGATGAGGATGAGGCAAAAAAATCTCTACATAAATTATCTGTTGACGATTACGGACTTGATAATTTGGATAGAAGATATTTGAAACTCTTAATTGAAAATTATGGTGGAGGTCCAGTTGGTATAGAAACCATATCTGCCCTTTTATCAGAAGAAATTGATACCATAGAAGATGTGATTGAACCATATCTTTTACAAATTGGATTTTTGCAACGCACACCACGTGGTCGTATGGTGCAAGAAAAGGCTTATAAACATCTCGGCATAGATAAACAAATCAAAGGAGAATAAAATGGAATTGAAAATAAACCAAGGAATAATAGAAAACGGCAAACACTATTACCCAGTTCATATATTTTATAACCACACAGATGCAGGTGGAATAGTCTATTATGCAAACTATTTAAGAATAGCGGAAGAGGCGAGAGTATCCCTATTTGATGTATTGGGAAGTGATGATAAACAAGGGTATAATGATATAAAAGAAATAGGTGATTTTGTTGTAAGAAAGGCAGAGGTAGAATACTACAACTCCGCCCGTTTTGGGGAAGATTTAGTGATAGAGAGCACCATTGAAGAAACAGGTAAAGCATACGTTGTTGTAAAACAAATAATCAAAAGGGGTGAAGAAACACTAACCGAAGTTAAAACGAAAATAGTATTTGTTGGTGTTGAATGCGGAAACCATAGTGCGGGATGCCCATTGGGAGGTGGTGGAGTAGTCAAAAACAAACCCCAACGCATACCGGAATTTTGGGTAAAAAGATTGGAAAAAATAACGGAAAAATAGGTTATTTTTGCTTTTGTTGAATTACATCACATAATTGTTTTAATCTATAAAAATAGGGACAATTTTTACAAGATTGTTCCATATAGGTTTTATAACAAGTATCACATTGAGAATTGTGAATATTATTAATTTCAATTTTGGCTTGTTCAACAGAAATATTTTTCATTTTAAAACTCCTTAAATAAAAAAGGAATTATATAATTAAAAATAAAAAAAGCAAAAGGAAAAAATACAAACACTTGAAAAAAGAAAAAATATATAGTATAAAAAAACAAAATGGGTGTATAGCTCAGTTGGCTAGAGCGCTATGTTGACATCGTAGAGGTCGTTGGTTCGAGCCCAATTACACCCACCAAAAATCACCCCCTCACTTGAGGGGGATTTTTTAATGTTATATTAATTAAGTTTATATAATATCGCACACGACGACCCACAGGCGGAAATGCTTGAAGCATTTGATTCGTGGGAAGCGGTTCCCGATGTTGGCGATAGACGAGATGGCATATTGGTGTATCCATCACCACCATAACCACCACATTTAATTGTTTTATCTGATAGATTGCTTATATTATCTATTATATTTAAACTAATTGAGTATCCTGCACCACCTGCAATATCATTACCATTATAAGTTGCTCCACGACCACCACTACCACCACCACCACCACCACCACCACCTGGTTGGTTTGAAATAATATCTTTTCCATCTGAACCATTATTTAATCCTTTACCACCTTTACCAGGTGCATACCTATCGGGAGCATAAGCACCACCAGCATACGGACCACTTCTTCCACCTTCACCAGAATGTATACCATCACCACCTGGTGAACCACCACCACTACCACCACCACCAATACAACCACCGCCACCACCACCTGAATGATAAGACCCACCACCACCACCACCACCTGCGGCAAAATAATAATCCTCTCCAGCCAAATTAAGTTTTAACCATGAACCACCACCACCACCACCTGTTTCATATCCACCACCAACACCATCTTGACCATTTGCACCAGCGCAAAGTTGATATGTTGCAATTGGTGAAAGGTAAAATAAATAATTTAATATTCCACCACTAGCACCTGTTTGTCCCCTACCACCTTGATTTCCACCATTTCCACCTTTTCCACCTCTTAACCTAACTAAATACAATCCTGATCCAAGTATGCCGGTTGGGCATGATGAACTTCCTGCAGAAGCATTTGCAATTTGTGTAAAGTTACTTTGAGATAATTCTCTTAAGGAAATACATCTAGATGCTCCAGATGAAGAGTATGTATTTGTCATACATGCCAATGGTGTTGATGAATTTGCTGGGCAATAACTACCAGATGGACAAGTAATTGGATTAGATGTCCCAGTAGGGCAATATTTACCCGCAGGACATTTCAGGCACTTACCCCCACTTGCAAAACTACCTGCAGGACATGGCATACACTGATAAAATGTTTGTGCTAATGCCCCCGTTGAGGTGGCAATTCCAACTCCCAATATAACCAGTTTTTTATTTAGTTTCATATTTTTCTCCTTTCTTTGTTCGTTCACTTAATTTAAAATAGGGAGGGGAAAGTGAAGGTAATCGGACAACATAACTTTCCCCATAAATTTTACATTTTTGTTAAAATACTTCCCGCTGGACAACTTCCCCCAGTTATTTGTTGCAAAATATAACCTGCGGGACATTTACCATCATTTATGATTGTTCCAACATTACCATTAGGACAGACAATAGTTTTACATGCAGTATCAGTTTTTGAATTAGTGGCAGTTCCAATTGGACATACATCACATCTTCTGTTTGGCTTATCATAAAACATACCGAATTCCTGGCATTCTGGGGCTGATCCATTATAATGAGCCTCATTGATTGTTCCACAATCACTTGCCTTTGGTACACCATACTTTTGAAGTGCTGATTTAAGTTGAGCTTCCGTTGCGCCCATAGATATATTTGCAAATCCCATGCATAAAATACATGAAATCAAAGACATTCTTTTGAATTTCATCATGTTCGTTCACCCTTTTTTTATAATCCCACATATCAGGACAACGGCCGGGCAGTTGAACAGTTTGCTAATGTAAACCTCTGTGTTTTTAGAATATAAGATATAAAAATAAATCATATTCCTATTGTATGGCACAGACTCCCCAACCATAAAAAGGCTGGGGGTATAGATACAAAAAAAGATACCACAAGGTATCATTTCATCATACCACCATTAGCTGAGAGCTGTTCATGGCTCCGTATCGTTCATCACTGATACTAAACATAGTCTATCAACTATATCTAAACACCAATATAGCAAATTTTTTTTTGATTGTAAATAGAAAAGACTAGATAAGTTTTCTTTGTTTTATTGCTTCCCCAATGGTTCCTTCATCTAAATAATCCAATTCCCCACCAAGAGGAACCCCATGTGCAAGTTCAGTAATCTTTACATTTGTATCTTTTAATAAATTTATAATATAATGAGAAGTAATTTTTGCATCAATTGTTGCAGGAAGAGCCAAAATCACTTCTTCCACATTTTCATTTATAACTCTATTTTTAAGGGAAGCAAGATTTAAATCATCAGGTTCAATACCATTAATTGCGGATAAAATTCCACCTGTTATATGATATTTTCCATCAAAAATATTACCTCTTTCCATAGCCCATAAAGAGGAAATATCACTAACCACACAAATGATTTTAGAATTTCTTTTTTCATCTTGGCAAATTGAACAAGGAACCACTGTATCAAAATTACCACAGATAGGACAAGTTTTTATATTATTATATACATTATTTAAAGCCTCAATCAAAGGAGCGATTTTTTCTTCTCTATTAGATATAAGGTTTATAGTTGCACGTATAGCAGACCTATTTCCAAAACCTTGGATTTTAGATAATGCTTTAATCAAATTTTGAATATCATCAGATTTTTGCATTATATTTTTTTACCTCATCTGATTCTTTTTCCTCCAAAATACAATCAATAAGAAGTATTTGAGCGGTTTGTTTATTCCTTTCTTTAAATACAGATTCTTTAAGAAGAGTATATAACAAAGCCTCCTCATAACCTTGTAAAGTTCCACAATCAAGATATGTGTCGGTTTTTAAAATAGGGCAAGTTCTTATTTTCATTTTTTCAGGATCTTTTTTTACCTCTTCATTAAGATATTTATCAAAATGAATTTCCTTTCCCTCATTTTTCCAAAGGTTATATTCCTCTGTTCCTTCTGTATCAATTTTATCTGCCACTTCTTCCAATTTTTTACCAATTGCAGCATCAAAAATTGCCAAAGTATTAAACGCTTCATCAGATTTAGAGGAAGAAGGTTTTTCCTTAAAAATACCATCTTCAATTATGCCCCAACGGGAAGGATCCTTAACATGTCTAGTAATAAACATATTACCACCAATACCATCACTGACATATTTTTCAATACATCTACATACAGCGGACTTTCTTGCTTCTTTATCAAGAGCACAATGATTAGGAAGAACTATATCATCTGGAACTCTTACTACAAGATGTCTTCCACAAGCTACTTTATTTGCAAGACCTATTGCATGCCCTAAACCTTTAGGTTCATGTTGTATGACATATTTAATTTCCACATTATCAGGCACATATAAACTTTGAAGTAATTCTAAACCAATTATATTGCCATTTTTTTTGAACTTATCTTCAATGTTTTTTTCTTTTGTAAAACAAAGTTCAAAAGATTCTTTTGCCTTTTCATCGCTACAAACAATAGTAATATGTTTAGCCCCAGCATTTATTAGCTCTCTAATAATATGATCAATAACTTTACGAGAGCCAAGTGGAATAAGTGATTTATGAGGTATTCCCTTTGAATGAGGATAATTTCTTGTAGATTTTCCAGCAGCTAAAATAATAAATTCTAAATCATCAGTAGTTAACATTTCTCCTTTTTTACCCCTCTTTATTTATATTAATTTTAATTTTATCAAGTATAGATTCTACAAAGGCAAAATTATTTTTCTTAAATTTTGATTCGGTAAGCAAAGTATAAATTAAAGCTTTTTCATAACCTTCAATACTGCCACAATCAAGATACATATCAGAAGGAAGAATAGAAATAGTTTGAATTTTCATTTTCAAAGGATTCTCATCAATAGTTTTATTAAGAGCATCAGCAAAAGCAAGTTCTCCACCGACAATTCCTTCAACAGCTTTACCTTCATTCATTTTTATTGCAGAATCATAAAGTTTTTTTGATACTTCTTTATCAAAGATGAACAACCCAAAAGCAGCTTGATTCGATACAGGATTTTTAGGTTTTTCTAAAAAATAACCATCTTGAATAATTCCCCAACGGGAAGGGTTATCAACAGGTCTTGTAATACCTAAATTACCTACGCCACCATTTTTTATATATGTATCAACAGCCCTTTTATATATAGGTTGTTTTGCTTCATCGCTATCGGCGAATTTATCAGCTAATACTATATCATCAGGCCAAATCATAACAATATTTCTACCAGTATCTTTGATAGTATTATAAACAAGACCTACGGCATGACCTGTTCCACGAGGTTTTTCTTGAATGAAATATTTAATTTCCACATCATCAGGAATATAAAGACTTTGAAGCAATTCCAAAGCAGTTGTATTCCCCTTTTCTTCAAATTTACTTTCAATTTCAGGTTCACGAGAAAAACAATTGCGGAAAGCTTCAATTGCAGCTTCATCGGCAACAACTATGGTGATATGTTTACCACCGGCAAGTATTATTTGATTCATAACGAAATCAATAACTTTACGGGAACCAAAAGGAACCAAAGATTTATGTGGAATACCTTTTGAATGAGGATAATTTCTTGTTGATTTACCCGCAGCCAAAACAACAAATTCTAAATTTTCAGGTGTCATAACAAAGCCTCTATAAAAAATTATACTTTAAGAGATAATACTATTAATTTATATAAAATCAAGTTTTTTAGGAAAAAAGGATATAGGTTTAGTTTCTTTTGAAAATAAAAATATAATTGACAGATATATTTTTTTAATTTATATTTACAAACATAAAAGAAAAATCTTTTATTTTCCAAAATAATCATAAATCTTAAAAATCCTAAAAAGGAAGGTATTTTAAATGCATATAAAAGAATTAAGAGAAAAAACACCCGCTTATCTTTTAGAATTAGCGGAAAAAGAAGGTGTTGAAAACCCATCCAATTATGATACACAAACGCTTCGTTTTAATATATTGAAAAAAATCTCATTAAAGGAAACTTTAATAGGAGAGGGCGTCTTAGAAATTATGCAAGATGGATACGGATTTTTAAGATCTAAAGATGCAAACTATTTGGCTGGACCTGATGATATATATGTATCACCAGCACTTATAAAAAAACATAGTTTAAAAAATGGGGATACAGTTGAAGGGGATCTTCGTGCACCAAAAAGCAATGAAAAATATTTTGCACTTGATAATGTAAAGACAATAAATTTTGAAGATCCAAAAAAATCAAAACATAGGATTCATTTTGATGATTTGATTCCATTATATCCACAAGAAAAATTGAATTTGGAAGTTCCACAAAAAAATCCAAAAAAACCTGATTTTACAACACGTATAATTGATTTAGTTTCACCACAAGGAAAGGGTCAAAGAAGTTTGATTGTTGCCCCACCAAAAACTGGTAAAACTGTTATGTTACAAAATATTGCACATGCAATAACAACAAATCACCCAGAAATTTATTTAATAGTTTTATTAATAGATGAAAGACCAGAAGAAGTGACAGATATGAAACGTTCAATTCAAGGAGAAGTGATAAGTTCTACTTTTGATGAACCTGCGACTCGTCATGTCCAAGTTGTTGAAATGGTGATGGAAAAGGCAAAACGTCTTGTTGAATATAAACATGATGTTGTAATCTTGCTTGATTCTATTACACGTTTAGGAAGGGCTTATAATGCAGTTGTCCCAAGCAGTGGTAAGGTTTTAACAGGTGGTGTTGATGCCAATGCATTACAAAGACCAAAAAGAGTTTTAGGAGCCGCAAGAAATATTGAAGAAGGTGGAAGCTTAACAATTATTGCAACTGCACTTGTTGATACTGGTTCACGTATGGATGAAGTAATATTTGAAGAATTTAAGGGAACAGGAAATTCTGAAATTGTTCTTGATAGGAAACTATCTGATAAACGAACATTCCCAGCCATAGATGTAACAAAATCCGGAACAAGAAAGGAAGAATTATTAGTTGATTCTGAAACCTTACAAAAAATGTGGGTATTAAGAAGAATTTTGGTATCCATGGGTGCAGGTGATGCTATGGATTTCTTAATTGAGAAAATAAAACATACCGAAACCAATCAAGAATTTTTTATGACAATGAATAATTAAGATGTTAAGAAAACTTTTTTATAAAATAGTTAAAATAGTAAAGCCTAATTCTTTTTTAAGTTTAGGCTTATCATTTCGTGTATGTGATATTGTAAAACAAATGGGGTATAAAAACCCAACTCCTGTTCAACAACAATCAATACCAATAATTTTAAGGGGAAGAGATATATTGGCTTCTGCTCAAACAGGAAGCGGTAAAACCGGAGCCTTTGCGATACCTATAATTGAAAAATTGCTAAAATATCCAAAAAGGGAGGCATTGATAATCTCTCCTACAAGAGAGTTATCCGAACAAACAGAGCAAGTTTTCAAAACAATGTTAAAGGATACAAACATACAAACTATATTATTGATAGGAGGGGAAGATATAGAGCCTCAACTTGAAGGATTGAAAAAATCACCAAGAGTTATTATTGGCACACCTGGAAGAATTAACGATCATCTAAAAAGAAAAACTCTTAAATTATATAGGGTAAGATATGTTGTATTAGATGAAACAGATAAAATGTTGGATATGGGTTTTGCAGATCAAATAAAGGCAATTTTTCGACATACATCTGCAAGAAAAAGACAAACTTTGATGTTTTCTGCGACTTTCCCACATGAAATAATGTCCATGGCAAAAAGATATTTAAAAAAGCCAGAAAAAGTTAATATAGGTAGACGAAATTCAGTTTCAAATGACATTGATCAAGAAATTGTTAAAATTTTCAAAAAAAATAAATTTGAATTTTTAAAGAAAATAATGAGGGAACGTGAAGGTACTTGTATTATTTTTGTAAGAACTCAAAAAGCTGTTGAAATATTGGAAAACAAAATCTCTCCATTTTTTTCTGTTGTTTCAATACATGGTGGTTATAAACAAGAGCGTCGTAATAAAGCCATAGAAGAATTTAGAACGGGAAAAATTAAAGCATTGATTGCAACGGATGTCGCCGCCCGTGGACTTGATATATCTCACATTGATAATGTAATCAATTATGATTTACCGGAGGTTCCAGAAAATTATGTGCATAGAATAGGAAGAACCGGACGTGCCGGAAAAAAGGGATATGCTGTATCCTTTATTACACCTGATACAATTGAACAATGGGAAGATATTGAAAAATTTATGGCAGGTAAAAAAGCAGATGGTTATAAAAAAAGATTAAAGGAAATAATTGAACGTTATGAAAGGGAAAAAGAAAAGAAACGTCAGCAAAAACGTTTGGAAGAAATGCAAAAAAGAGGTAATTTGATAACTCCTCAACAAAAATCAAAGCAAATAAATGGTAATATAATTTCTGTTTCTAACGAAGTTGAAGTAAATGGTAATCTTATAGATGAAGAAGAAAAAGAAATAAATGGAAATCTTATAGATCCTATTGAAACAAGCAAACAAAAAGAAATAAACGGAAATTTATTGTAAATAACAGAATTATTGATTTTTAATATATTCTTTTATATAATAACTGAGGTAAATAATAAAAGAGGTTAAAATGTTAGATATAAAATTCATAAGGGAAAATCCTGATTTAATAAAAACAACCTTAATCAATAAAAATATAGATATTGATTTGGATTTGATGCTAAAACTTGATACAGAAATTGCTGAAATCAATAAAAAACTTCAAGATTTAAGGGAAGAAAAAAATAAAATCACATCACAAATTCCTACATTAAAAGATAATGAAAAACAAACAGCAATTGAAACATCAAAAACAATTGGTGAAAAGATAAGTATATATGAGGAGGAATTAGCAACTAAAAAACCTCAATATGATGACATGCTTTGGCGTATTCCAAATATATATAGAGACGGGGTTCCAGTTGGAAAAGATGACAGTTGTAATGTAGTGATAAGAAAGGTTGGAACACCTCGTAAATTTGATTTCACCCCTCGTGATCATTATGATATATTGGAAATGAATAATTGGGCTGATTTTAAAAGAGTTTCAAAGGTATGTGGTTCTCGTTCTTATACTTTAAAGGGGGCGGCATCTCGTTTGGAAATCGCATTACATCTTTATGTGATGGATAAATTAACCTCCAAGGGATTTACAATGATAACCGTTCCATCATTTGTAAATGAAGATGCTCTATTTGGAACAGGCCATTTTCCATATGGAAGGGATGATGTATACTATCTTGAAAAGGATAATATGTATCTATCAGGTACTGCGGAAATAGTTTTAACTTCATTACATAAAGATGAAATATTAGAAGAATCTCAACTTCCAATATTATATGCAGGATATTCCCCATGTTTTAGAAGGGAAGCCGGCTCCGCTGGAAAAGATGTAAGGGGATTAATAAGACTTCATCAATTTATGAAAGTTGAACAATATGTAATATGTAAAGCTGATTTAATAGAAAACGATAAATGGTATAAAATTTTATTGGAAAGTGCAGAAGAAATATTACAAGATTTGGAACTCCCTTATCAAGTGATTGACTGTTGCACTGGAGATATGGGCGCTGGTAAATATCAAATGAATGATTTAGAAGCTTGGACTCCATCACAAAATAAATATAGGGAAACACATAGTTGTTCAAGCCTATTGGATTGGCAAGCAAGAAGGGCTAATATAAGATATAGGGAAAATGGCACAAATAAGGTTAAATATTGCTATACATTGAATAATACAGGTATTGCAACACCAAGAATTTTGGCACCATTTTTGGAAAATCATCAAACAAGTGATGGAAAGGTTAGAATACCTGAAAAATTACGACCATATATGAATGGTAAAGAATTTTTATAACAAACAAAGAAGAAAGGAATTATAATTATGAAAGCGTTTTTATTCCCAGGGCAAGGTTCCCAAAAATTAAAAATGGGATTGGACTTATATGAAAATTTTCCAGAGGCAAAAGAAGTCTTTGATGAAGTTGATTCCGCCTTGTCTTATAGGTTATCAAGCATCATATTTGGAGAAGATGCTGATTTATTAAATAAAACAGAAAATACACAAGTTGCTCTTATGACTATGAGTATTGCTGTTTTAAGAGTATTAGAAGCCAAAAGTGGCAAACCTATAAATGAATTATGTGATTTTGTTTGCGGACATTCTTTAGGAGAATATAGTGCATTGGTTGCAAGCAGAGCTATGCCATTATCAACTGGTGCAAGATTATTGCAAGCAAGATCAAAAGCCATGGCAGAAGCAGTTCCACAAGGAAGTGGTGCTATGATGGCAATAATTGGACTTGATATAGATCAAGTAAAACAAGTAGTAGAAAAAGCTTCTACAGATGAAGCAAAAGTATCAGTTGCAAATGATAATTGCCCAGGACAAATTGTTGTAAGTGGTATGAAACAAGCTGTTGAAAATGCTTCAAATATTGCAAAGGAAATGGGTGCAAAAAAATGTGTTATACTTCCTGTAAGTATACCTGCCCATTGTCCACTTATGTCAAGTGCAAAAAAAATTATGGAAGATGCATTGGCTGAAATTGAATTAAATGCACCAATTGTTCCATTTGTATCAAATAGAACAGCAAATATAGATATTGACCCTGTTGAAATAAAATTACATTTAAGTGAACAAATGGTAAATGGTGTTCGTTTTAGAGAGTGTGTTGATTTTATGCTTTCAAAGGGTGTTGATAGTTTTGTTGAAATAGGAAGTGGTAATGTTCTTTCTGGACTTGTAAAACGTTGCACAGATAAGGCAAACTCAACTCCACTTAACACACTTGAAACAATTGATGAATACTTAAATAATTTATAAGGAGAAAGCTATGTTTGATTTAACAGGAAAAACAGCATTGATTACAGGAGCAACCGGTGGTATAGGTGAAGCAATTGCAACAAAATTTTATGAACAAGGTGCAAATGTAATATTAACCGGAAGAAAGGTTGAAGTTCTAGAAGCATTAAAAAATAAATTGGGTGAACGTGCACATATTATCCCAGCCGACTTATCTGATTCTGAAAAAATAAAGGAACTTGTAAATGAAGCATTAAAAATTACAGGTAAAATTGATATCTTGGTAAATAATGCAGGATTAACAAGGGATACTTTGATGATGAGAATGAAGGATGAAGATTGGCAAAGTGTAATAGATGTTAACCTTACAGCATGTTTTAAATTGACAAGGGAAGTTTTAACACCAATGATGAAAAACAGATATGGAAGAGTTATAAATATAACATCTATTGTTGGTTGGATGGGAAATGCCGGTCAAGCAAATTATTGTGCTACAAAAGCAGGTTTAACAGGTATGAGTAAAGCTCTTTCTATGGAGGTAGCAAGTCGTGGCATTACAATAAATTGTATTGCACCTGGATTTATTTCTACACCTATGACTGATGTATTATCAGAAGATGTAAAAAATAAAATGATGGAACAAATTCCACTTAAACGTTTTGGAACCCCAGATGATGTTGCAAATTCAGCTGTATTTTTATCCAGTGATGAAGCATCATATATTACAGGACAAACAATACATGTAAATGGTGGTATGTTAAGAGTATAATATTTGCAATGTTACTTAAAGCCTCTATCAAAATTAGCAATAGTATAAGATAGGGGCTTTTTATTTTTCATTAAATTATTAAATAAATTTTTAACTTCTTGAGCATTATATTTTTTGAAACAAAAATCAAAACGAAAAGCAAAAGGAGCAATCAATTCCTTTTCATATTCAACAATACAAAAAGGCTTTGGTGACAAAATAAAATTCCTGCAATTTTTAATTATAGTAGACGCTGATGATTTACAATTTTTACAATCCCCCATACAATTATCAGCAATGAATAAAGGTGTATCTTGATATACAATAACCTCGGAAATATTTGCATTTTTTTTAAGTGATAGATTCATATTTTTTTTATTATCTTCTACACTTAAAGTGATTCGTTTTGCACCTAAATTTTTCCAAAAATCAAAGGCATAAAGATTTAAATTATACATGAAATAATCAACAGACCAATCAGTGATATTAAATTCTTTTACAATATTTAATCCAAATATATTAGATATTTGAAATTTATAAAAACCTTTATTGATTAAATATTTAATTTTTTCTTTTACTTTTAATATCATTTTATCTCTTATAACAACAGGTATAGAAATTCTTACCTTATTTTTATCAATTAAAGGATTTAGTTTTTCAATATCATTAAATACATCAATAATTACTTCATAAATATTTTGAATATCATTTTTATCAAATAAATCTAAATAAGAAGCATCATCAATCTTAATAATATAATTGGACGATTTATTTATAACATCATCAAATTTTTTAACATTAGGCAATATAGGTTTTATAGTAGATTTTAATGCCTCCAATTTGACAATAAGTTGTCTTCTTATATCATTTAATATGGAAATAGAAGCAAATATCCCATCATCATTTTGATAATTAAAATCATTAAGAATGAAAGAAGAATCCCCCAATTTTGAAAAAGCATTAAAAGTTGATATTTTCATTTTTTCAATATCATTTGCCTTTTGAAAATCACCATCAATTTGAACTGCTACTTTTTGATTATTATAAATAGAAAAAGCAGAGATATTATTTTTAGTTAAAATACAAGTTATATCAATTTTTTCTTTTTCCAGTAAAGAATCTATTGAAGGAACATTGTATGGATAACTTCCCTTTACACTCATAGAAGAAGCGCAATATACATCATAATTTTCTTTAATCATAGGAGAATTTTTAGGAAGTTTGACTTCCACTATATCACCTTTATTTGCTTCGAAAACATATTTACCTTTAACTCTCATATTATCAAGAGCAAATCCAAAAGGTTTTTCCACATTTTCAATAGTAATTAAAAGACCATCGTGTTTTGCAATAGGAAATAAAGTCTTAAATTTAATGGAGTTATTTTTATAAGATAAAACTTTCCCAATAAAAAGCCCACGAGGACCTGAAAAATCTCTATCAATGACATCTTTATTTTTACCATAAAAATGAAGATTTGTGAAAGGACGAGCAAAGATTCGTTTTATATTTTCAATTAAACCTTTTGTATTTTTTCCATCAATAATTTTTCTATAATAATCAGTTGTAGATGCGACATATAAAGGAGTTTTTTTTCTTCCTTCAATTTTAAGGGAAGCCACACCTATTTCACATAATTTTTTCACATCATCTGAAAGACATAAATCTTTCATAGAATAAGGATGCACCCCATCATATAATTTACGACAAGGATAAGTACACTTTCCTCTATTTGCCGATTCGCCTTTTATAAAAGAAGAATACATACAAAGTCCACTATAAGAATAACATAAAGCGCCATGTATAAATACTTCTGTTTCAATGCCACAATTTTTTGTTATATAAAGAATTTCATCAAAAGAAAGTTCCCTTGCCAACACACAACGAGAAAAACCTAAATTTTTAAGTGCGATTGCACCATCTAAATTATGTACAGCCATTTGAGTGCTTGCATGTAATTGAATATTAGGAAAATAAGTTTTAATTATATTTACCACACCAAAATCTTGAACAATGACAGCATCGGCATTTGCTTTATCAACCCAATATAATTTTTCAATTAGTTCATCTATTTCATCATTTTGTATAAGAGTATTTATAGCGACATAAACTTTTTTATTATTTTTATGAGCAAAATTTACAATCGCAATCAATTCATCATTGGAAAAATTAAATGCATCAGCCCTTGCAGAAAAATTTTTAAGTCCTAAATATATAGCATCTGCACCATAGGTAAATCCAGCAATTGCACATTCAAAGTTTCCAGCCGGAGCCAATAATTCAACACTTTTCAATTTAACACCTCTATAATTTTAAAATAATTTTTCCCGTTGATGGATAAGAAATTTTATCATCTAATTCCAATTTTAATAAAGCATTTGATATTTTTGCTTGTGAAAATTGAGGGGATAATTCCCTAATTAAACTATCAATTGAAATAGGGGTATTATTAAGAAGTGATAAAATTTTATTATCCAAGTCCATATTATCAAAATCAAAATCATCTTCCACGAAGGCATCATTAAATTCTTCATTTAAAAATAAATCACGGTTTTCAGTTTTTATGATATTTTCCTCTTTTATTTTATTTAATGTATCAAGAATATCATCAACATTTGTAACTAATGTAGCCCCATTTCTAATTAAATCATTTGTTCCAGAACTTCTTGGATCCATAGGGAAGTTTGGAACAGCGAAAACCTCTCTTGCTTGTTCCATAGCAAATCTTGCAGTAATCAAACTACCAGATTTAAGACTTGCCTCCATAACTAATGTTCCAAGAGATAATCCAGAAATAATTCTATTTCGTTTAGGAAACAAATTTGCTTGAGGTTGAGTTCCAATTCTCATTTCTGAAATTACAGCGCCATTATCAATTATTTGATTATAAAGATTTCTATTTGATAAAGGATAGATATTATCTACACCTCCCGCCAATACAGCAATAGTTTGTTTACCTTTATTAAAAATGGAAGACAATGCACCCAAATGAGCTTCCGTATCAATACCAATAGCCATACCAGATACCACACAAAACCCATTATCCACAAGTTGGCGTGATAAAGAAGTTGTAAAATGTTTACTATTTATGGATGCATTTCTTGATCCAACCACTGCAATAGATTTAGTATTAAGAGTATCAATATTTCCTCTGACATAAATAAGAGGAGGCACATCATAAATCTGTTTTAAAAGGAATGGATAATCTTCATCACAAAAAAATATGATTTTAGCGCCTATTTTTTCCGCCAATTCAAATTGTTCTTCGGCAAGGTTTTTAGGGAAAATATTTAATTTTCTTTCATATTGTAAAAAATCCAAAACATTTTGAGGCGTTTTATATTTTTTAAGAAGATTAAAAAACAATACACTACCAACACCATCGGTATTGATAAGTCTTATATAGTTAATTTTATCTTCATCAATTTTATTCATTATTTTTCTTTTTAAAAGTTATATTAGACTCTTCACCTTTTATAAGTCTTTTAATATTGGAAATATGACGAAGTATAACGAATAAAGAAACACCTACAAAAAATAAAGTTAAATATTCAACGATCAAAGATTTATAACCTGAAAAATAATAAATATATATAGGTAAAACAATAGCAGTTGTTAATGCAGCTAATGAAGATTTTTTAAATAATATTGCAACTACTATCCATGTTGCCAAAGCCATAAAAGGAATAATATTTGAAAAAAGGAATAATGAACCGAAAACAGATGCCACACCTTTGCCCCCTTTGAAATTAAGATATATAGGGAAGCAATGAGCAATTATTACAATAGCGACTACCACCATTTTTATATATACATCATAAAGGAAGAATAAAGTTTCTACTACTATTGAACCAAAAAATAAAATCATTAAATATTTTGCGACATAATAAGCAATAAATGGTTTTAATGCATCTAAAATAATAGTTAAAAGGGCAAGAATTTTGCTTCCAGTTCTCAATACATTAGTAGCCCCAATATTTCCACTTCCAATTTTGCGGATATCTTGTTTTAAAAATATTTTTGTTAATACTAAACCAAAAGGTATAGCACCAATCAAATAAACGGAACAAATTAATAAGAAACTATAAAGATACATCATTTTTACATCCTTTCAGGTATATTTATTTTAATAATATTAGCAAAAATTTGGAAAATATTCAAAGTTATTTTTGAAATATATAAATAAGAATTTTTCAATTCCAAATTTTCTTGGGATAATATTTTAACATTATGATAAAAATTATTATAAATCACAGCCAAATCATAAATATATTGAGCCAATATGTTTATAGCTCTATTATCAAAAGCCTTATCAATGACATCATCAAATTTACAAATGAACAAAGCAAGTTTTTTAATCCATTCATTATCAATTATTATGTTAGAAGGTTTAACATCAATATCTTTAAGTAAGGATTTTATTCTAACAGCACTATAAAGAATATAAGGTCCAGTTTTTCCTTCAAAACTTACGAACTTATCTACATTGAATATATAATCACTAGTTCTAGGATTTATTAAATCAGCAAATTTAAGTGCGGAAATGGCCACATCTTTTGCAATGATATTTTTTTCTTCCTCTGGGATTAAATTAGATTTTTCATTTTCATCAATTTTTATTTTTGCAGATTTCAATGTTTCATCAATAAGTTCATTTAAACTTACATTATCCCCACTTCTTGTTTTAAGAGGTTTTGCATCACTTCCCAATACTGCACCAAAGCCAAGATGTTCCAATTTACAATGTTTTGCAATTGAGGTAAGTTTTGCGACACTAAAAACTTGATGGAAATGAAGTGCTTGTCTACTGTCTACTACATACCAAATAAAGTCGGCATTTTGTCGTTCAACTCTATCATAAATGGTAGCAAGATCTGTCATTCCATACATAATTGCACCATTAGATTTTACTACTATGAAAGGAGGAACTTGTGTATTTCCCATGGGATTATTTGCTAAATCAATAATTTCCGCCCCCTGGGAAGGAGAAGTAAATCCCTTATTATGAAGATAAGACACAAGCATATTTACATCATCATTTGCATCACTTTCACCAAGCCAAAGATCAAAATCTATATTTAGTATATCAAGAGTCTTTTTAATTTCATTTAATGAAGTTTGCCTAAAACTTTTCCACATATTGAAATTTGTTTCATCTTTATTTTGAAGTTTTTTTGTTTCATCTTGTGCAATTTGCATAAAAGCTTTATCTTCCTTTGATTTTTTTGATGCCTCTGGATAAATAGTATTAAGAGTATCAATATCAATAGGAAGTTTTAAGCCCTTTTCCTTTATAGAAGCAATAATAAGTCCCATAGGAAGTCCCCAATCGCCAAGATGTATATCACCTACGACATTATAACCTTTAAATTTTGCAAGATTTTTTAAGGCCTCTCCAATGATACTAGCCCTAAGATGACCAACATGTAATGATTTTGCGACATTAGGACCACCATAATCTACAATAATTTTAGGAGGATTATCAATACACTTTTGATTAAACGGATTATTATTTATAAACTGCGATAAAAATTTTTCAACAAGTTTAAAATCCAAAACAAAATTGATAAATCCCGGTCCATCTATGGAAAGAATTAAACCATCTACATGAATATTATCAACAATATTTTGAGCAATATTTCTAGGATTTTGTTTCAAACTTTTTGCAAGAGATAAAGCAATATTTGATTGAAAATCCGATAAATCAGGTCTATCTGAATCACGTATAATTTCTAAATTTTCATCAATTGGAAAATTTAAAGAAGATAAAGCATTTCTAACAATTTGTTCCAAATTATTTTTAATAAAATCCATTTAAATCAATCCCAAAATTTTTTTTACATCATTAAGTGTTTTATTTGCAACATTTCTTGCTTTTTCTGCACCATTTTTAAGAACTTCATCAATATAAACTTTATCATTGATAAGTTTGTTATATTTCTCTCTATAAGGAGATAGATAATCATTAACATATAAAGCTAATTGTTTTTTTGCATCACCATAACCTATTCCCCCATCAAGATATTGTTGAAGATAACTATCCTCTACATTAAACATTTTCATAAGTTTGAATAAAGTAGAATCGGAAGATTTTTTATCTTGAGGTAATAAACTATCAGTAGGTATTTTCATAATTTTTTTATATGTATCATCACTTGATGCAAAAAGTTCAATAGTATTATTATAAGATTTACTCATTTTTCTTCCATCAAGCCCTAAAATAGAATCTTGATATTGAATAAACTCTTCTGGAAGTTTAAGGGTATTGGATTTATATATTGAATTAAAAGCGTTTGCGATATCCCTTGCTATTTCAATATGTTGTTTTTGATCCAAACCAACAGGCACAATATCAGCATTCATAATCAATATATCACATGCCATTAAAATAGGATAGGTAAAAAGTCCCATATTTACATTATCATCATTTCCATCACGTTCCAAAATAGCTTTATAAGCATGAGCTCTATTCATTAAACCTTTTGGAGTGAAGTTTAATAAAAGAGAATTAAGTTCAAAAATTTCTGGAATATCAGATTGCTTATAAAAAATTGTTTTATTTGGATTAAGTCCAAAAGTTAAAAAAGTTGCGGCAATTTCATAGGTTTTATCTTTTAAAAAGTTTTTATCCTTTATAGCATTTAAAGCATGAATATTTGCAATGAAGACAAAAGAATCATTTTTATTTTCATTTATTAAATTTATCATTGGCAAAATTGCCCCAAATAAATTTCCAATATGAGGATTACCTGTAGGTTTAACACCGGTAAGTAAAATTTTATCCATAACAAAATCCTTTTTATTAACAAAAGAATGATAATATAAATAATAAGTTTTTACAAGATAAAAAAAGGCCTTCCAAGGAAGACCTTTAATAATTATTAACTGAAATTAGATGTGAGCTTCAATATATTTAACAGCATCTTCAACAGTTAAGATTTTTTCAGCTTCATTATCAGGAATTTCACAACCGAATTCTTCTTCAAAAGCCATAACTAATTCAACTGTATCCAAAGAATCAGCACCTAAATCATCAATGAAACTAGATTTTTCAGTTACTTTTTCTGGTTCAACACCAAGATTTTCAACAACTATTTTTTTTACTTTTTCAAGAACATTTACTTGATCGCTCATTTTTATATCCTTTTGTTTGTTAATGTTATTTTTCAGTTTAATTTATAACCGAATAAAGAAAATTTACAATTTTTGAAACAAAATGTCAAGAATAAATAAAAAATGGATAACTTGCTATTTATAAAAAATATGTTAAACTTAAATAAAAATATAAAGGAGAAAATTCTTATGAACAAATTGAAAATAGGACTTGTCGGATGTGGAAGGGTAAGTCAATGCCACTTTGATGCTATAAAAAACAATGCAAATGAGATTGATTTTGTTGCTGTGTGTGATAGGAATGAAACAAATTTATCAAATGCCACAAAACAAACTGGAGCAAGGGGATATTTGAACCTGGATGAAATGTTAAATAATGAAGATTTAGATGCAGTTTCAATATGCACACCAAATGGCTATCATTATGAAAATGCAGTAAAAATACTAAATCATAATGTAAATGTTATAATTGAAAAACCATTAACATTGTCCTATAAAGAGGGTAAAAAATTGATGAAAATAGCAAATAAAAAAGGTTTGCATATATTTTTAATTCATCAAAATCGTTTCAATCCAACAATACAATGTGTGAAAAAAGCATTGGATGAAGGTGCATTTGGTAAAATATATATGATAACATCAAATATTTTTTGGCATAGAAATGATGATTATTATAAAAATCCATCTTGGCATGGTTCAAAAAAAATTGATGGAGGAGCCTTTATTACTCAAGGGTCTCATTATACCGATATAATGAATTGGTTTGCTGGAGATAAATTAAAATCTGTTTATGCTGTTGGTAAAACATTGGAAAGAAATATAGAAACAGAAGATTGTGGCTCTGCTATCATAGAATGGAAAAATGGAATAATAGGTAATGTTAACCTATCTGTTTTGGCATATAAAGAAAATTATGAAGGTAGTATAACAATTTTAGGGGAAAAAGGTTTAGTGAAAATAGGGGGTATAGCCCTAAATAAAATAATAGATTGGAAATTTGATAACAAAGTTGATCATTTTTGTGAGGTTTCCTATGATGTGGATTCCGTATACGGATTCGGGCATACACCATATTATAAAAGTGTAGTTGATACTTTGATAAATAAAAAAGAGTTTTTGATAAGTAGTGAAGATGCAATGCAATCATTACAACTTCTTTGTTCAATTGTTGATTCTATAGATAAAAAGAAAATAGTTAAATTTTAAAAAATCCCCTTTTAAAGGGGATTAATTTTTATCTACCATTATTTTTTTGTTTTTGTAGATATTTTGCATAACTCTTTTTTAACTTTTCAACTTTTTGTTTTTCTTCATATTCTTGTTTTTTTGCTTCCCAAGTTTTAATATTTTCTTTACAATACTCTAAATTTTTATTAAGTTTATATCTTTCAGCAACAGACAAGTTTGGATTTGCAAGTTTTTCTTCTAAAATATTTTTTAAACGTAATAAGCTACTTAATCTATCAGTAATATATTCTATTGAATTATAGACCTGTTCTAATAACTGCTTATTAACATCTTTTATAACTTTGTGAGAATCATGTATAATTGTATTATATTCTTGAACCATAAATTGTTCATCACATTTATGACAACGCTTAAAAGCCATAATTATATCCTTTCTATTTTATAATATGGACAAATATATCATAAAGTCCATAAAAGTCAAGAAAATAATTTTTTTAAGGTAAACTAGGCGACCATGCCGGATCCGAAGCACCGGTAGGGGTTTTTATTACCTCATGATTATATCCAGTAATATCAACGCGTTGTAATGTTAATTTATCATTACCATCTTTTGTTGGACTTTGTTCATAAAAAATAATTCTTCTACCATTTGTTGACCAAGTAGGTGATTCTACAATATGACCTTTTGCAATCATTCTTTCGCCTGTTCCATCATCAAACATAACGCCAATATAAAAATTAGAATCTTGTATTTTAACGAAAGCCAAATAATCCCCGCGAGGTGACCAATTTACATCACCATATTGACCTTTACCAAAAGAAATTCTTTCAACATTATCACCATCATTATCCATAATATATATTTGAGGTATACCGCTTCTATCTGAAACAAAAGCTATTCTTTTACCATCAGGAGAATAAGATGGAGCAGTATCAATTGCTACATTTTTGGTAAGTTGAGAAAGTTTTTTGGACTTTAAATCCATTTCATAAATATCTGTATTACCATCTTTAGCAATGCTCATAACTATTTTTTTACCATCAGGAGAAAAACGAGGAGCAAAAGACATACCAGGGAAATTGCCAAGTAATTCTTGTTCTCCTGTTTCAATATCAAAAATATAAACGCGAGGTACTTTTTTATAATAAGTAACATATGCAATTTTTTGTGAATTAGGAGAAAAAACAGGAGTAGTTACTTGTATTTTACCATCTGTTAAATACTTATGATTTGCACCATCTTGATCCATAATTGCAAGACGTTTTGTTCTATTGAGTTTTGAACCACTTTCAGCGACATAAACTATTCTTGTATCAAAATATCCATTATCACCAGTCATTCTTTTATAAATATAATCAGCAATGATATGGGCGATTCTTCGCCAATTTGATTTTTCGGTTAAAAGAATTTGTCCTTCTAATTTCATTTGTCCTGGGATATCCCAAAGATAAAATTCAACACGAATTTTTTTATCTTCATTATATTTTAGATTACCATATGCCAAAGCCATAGCATTTATTACCATCCAGTTTTCAAAATTTGGATTTTTTGCAATATCTTGTTTTTTATCCACAAAAGCATCATGAGATATAGGGGCAAATAAACCACTTCTTTTAAGATCATTTGTGATAACAGATGTGATTTTTTTACCTAAATCATTTAGTTCTTTATCATTTGAATCAAAATCCATAATTGCAATTGGTAAAGGTTTTACATTACCACTGTCAATATCAACAAAGATTTCCGCATAAGAAGTATTTATTCCTGTAAATAAAAAAGCTAGTATAATCAATATAAATTTAAAATTTTTCATAATCTTTTCTCCTATACTATATAATTTACTTGAAATATTTATATTTGCAATAGATACTTTATAAATAAAGGAAAGGAAAAAATAATTATGTTGACAAAATATAAAAACATTGTCTATAATATAATTATTATGAGTATAAAAAGGACAAAAATGTTTAATAAAAAACAAATGATATCAAAGGAAATACAAAAGGTTATCACAGAAGACCTTTATGCTAATGATACATTTGATTACGATTCGCTTAAAAATAAAAAATATAGCCAAGTTGGTTTTGATTATTGGCAATGGATGGATTTGCTTGCTAATTTAGAGGCTAAATTCAGTAAAGATTTAACTGCCACCACGGAAAAATTTAAAATTGAAACCATAGATGAACTTATAAATGCACTTTATAATGCACCTGAAATGAAATCTTTATATAAAAATAACTAAATATTGAAAGATAATATAAAATATAGTATAATATATAAAAAATATATAAGGATAAAACTATGTATAAAACAAAAATTTCATTATTGGTATTAACAAGTTTATTATTTACAAATACAAATATATGTTTTTCTGCACGTAGAACTGAAAGAACTATGAAAAGGGGTAATGTTGCAAATGGAACATTGATAACACCAAATATGCCAACAATTACACCTGATAAACCTGGTGAAATTCCAATACTTCCACCTACAAATCCGGAAGAACCTACAAATCCAGAAGAACCAACCCCTCCAACAATAGATAATGATGCAATTGAAAGAAATGAGCGTATAATTGCAATCAAAAAGAAATATCAAGAAAGATTAAATAACGCTCAATTAAATTGTATTGGTATAGCTGATACATTAAAAACACTTCAAGGTTTAACAATTGCAACTACTGCCACATCAGGGGTAGGGGCATTAACCTCAGGAGGTGCATTAACTTCACAATTTGTTGGAGAAAAAGATGATAGACAAGCATTGGAAACAGGATTACTTGTTGCATCTAGTGCCACATCAGGGGCAAGTGTTATAACTTCTGCAATATCATTATCCAAGATGGATGATTTGATAAATAAAATGAAAACTTGTAATAAAAATATAAATGAAATTTCTGTAATAAAATTAGAATTACAAGATGAGGAAGTTGAACCAAGTGATAAAATTATGCAACAAATAAATGCTATTACCTCATCATGTAAAAATTATGATATAAATAATATGGAAAGTGTAAAGGCTCAACTTTGGGGAACAACTATTTCATCTGGTATAGGAACTGCAACAGGTATAGCAGGAACAATTACTAATGCTAAAAATACAGATGGCACAAATGATAAATTGGATTTGGCAACCAAAATTACAACTGGTGTTTCAAGTGCTACATCTGCTACAAGCTCTATATTAAGTGGAGTAACTATTGCAGGTATCAATAAAGATAAAGATAAAGCAGATAGTTGTGAAAATATCTTAATGAAATTTTAAATTATGAAATAAACCCAAAAAAACCACTTCATAAAGAAGTGGTTTTCTTGTTGCCATATTCACCTTTGTTTTTCATACTTTACAATGTAATTTTAAATAGTCAGGAATGTTAGAATTGAACACCAACTCTGGCACCCATTGACCAACGATTATCATCGCCATCATCACCTGCGATACCAGTTCCTAACATATCCTTTCTGTCTGACTTACCTGATACATCATAATCAGCATATAAAGATAATAATGTCATATCAGTTGCTTGCCAGTTACCAGATACTACAACGTTTTGTTGAGTAGCTTTATCAAATCCATCTTCGTTAGCGAATTTTTTGAATTTGTAAGCAAGGTTCATAGACCAATCATCATTAAATTCGAATTGACCTTCTACACCTGCATGATAGTATGAAGTATCACCAAGTTCTTTGTTGGCATAATCTTTTTTATCATCAAGATCCAAAGAATAACCAAGATCAACAGCGATATCAAACATATCATAGATGTTGAAACCTACTTGAGTAGCAAGGAATATTGCTGTATCTTTTTTACCATAATCATTTATAGGTAAGTTAAGAGAATATTGGTTAACCATATCATCAGCAGTATCTATGCTAACACCAGCCATGATATCCCAAACCCAAGTTTTAGATTGCATTGCTCTATATTCAGCAGCTAATGCTAAATTTGATAATTGAGCATCTTTATCAAAAGGGTTAGCAGCTTTATCCATCCAACCATAACCGATAGAAGCAGACATGCTTAATTTATCATTAAATCCATATCCAAATTCTTCAGTTATTTCCATACTATCATCTATATCTTTTACAGGTTGATAGTTGAAGTTTGTTTTAGAATAAAACATACCTTCTGTTGGTTTATATAATGGGCTTTGCATATTAAATGTAGATCTCATCATATTACCAGAGTTATTATTCATTTCTCCGGCTGTTTGAGCAGAAACAGCAGAAGAAAGAGCGATAACAGAAGCCAAAGTTAAAAGACTTACTTTTCTCATAATTATTTTCCTTTCTTTGTGTTAAAATTCACAACCCTCTTTTGTAGAATTGCTTGATTACAACTATAACTAGAAAAAAGTATTAAATCAATGAGTAAATTTTCCTAAATTAAAAGAATTGAATAGGACAACTAATAATAAAATTATCAATAGATGGAATATTATAATTTTTTGCCAATCTGAAAGCATCATTTATAATCAAAGGATATGAAGAATTATAATCAAATAAAAAGTCTATATTATAGTTTTTAATCATATTTTTTTTCAAAAATAAATTTAAATGATTGATAGATGATGATTTAGTATAAAATGAAGATGAAGTTTTAATATAATCAATATTATATTGACTAATTAAATCTATTAAATTATTTATTTGAGATATATAAGGAATATATGCAGTTTCAATTGTAATTTTAATAGGATTAAAAGCTTTTGCTTCACTAATGACATTTAAATATTCTTTAAATATATAAGGTATATTTTCTGTATCTATATCACAAAATTGTAAAGGCATTATCACCTCTACAATATCGGCTCCGGATTCAAAAGTTTTCTTAATTACCCTAAATAAATCATTTGTATTTAAAGGTTTATATAACATATTGATAATACCGACTAATTTTACATTGCTAAATTCAAGCCATTTCCATACATTTTCCACTTGATTTATATCTACGGAGATGGAATTAAATTTATGTTCAATAGCGGTTTTACAAAGCCTTATCATAGAAAAATCATCATTATCATTTTGATTTGAATAAAGATTTATATGATGCGACACATTTTTATCTACATTAAATGATAACATTTTTTTCCTCTTGTCAAAAGTATAATATTTATATATTATCATATAATAAGTAAAAACAAAAGATTATATATGAAAAAAATATTTATATTGATAAGTATTGCATTTTTTTCTTTTGGCTGTTCAAAACCAGAGCCAAAGGCTGGTTTAACATTACAAGAACAAAAAGAAGATGAAATACTTATAAAACAAGATAATGAAATCACACCGGACTTATTCCCAAGAACAAGTAGAGCTATGCATGATTTTAATATGAAATTGATATATATATTAAAACCATCATTTGATGAATATAAGGAACAAAAAATTTCTGTAATACATACCGGAGTTTCAAATTTTTTAAAAAATTTACAAGAGCCAACATTTGCAGCTAATGCATTTTTACAACTTGATATAGTTGGTGGAGTAAAGATATTGGGAAGATTTGTGATAAATACCACCGCAGGTATGTTTGGAGTAATGGATGTAGCAGGGGCAATGGGTATAAAGCGAGATGAGCGTGATTTTGGTCAAACATTAGGAGTGTGGGGAGTCCCTATGGGAGGTTTCTTTGTGGCACCGGTTTTTGCCCAAACAACAACACGTGATTTCGCTGGATTAATAGTTGATACATTCTTCAATCCATTTAATTATATTTGGGGATGGGCAACAGGATTATTCATAGATGTATCAAGTGCTTTGATGAGTATGTATAATAATTATGATTTCATAATCGCAACTGATAAAACAGCAATTGATTCTTATACGACATTCAAGACTATGTATTTACAATATAGAGAGAATTTCATCAAAGAATATACAATCTTTGGAAATAAACAAAAAGAAGTTTCAGAAAGTCTAACCAAAACTTATGAAAATTATGATTTTGATATGGAGTTTTAAAAATTATAAAAGAAATAATAAAACAAGATAAAATAAAATTGAATTTATGGATAAAAAAAACATATCCACAATTAACCTTATCTCATCTTCATAAATTATGTAGGACGGGACAAATAAGGGTAAATGGTAAAAGAATAACTTATAATACTATATTAAAAGAAAATGATGAAGTAAGACTTCCACCATTTATAAATGAATATAAAGGTGATAAATTACCTTTGAAATCAACACATACAAATTATACTAATAATGATATAGAAAATATCTTAAAATCAATTATATATGAAGATGATGAAATAATAGTTTTAAATAAACAATCAGGTCTTGCCACCCAAGGGGGAAGTGGTATTACAAAACATATTGATAGTTTGATAAATATGGCTTTGCCTCAATATAATAATAATTTACGTTTAACCCATAGAATTGATAAAGAAACAAGTGGAATTTTGTTAATTGCAAAAAATTATGATTCAGCGGTTAAATATACAAATATGTTTAAGGATAAAAAAATAAAGAAAACTTACCTTGCATTAGTATATGGAAACTTTGATGATAAGGAAAAGTCAGGCACAATAAAAATACCACTTCCCGATGAAAAGGATGAAACAAAATTGAAAACCGCTATTTCTTTATATAAGGTAAAGGATGAAGCATATAATATGTTATCTCTTGTTGAATTATCACCTTTAACTGGTCGTAAACATCAATTAAGGATACATATGCAAAAATTAAATCATGCAATTTTAGGTGATTTTAAATATTCAAATGATGATAGTTTTAAGAAAATAAAAGAAGCATTTGATATAAATATAGAAAGAAAACTATACCTTCATGCGTATCAAATTGAAATTGAAGGGAAACCAAAAATTATAGCTCCCCTACCTGACTATTTTGAAAAAATTTGTAAATATTTAAATTTTTAAGGTATATGAAATGAAAAATAAAAAACAAGATAAATCTACATTACATTTATATAATAAAATATTAAAAGTATTTTCATTTATCTTCGTTAACATAAAATTTTTATTACGACTTTTATTTATAATTATAGTAGCCGGTGTGATAGGTATATTTATCCTATTAAAAAATGTAGATCCAAATGATTATAAACCTATATTGACACAAACCCTTGAAACCACACTTCAAAGGAAAGTTAAAATAGAAGGGGATATATCATGGCGTCTTGTTTCTTTTGAACCAGCAATTAAAATAGAAAAAATATCTATATCAAATACAAAATGGGGAAAGGCTTCTAATATATTTGAAGCCAATGATGTATTTGTTCTATTATCTTTAAAACATTTAATTACACGCAAAATATCAATTGATACAATTTATATTGAAAATCCTATATTGAATTTGGAAATTTCTACAAAGGGTAATACCAATTGGGATTTTAAGAAATTATTAAAAGATAAACAACCAACAATAAAAAACATTGCTGAGAAAATAAGACAAGATGAACAAAAACTTACCCAAGTGATAAATAGTCCAAAATTTGAAATAGCAATTAAAAGTATAAAAATAGAAAATGCAACAATAAATTATGATAATCGTAAAATAAAATATAAGGATACAATAAAAATCAATGACTTTTTTCTTTATTCAAAAAGTTTCACCGATCCAATATTTATAGATACGGATTTCATATATAAAAATGAAAAATATAAGGGAAGTTTTAAAACATATTCCTTTGAAGACATAATAAATCAAACCAAAACAACACCTTTTATTGGGATTGCAAATATAAACGGACTTGACGTTAACTTTGTATCAAAAATTGAAGATATAAATAACTTTTCTTCATTTTCTGGTAATTTGCAAGTAAGTTCAAAGGATTTACAAAAATCATTAAATAATATAATTCCAGATTTTCCAAATATAAAGGCAATTGATGGGGAAATTGATATAATTGCTACACCAAAAATAATATCAATAAAGAATTTTGCTCTTAATTATGAAGGTTCCAAAATAAATGGTAATTTGGAAACAACACTTAATAAAAAACCTAATATAAAATTGAATGTTCATATACCATTATTTGATATACCAAAATTGTTCTTTCCATTATGGGAACCTGCCTATTTTGAAAGATTGAAAACTGGTGCATCTAAACCTCATAAAGAACATAAATATATAGAGGATCCAAAGGCTTTTCGTGGAGTTCCATTACCAATAAAGGAATTCAATTTAGCCAATATCATTTTAAATGTTAAAATAGATAAATTAAAAGCTATGCCGGAAATGGAAGTAAATAATATAAGATTAAATGCAAATTTAAATAATGGCACAGCGACTATATCACCTCTTTCTTTTGATTATATGGGTGGAAAAGTTTTACTTGAAGCAATATCAAGCAATAAAAATAATCGCTTTAATGGTGATGTATCAATAAAGGCAACCGATGTTAATATAGGTAAAATTATATCAAGTACAGGTTATAAAGATATATTTACCGGAGGAAATGCAAATGTTGATATAGTATTAAAGGGCTATGGTAAAAATCTAGCGGAATTTATGAAAAATTTAAACGGTTATGTAAAGGTTTATACAACAAGTAATTTAGTTGGATATAGGATAGAAAAATTGCTACTTGCCACAGATTTAGTTTCTTCCATATTTAGATTTATAAGTGATGATATAGTAGGCACTCTTACAGGTAAGGAGGCAAAAGACGAAAAAAGCACAATAGAATGTGCCGTAGTCAATTTAAATATAAAAGATGGTCAAACAACAAGTAATAGAGGTATTGCAGTTCAAACCAAAGCTGCCAATATTATTATAGATGGACTTGTAAATTTAGGGGATGAATACCTTGATGTATCAATTATCACCATAGTGAAAGAAGGCTTACAAATGTCAAATAGCCTCGCTGAAATGATAAAAATAGAAGGTCCAATGGCCCGTCCATCAATAATAATAAGTAAAGATGGGGTTATCAATAATGTTGCAAAAACAGCATTTACAACAGCTTTAGTGGGAGCTTTAACAGGAGGAGTAACACTTATAACTGCTGGTATAGGGGTTTTAACAAAATCATGGATAACAAATATAAGGGAAGATAAAAATCCTTGTTATACTGCATTTGAAGGTGGAGCAAAGGGTCAACCAAAGGAAGATTATGATGATCAAATTATATTAAGGGAACAATTAAATCAACAAATACAGGAAGAAAAATTGAAATTAAATGAAGCAACTAAAAAAAATATAAATAAAACAAAACAAGAAGTAAAATCCCAAATAAAGAAGTAATTTTCTCCCTTGACTCTGTAATCAATAAAAGTTATAATACGACGAAACTTATGAAATAGTCAAGGGTATGCTAACTATTTCATACATATTAACTCATACAAGTCCAAGCCGTAAGGTAAGGCCAACATCAAAGTGAAAATATGAAAAAAAATAAATCACATTTTACCCCTGATGTAGAACAATTTTCAACTGGCGAAAATTTTGCCGAATTATTCAATCAAATGTATTCTTCCGATTCTAAATTAGAAGGTTACGTAACAAAAGGAACTATAGTTGATATAAGAAATGACTATGTTATTGTTAATGTAGGCCTAAAATCAGAAGGACATATTGAAAAAAAAGAATTTAGAAATGATGACATAAAAGTTGGCGATATAGTTGATGTATATGTTGAAAGATATGAAGGTTTTGATGGCACTCTTGTTGCTTCTCGTGAAAAAGCAAGAAAAGAAGAAGTATGGAAAGAATTAGAACAACAAGTAGCAGATAATAAAACTATCACAGGTGAAATCATTGAAAGAGTTCGTGGTGGTTATACCGTTGATTTAAACGGAGTATTGGCATTTATGCCATCATCACAATTGGATATGAATCCAATAAAGGATATGAACTCTATAATGAATAAACCAATGGAATTTAAAATAATAAAGATGGATAAACTTCGCTCAAATTTGATAGTATCACATAGAGCTATTTTAGAAGGTGATAGAGCGGAAAAAAGAGATGAAATCATCAAAAACATTAAAATCGGTGATACAATGGAAGGTATTATAAAAAATATCACAGATTATGGAGTATTCATTGATTTAGGAGGAGTTGATGGACTTCTTCACATCACTGATATTTCATGGAAAAGAGTATCAAATCCAAACGAATTATTTACAATAGGTCAAAAAATCAAAGTGAAAGTTATAAACTTTGATCCTGAAACAAGCCGTGTATCATTGGGAATGAAACAACTTGAAAATGACCCATGGCAAAATATTGATAAATTTGAAGTTGGAAAAATTTATAAAGGTATAGTTACAAACTTAACTGATTACGGTGCATTTATTGATTTAGAAGATGGTATAGAAGGTTTAGTTCATGTAAGTGAAATAAGCTGGACTAAAAAGAATTTACAACCATCAAAATTTTTATCAGTATCAAGTGAAGTTGATGTAATGGTTCTTGAAATAGATAAAGAAAAACGCCGTATATCATTGGGCTTGAAACAATGTACACCAAATCCATGGAAAGAATTTGCAGAAAGTCATAATGTTGGTGATGAAATTGAAGGAGAAATCAAAAACATTACAGAATTTGGTATTTTTGTAAGTTTGGGAAATGATCTTGATGGAATGGTTCACCTATCTGACATTGATTGGGATAAAAATCCAGAAGAAGCTGTAAAAGATTACCAAAAATCAATGGTAATAAAAACAAAGATTCTTGAAATTGATGCTGATAAGGAAAGAATTTCACTTGGTATTAAACAATTAAAAGAAGATAGAGTTGCTTCTTCTCTTGATAAAGTTAAAAAAGGTGAAGTTGTAACATGTGTTGTAAAGGAAATCAAGGAAGATGGAATTGTAGTAGATGTTAACGGACTTCCAGGTTTCATAAAGACAAATGATCTTTCCAAAACAAAATCAGAGCAAAAACCAGAACGTTTTGCAGTTGATGAAAAGGTTGATGCAAAGATAACAAATGTTGATATGAAATCACGTCAAATAACATTATCTATCAAGGCATACGAAATTGATGAAGAAAAAAAGATAATGAAAGAATATGGCTCAACCGATACAGGTGCTTTATTGGGCGATATTCTTGGTGCAAGCCTTGAAGAAAAAGAAAAGAAATCAAAAAAATAAATTGATTTTGAATTTTAAATCCCCCTTTTTATAGGGGGATTTTTTTAAAACTACATTTTATAAATTTTAAGCCAACCATTGCCATTACTACCATTACCACCTACAGCATTTGAACATCCACCACCACAACCTAAATTAACTGTTCTACCTCCTGGTCCACCAGGTCCTCCTTGGGCGGATATACTAAATACTCCACTAAGTGTAAATGTGGTTGTTCCGCCTTGTTTACCTGGTGTTTGTGTTCTATTATTACAACTACTAGGTCCCCCACTTCCATTTGCTCCAATACTTCCAATAGAATATGTATAATTTGTATCTTTTGTAACTACAAATACTTTTGAATTTGTATAACCATTTCCACCATAACAACCATTACAATTTGTTGCATAACACCAATTATCTTGTCCTTTTCCACCTTTACCACCAGAAAGTTCAACTCTATATGCTCCTGGTGCCAATGTTCCTCTTCCTCCACTTACTCCTATCAATGTTCCACCACTTCCAAATGTCCTACAAAATGTTGCTCCACTATTTGATACTTGTCCAGCCGGACATGATTTACAACTTCCTTGCCCTGTTGCATCTTGATATTGTCCTGGTAAACAAGGTTTCGGTTCAACACTTCCCGCCGGACAATAACTTCCCGCCGGACATGCCTTACAACTTAATTGCCCTGTTAAATTTTGATATTTTCCAGCCGGACAATTAATACACTTACCACTACTGGAATAAGTTCCAGCAGTACACGGCAAACATTGATAAAATGTTTGTGCTAATGCTCCCGTTGAGGCTGTAATCCCCAACCCAAGCATGAGCAGTTTTTTATTTAATTTCATATTTTTCTCCTTTCTTTGTTCGTTCACATAATGTAAAATAGGGAGGGGAAAGTGAAGGTAATCGGACAATATGACTTTCCCCATAAATTTTTTCTAAGTTTTAGTTAAAATAGTTCCGGCTGGACAATTGCCACCTGTAATTTGAAACAATCCATAACCTGCGGGACATAATCCATCACGAATAATGACACCACCGAAACCTGCGGGACAAACTATAGGTTTACATTCTGTATCGGTTTTACTATCTGTCGCATAACCAATTTCACAATAATCACATCTACGATTTTGTGTATCATAAAACATACCCCATTCTTGGCATTCTGGATCTGATCCATTATAATGAGCCTCATTGATTGTTCCGCAATCACTTGCCTTTGGCACGCCATATTTTTGAAGCACAGATTCCAATTGCACTGTTGTGGCGGAAAATACAACACTATTATAAAAAATGAATATAAAAGTAAAAAGTATCTTTTTCATAACTACCCCCTTTTTATTAACCTGCATATCAGATATGGCCGGGCAGTTAACAAATCACACATCAACAATGATCTCGTAGTATTTAAAGCATATTTTATAAAAATATACTTCTATTATATTCCTACGACTCCCCAACCGCAAAGGATTGGGGCTAAATAGAGTTGCCATTAAAACCCAAAAGGGTATAAAAAAAATAGCAACATAACGATGCTACTTCACCGTTGATGTATAAAAGAGTTGTTAAGCTCCGTATCATCTCTGATACTAAATATGAAAAAATCATATCTAATAAAAAATATAACAAATAATTTAAAGAAAGTAAATTGAAAAATAAAAAACTCCCTTAAAAAAGGGAGTTCAAATTCATATTATAAAATATTATTTTTCATAAACACGAACTTCATCAAACATTACATCATCAGTTTGCATGGTCAAAGCAACTCTTGATGCAGGAAGACCCATTTCAGTTAATGAATTCATAACATTTTTAACATTTGTTTTAATAGATGCATTTGATTTTCCTTGAGGAGCAACACCAGCAATTTCAAATGTTGCGGAAGGATTTCTTTCTAATGCACGACTTAAAGATTGATAAAGAGGTTCTTCAAAATCAACAGAAGCAGAATCAAATTTGATTACAATTAAAGGTCTATTAGACTTTACAACATTTGCATCAAATCTTTGAACAGGAGTTGATTTAGATGACATTGCACGAAGAGAATTATCTTCAACTAAATTTCCTCTACGATTATTCATGCGGGAAGAAGATCTTCTTTGCATATTGCCATAATCTTGGTTTGTTTCTTCAATGAAAGCTTCAAAAGATTCATCACTTGAAAACATTGAACCGCCATCTGCAAAATAATCAGAAGAACCACCAAAACCATAAAGTTTTCCATTTTTAATATTAAGAGCAACATCATTCAAGTTAAATTTTTCTCTATCAACATAAGCTTGTTGTCTTTCAGATTCTTGATTTAATTGACGAGCAAATACAGAAATACTTGAACCAATTTGTTTAGCTTGTTCTTCCAAAGCTTTTAATTGTTTGTGATCATCTTCTGTTGCACCACGAATTTTATAAGAAGCTTGGATTGAACCAACCATATAATCAACCATGGATTGATCAGATTCTACATCTGCGACAAGACGTTTAATATCAAAAGCAATGTCATTTACTTTTTCAAGTTTTGCTCTTGCATCTTTCCATTGATCCATCAATTCTGGATTTCCAGGAGTTGTTCCAAGTTGTAATTTAGAATTGATTTGAGCGAGAGTAGTTCTATAATCAGAAACGGCATTATTTGTGTCATTTCTCATTTGTTGAAGAGCCACTTTTCTAGAATCAATCATTTGTTTCATTTGTTCTTGTTCAGATTTGAAATTTGAGATTTTATTTTTCACGAAATTTCCATCAAAACCAGAAGATTGTTTAGGTTGAGCAGTTTGTGCCTTACCTTCATCACCTAAAAGGGTATTTGAAGAAGAACAAGCCCCCAATACTATTACAGATAATAAAGCAATTAAGTTTTTTATTTTCATTTGATAACCCCTAATTTATTAAGTTAACCGCTGTTTTTTTATTACAGACTTATTAAATGATATAATAGGTAATAATAAAAATCAATAATTTATTATTATTTTTTCATATAATTTTTAATAATTTTGATAGCCTCTTCAGGTGTATCAACTAATTTATACATTTTTTTATTTTGTTGATGCATAAAACCTTCTTTAATTATTGAATCAACAAGATTAACAAAAGGAGTAAAAAATTTATTTTTATTTATGAGTATGATAGGTCTTGTTTCCGAAAGACGGCTACCTGGCACTACTTCTTTATGTTTATCATAAATTTCTTTTCCTACTAATAAATCAAACAATTCATCAAAAGTTCCAAATCCACCAGGAAGTATTATAAAGGCATTAGAATTTTTAATAAAAAGTTCCTTTCTATCTTGTAAAGTTTTAACGATTTTTGTTTTTGTTCCGGCAATTGGCTGTTCAAATGCGGCAATAACTTCTGTTGTCACACCATAAATTTCACCATTATTTTCAATCACTCCATTTGCAACGGCCCCCATTAAACCTTTACCACCTGCACCATAAACCAAACGCATATTATTTTTAGCAAGAAGTTCACCAGTATGTTTTGCAAGATTTAAATATTCCTTACTTTTTCCATTTCTGGATCCACAAAAAACACTAACAGAAATTTTTTTATTTTTTTTAAACAAAGCCATAATTTCTCCCTTTCAATTATTCAAAAAATACTATATCTTAAAAATAAGATAGATTCAACTATAAATATATTGCAATTCAAAAATAAATGTTTATAATAGTTTGCATTGGTCGGTTGGCAGAGTGGCTATGCAGAGGACTGCAAATCCTTGTACACTGGTTCAATTCCGGTACCGACCTCCATAATAAAATAAAGGAGTGATTTTTGGCAAACAAAGAAAATTTAGTTTCATTAAATGTAAATGAAAAAATTCGTTCAAGAGAAGTAAGATTAATTGATGCAAATGGTGAAAATGTTGGTGTTGTATCTATTTCAACTGCATTAAATATGGCACGTGAATCCGGACTTGATTTATTGGAAATTGCACCACAATCCAATCCTCCTGTATGTAAAATTATGGATTATGGTAAATGGAAATATGAGGAACAAAAAAAATTAAAAGAAGCGAAATCCAATCAAAAGATTGTTGAAACAAAAGAATTAAAGATTCGCCCTAATATTGATACACATGATTTCCAAGTTAAAATGAAATCCGCAAAACGTTTTATTGAGGATGGTGATAAAGTTAAATTCACCGTTCGTTTTAAGGGACGTGAAATAACAAATCAAGATTCTGGATTGCAATTATTAAATAGAGTTAAAGAAGAGTTAGGTGATATCATCAAGGTTGATAAGGAACCATTGATGGAAGGACGTCAAATGATAATGTTGGTATCTCCAGCAAAATAGTATGACAATATGATAACACAGGAACTTTTTAATAAAAATATAGATAGATTATTAGCATCTAATGTAAAAAGAATAGCTATTGCCCTTTCGGGAGGAAGCGATAGTATGGCATTGACGCTTTTATCAAACAATTGGGCTAAAAAAAAGAATATAGATTTAATTGCAATTACCATAGATCATAATTTAAGAAAAAATTCAGCAAAGGAAGCTTTGAAAGTAGCATCTTGGATGCAAAAAAGAAAAATCAATCATACTATTTTAACCTATAAAGGAATTATTCCAACTTCAAATATAGAAGCAGTCGCCCGTCAATATCGTTATGATATGTTGTTTGATTATTGCAAAAAACACGATATAGAATATTTGCTTATTGCACATAATGCAGATGAGCAAACGGAAACTTTTTTTCTAAATTTATCAAGAGGAAGTGGTGTGTATGGACTTTCTTGTATGCCAGATATTCAAAATAAAAATGATATTAAAATTATAAGACCTATGCTACTTTTTTCAAAAGAAGAAATAAAATCATATCTAAAAGATGAAAAACAAAAATGGGTTGAAGATCCAAGTAATAAGGATACAAAATATAAACGCGTTCGCATTCGTAAAATAAAAAAATTATTAAATACACTTGAATTATCAAATGAAAGAATTTCAAAAATCATAGATAATATGCAACGCACCAGGGATACAATTGAATTTTATGTGAATGAATTTATAAAACAAAATGTCATAATTAATGATAAAGTTTTAATAAATATAGAAGATATCCTTAATTATCCAAAGGAAATAGTGATTCGCGCTTTATCAAAAATATTAAAGGATTTTTCAAAAAAAATCTATCCACCTCGTCTTGAAAATTTGGAAAATATTTATTATAAAATAATACATAACGATTTAAAAAAAGGTATAACCCTTTTCAATAATAAAATTTATAATAAAGATAATAAAATTATCATAGAAAAAGAAATGACCAGAAAACAACATTCAAATAAAGTTAAGGAAAAATAAATGCGTAAATATTTTAAATATGTATATATATTGGGATTGATAGTTATATTTTTTAATATTATAACAAATGATACATCAAAAAATCAAAAAAATATCAATGAAATCAAATTTTCTGACTTTATTGAAAAGGTAAAAACTAAACAAATAGAATCTGTCAAAATCAAAAACGATAGTATAGAAGGAACGTTAAAGTCTACCACATCAAAAAAAACTGATGAAAAAATATCAATCAAAGATAATGAAAATAATGAAAATGAATTTAAAACAAAGGTTATTTTCTATCCTCGTCTTTTTGAATTGTTAGAAGAAAATAAAGTTCCAATGGAAGTGGTAGAAGAACCTCAATCAAAATTAAGTTTTATGGGGCTTATTGATATTTTCTCATCTCTTTTATGGGTATTTATATTGATACTTATCTTCAAAAGTATGAAAGGAGATAAATTTGGTATAGGTAAAAGTAATATAAAAATGTTCACACCTAATATGCAACGTGTTAGATTTACAGATGTTTTAGGTGTAGATGAAGCAAAACAAGAAGTAAGTGAGATAGTAGATTTCCTTTCTGATCCACATAAATATTCAAGATTAGGAGCCAAAATTCCAAAAGGAGTATTGTTAATAGGAGCCCCTGGAACTGGAAAAACATTACTTGCCAAGGCAATTGCAGGAGAAGCAGGAGTTCCATTTTTCTCTACCTCTGGTTCAGAATTTGTAGAAATGTTTGTAGGTGTTGGAGCCAGTAGAGTTAGAACTCTTTTTGAACAAGCAAAAAAGTCTGCACCTTGTTTAGTTTTCATTGATGAAATTGATGCGGTAGGAAGACACAGAGGTTCTGGTTATGGTGGTGGTAATGATGAAAGAGAGCAAACACTTAATCAATTACTTGTTGAAATGGATGGATTTGAAACAAACAATGGTATAATAGTAATTGCCGCAACTAATAGAGTTGATGTTTTAGATGATGCTCTTCTTCGTCCAGGTAGATTTGATAGACAAGTTTATATAGATTTGCCTGATTTAAAGGGTAGGGAGGCAATTTTAAGAAAATATATAAGTGAAGTTAATATATTATCTAATATAGATATAAATGCCATTGCACGAGGCACTCCAGGCTTTAGTGGGGCAGAATTATCAAATCTTGTAAATGAATCTGCAATAATTGCTGCCCGTCAAAATAGAAAAAAAATTACACAAGAGGATATAGAATACGCAAGGGATAAAATCTTAATGGGATTGGAACATAAAACAAAGACTATGTCCCCTGATGAAATAAAAAATACTGCTTATCATGAGGCTGGGCATGCCCTTTGTTCTGTATTATTACCTGGTGTAGATCCAATACATAAAGCTACTATTATTCCAAGGGGGCAAGCTCTTGGATTGGTTCAACAATTACCAGAAAGGGATAAGGTAAGTGTAAATATAACCGAAATAAGATCAAATATAGCTGTTGCATTAGCAGGTCGTATAACAGAGGAATTATTTTTTGGTAAAGATAAAATTACAACAGGAGCCTCCTCTGATATCCAAGCGGCTACAAAATATGCAAGAAATTCTGTAAATTTCTGGGGCTTATCTGATAAAATAGGAACCATATACTATGGTGAACGTGATAAATATCCAATATCCGAAGCAACAGCAAGGGAAATTGATGAAGAAGTCAAAAAGATGATAGATAATGGTTATAAATTAGCCAAGTCTACTATTACAAAACATAAAGCGACACTTGAAAAATTAGCACAAGCATTGCTTGAATATGAAACCTTAACAGGAGATGAGGTAAGAGCAATAGTAAAAGGTGAAAAAATAAAGTTGACTAAAAAGATGGATGTTGCTAAAAATAGGATAGAAAGAAAATTTACCCTACCATTAACAAAAACAACAAAAAACGAAGAAAAGAAAACAAATGAAAATATTCAAAAGAAAAGACAAGAAAAAGAATAATAATGCTAAACTAAATGTAAAGATATTAAAAAGAATTTGGCATGAACATACAAGGAAATATATATGGGCATTGATTGGTGCATTGGCTTTAACATCAATTACCGCAGGAGTTGAAGCATACTCTGTATCTTTGCTACGTCCAATTTTTGATAAAGGATTTATTTCCCAAGATGGTAAGGTATTATTTTTCTTATGTGCACAAATTTTAGGATTATATTTTATAAAGGGTTGGTTTTATTTTGCACAAACTTTAATACTTTCACATATAAGTACAAAAACTGTGCAAGCCATACAACAAAAAGTTTTTACCCATCTTTTATCACTTGATATTTCATTTTTTAATAAAACATCAAGTGGTCAAATGTTATCAAGGGTTATAAATGATTGTAATGCTATAACAAATATAGCAATCAATTTCATAACAATAATATTTAAAGATTTAATTACTTGTGTATCAATGTTTGCTTTAATGATTTATTATTCTTGGCAAATGACACTTGTAATTTTTGTATTTTTCCCAATTGGAGCCTTAGCAATGTCAATAATCATTAAAAAGGCAAAAGAAGTTATGACAAGAAGCACCCAACAAAGTGCCGATTTCATAAGTCAATTATCAGAATCATTACAAAATGTAAAAATAATAAAATCTTATTGTATGGAAAAATTTGAAAGTAAAAGAATTAAAGATATATTAAACACAATGTTTAATCTTCAAATGAAAACAATTAAAACAACAAATATGTCTACCCCTGTAATTGAAAGTCTTTCAGGTTTTATTTTGGCGGGTATAATAATATTTGGTGGTTGGCAAATATCAAAAGGTTATTTAACTACTGGAGGATTCGTTACATTTTTAGGGGCTTGGGTATCCGTATATAAACCATTAAAATCATTATTGAATTTCCGTGTTCAACTTCAAACAGCAATAGTAAGTGCGGAAAGAGTTTATGAAATAATTGATACAAAACCACAAATAAAAGATGCCGATGATGCAATTGAATTAAAGGATGTAAAAGGAGATATAGAGTTTAAGAATGTATCATTTGAATATGATGCTGGAAAACCAATAATAAAAGATTTAAATATAAAGATTCCTCATGGAAAAACTATTGCACTTGTTGGGGCAAGTGGTGGTGGAAAAACGACAATAGTGAATTTAATCCCAAGATTTTTTGAACCAACAAAAGGTGAAATTTTAATTGATGGCATAAATATAAATAAATATACGCAAGATTCACTTAGAAAAAATACATCACTTGTAAGCCAAGATGTTATACTTTTTGATGATACAATAAGGAATAATATAGCCTATGGTAAAGGGGAAAAGGAATATGCCAGTGTATCGGATAGTGAAATAATAGCCGCATCTAAAAGTGCAAATGCGTATGATTTCATAATGGCTATGAGCGATGGTTATAATACTAAAATCGGTGAAAAGGGAGTAAGATTATCAGGGGGACAAAAACAACGTCTTTCTATAGCAAGGGCAATAATAAAAAATGCACCGATTCTTTTATTGGATGAGGCTACCTCAGCTCTTGATACAGAATCTGAATTTGAAGTTCAAATGGCACTTGATAATCTTATGAAAAATCGCACAACAATAGTAATAGCACATAGATTATCCACCATAAAGAATGCTGATATGATATATGTTATAGAAAAAGGTGAAGTGATAGAATCCGGCAATCACACGGATCTTCTTGCTAAAAATGGAGAATATGCAAAACTATATAATATGCAATTTAAAAATAAGCAAGAACAATAAATTATTTCATATTTCTATAATATAATATTTTACGAATGAAATGGGAGTTTTTCTTTAAAATGAGTTTAATATCCCGTGGAAGTTTTATTTTCCAATTTGGATATTGATAAATTGTTCCCGGCACATTTTCCATGGCTATTTGTCTTACCATATCTTCAATTCTAATAATAAATAATGCACTATTGGTTTTTGCCCCATACATATTAAAGGAATATTCAATATTATAAGGAGGAACTGCTCCATCAATAAATTTCATTATATGTTGTTTATTATTATAAAAACAATTTGATTTATTAAGAGCTTTATAAAAAGCAATTCTTTCATTTTGCCTTAACTTTAAATTATCGTTATATTGAGAGATTTTAGGAAATAATTTACATTTAAAGTTTGTATGAATATCTTCTCCCACCCAAAATCCACAAGATGTAGCTTGATCATGAGTACTCACTTGGGATAAAGAAAGATAAGGATATTTTTTAGTAGATAAAAATTCCCCATCATGATCTTTTTGCCTAAATAATATTTTATTGGAAAGAATATGATGACTAGCTAATATTTCTCTAAAACCATCTGGGACATTACCTAAATCTTCACCAATGATTAAACATTTATTAAGATGAGATTCTATTGATAAAATTGCAATCATAGTTTTGAAATCATAATAAACATAGGCACCTTTATTATCATCATTTACCCAAAATAATCGCATTAAACCTAAGGCATGATCTATTCTAATAGCACCGGCATAAAGCATATTTTTTCTAAAAAGATTGATAATAAACTTATACTTATTTTCAATGAGTTTATATGGAATCATAGGTACCAATCCCCAAGTTTGCCCTTTTGGTCTTATAGTATCAGGAGGAGTCCCAATATCCATATTTTTAGCAAATAATTCTTGATTTTGCCATACTTCTACCCCATTTGATGCAGCCCCTACTGGCATATCAAGATAAAGGCCTACTTTCATATTTAATTTTTTTGCAAAATCATAAACATTTTTAAGTTGAGTTTCAGCAATCCAATGACAATAGGCATAAAAATCAATACGTTTTTTATTTTCATTTGCAAAATTAAGTATTTTTTTTGATTTTAGGTTTTTAAAATCCTTTTGCCATTTTTGCCAATCGGGATTATTTTTTTCAATCAAAGTTTCAAATAAACAAAGATTATAAAGATTTTCACCTTTATCCTTTTTAAAGTTTTGAAATTTAATAAATCTATTTGAATTTTTATTTTTAATAAAGACATTATACATTTTGAAAAGTAATGATAATTTAATAGTTAATATATTGAAATAATCAACCTTATCACAAATTTTCAAAGTATTTATTTTTTTTTGAATACTAATAGGGATATTTATAAATTTGAATTCATAAACTTTTTTTAAATCAATATAAAGATAATTGATAAATTCACGACTAAACACTCTATAAGGAGAAACATCATCTTTACTTTGATAATACATAACTCCCAAGGGATTTATCCCTACAAAATCAATATTATTTTCGCTTGCCAATTTCATAATATTTTTAAGATCGGAAAAATCCCCTACGCCCATATTATTTGATGAAGATATAGCATAAAGTTGTATTGCAATTCCAAGGAGTTTTTCCTTCTTTTTTTCTATACAATCGGGAAGATATGCTGTATCGGGAGAATAAATAATAAACGATGAAAACACTAAATCTTTAATTGAAAAAGATAAATCATAATAACCAAACTCCTTTGGCATTTTTAAAATAATTTTTATATGAGCGATTTTAATATTATCAACGATAATATATTCAGTTTGCATATCTTTTTTTATAAAAATTTTATGTGAAAATAACTTTAATCCATCTTTAAAACAAGTATAATTAAGAGTATTTTCCATATAATCAAAAGGTATATAAATATCAAATTCCTTTATATCGCTTTTAAAAAAAGATACTACATTTTTACATTTATTAACAAATATTTGATGTTCCAACTTATGTATTAAAGAGTTAATATTTTTACTGGAAAAATCATTTATACCAATTGATTGTAAGAATTTTTTTCTAACATTAAAAGAGGTATTATGTAGATCCCCCATTTTATCAATGAATGAAGAAGAAAGCCCCAGTATTTCACATAATTTTATGATATTATTCATAACCCCTCTTTTAATTTTACATAAATCATAAAATATGGTATTATTATACAATAATAAGAAAAAGTATTAAAGAAAAATTTAAAATGAATAAGAAATTATTGGAATATATTTATAACCAAAGATGGTGTAATTTTAAAGATGATATAAAATCTAATAAAGTTAAAAATATCACTTTGGAAATGGCACCCTTTAACGATAAAAAAATATATTTTATTTTGGCAAAAGCTGAGATAAAAGGAAAAGATGATAAATATTTTATAATGCCTTTAATTAAGGGAACATTAAAAGATGAACTTCCATTAAGTTATAAGGGGATGAAGGTCTATGATGCTTTGAAAAATAATAAATATTGGTCATCATTGATGGAAACAATATCATTATCAAATTCCTTTACTATATCAAAAGATTATAAATTGATATACCAATCATGGGATAATTTTAATTTTATAACAAATCATATAAATGATTCATCTCGCCCCCTTGGTGCAGAACAAAGCAATACCACATTATCAATAGGAAATAATGATATAGCTTTTAAACAGCAAAGAATAATAGAATTTTCCACTCTCACAAATCCAGAAGTGGAAATGAACTATAATTTGATGAAAGTTAATTGCCCGGTTGTGGCTAAAACCTATGGACATTTATTTTTACTATCATCAAATGGTGAAACTGCATTTGTAGGTATAGTTCAAGAATTTTTATCCAATAAAGGTGATTTATGGGAAATTTTTACAAATAAATTAAGAGATTTATTAACTTCTAATTATAAATTAAACAATGAGAAAATAGAATATAAAGATTATAAACCACTAAAAAAAATCATAAAGGATTTAGGTAAGAAAACATCAATTTTATTAAAGTCGCTATCTTCTTTTACCGATGATAAAGATTTAATTCCCGAACCAATCACATCAAAATATATAAAAGAATATAGGGATAATTTAACAATAAGATTACAAGAAACAAAACTTGCAATAAAAAAAAATATAGATAGTCTTCCCTTATTCATAAAGGATAAAACAAAGGAGTTATTAAATAATTGGGATGATTATATAAATAAGTTTATATCCTCAAACTTCATAAAGATAGAAAGACGCAAAAACAAAGGGACATTGATGCGGGTCCATGGTGATTTTCATCTTGGTCAAGCAATCCTAACCAATAATGATGAAATAAAATTCATTGATTTTTCAGGAGAACCCAATCTCCCATTTATAAAAAGAAAGGCAAAGAATCCAAACATGTATGATATTGCAAGTATGTATAGATCAATTGATGGATATTTAAAGGCCTCAGTTATAAATAAATTTGCAAGACTGACAAATGGAGAAATTGATAAGGATAAAATTATATGGGGCTATAAGATGTTAAATCCTATAATAATGGAATTAAAAAATACATTTTTAAAATGTCAAAAATTGGATAAACAATGGTTTAATCTTGAAATATTAAGACGTAATTTATATGAAGTGAATTATGAAATATCTTATCGTCCACAAATGTTATTGGTTCCAATTTCAAATTTATTAAACTTATTGGATATAAAATAAAGATTTTTATTGAAAAAAAAATATAATTAAAGTATAAAATAACATATCCATTATTGGAGGGTTGGCAGAGCGGTAATGCAGCGGATTGCTAATCCGTGACCGGTAATACTGGTCCACAGGTTCGAGTCCTGTACCCTCCGCCACTAAAAAAATCTACATTTTTCGGCATATTTTTTCCTATTGATTTTAATATATTGAAAAATTACTATTTATTCATAATAGTAAATAGGAGGCAAAATGGTAAAACGTATGTCATTAGAAGATGAAATCAAAGAACAAAGATTTATAGCCAATAAAAAATTAACTAACTTTTTACTAATACTATGTATAATTTTGGTTGCCTATATAACATATAACATAATTCAAAAATCAAATGAACAAAAAAGGGTAGATTTACTCCTTAATCAAATACAAAATGAATTATATCTGAAACAATGCAATCTTAATAAAATGTATTGTTGTAATTATAAGGATCAAAATGCTTGTGATAAGTGGGTAGAAAATAATTGTGTTGAATCTGATGGAAGTTTGCAAATAAATTGTAAAAATACCTTGACAAAAATATAAATATGTGGATAAATTATAGATAATATTAAATAATAAAAGGATACCGCCATGAAAAAGATAAAATATCCAGATAATTTTTATGATGCTGAACAAGCTTCTCTTAATGCTACTTATGAGGATTTGCAAGACATGCATTCAAAAAATCCATTTAAAAAAATAAAATTATTATTAAGCGATAAAAAAGTTAAACAATCATTAAATTCAAAATCTTCCAAAGATAATTTATCAGAAATGTTAAATAATGTTTCAAATATGATTGGTTCTACGGAACAAAATACTAAAACAGATAAATTAGTGTTAAATGAAATAACTGAAATAATAACAACTATAGAAAATGTTATGAGAACAAACAATTTAAGTAATATTAGGGAAAAAAGAATAAAATTATATGATGGATTAAAAAAATATTTGCCAAAGATAGATACTATTGCATCTATGATTTTAAATACTATTGTCCATGATGAAGAATTGAAATTCAAAGGAGAAGAATTTACAGATGATATTAAATATTTAATATCAACAAATATTTTAAAAGCAATATTATATAGTAGAGAAGATAATAAAGTTTTGGAAAAATATTTAAAAGAAAATGTAAAAACATTCTAATATATATTGCATATATTAGAATAATAATATATAATAAAATTATCCCTTTTTAAAGAGGGGTAAAATAATAACAAAATAACAAAAGACACTGGGGATTATAGAAATATATCCCCTTTTTTTAAATCTCTTCTTTTAATAATTCTATAACAGAATTTTGATCTGTATAAGGTATGTTTTTATCTTTAATAGTGATATAATCTTCATGACCTTTTCCAGCAATCAAAATGATATCATCACAACCTGCTAATTCAAAAGCTTTACGAATAGCATCTTTTCTACCAGTTTTTATTTCAATTGCTTTTGGACAATAAGCCAATACTTCATTTCTTATTTTTTGAGGATCTTCATTTCTAGGGCTATCATCAGTTAATATAGCAATATCGGAAAGTTCTTGAGCTGCTTGTCCTAATTCTTGTCTTCTACGAGTTTCATATACATCACCACAAGTAGAAAATACACATATAATTTTTTTATCACTCATGGAACGAAGAGTTTTTAATGTATTGAATAAAGCATCACCTTTATAAGCAAAATCAATATAAATGAAGGCACCTTTTTTTGTTTTGCCCATATATTCCAATCTACCCATAGCATTTCTTACATTATCAAGCATAGGTAATACATTTTGCCAATTATTTGTGGAAGATGCGACCAAACCAATGGCACAAAGAAGATTATAAAGTTGGAAAGAACCTAAAATTTTTAAATCATACTTATACCTTTTACCGAAAAGTTCAATTTCCACTTTTTGACCGCTTAAAGAAACTTCTTGCGAGATGATTTTTAGTTCTTTACCATTTTTACCATAAGATATGGATTTAACCCCTCTTTCATCACAAATATTTTTTAAATATGAATATTCATCAATATCAGCATTTAAAACAGCAGTTCCATTTATATCCAAATTTTCCTTAAATAATTTAGATTTAGATTCCAAATACTTTTCTGCACCGCCATAAAAATCCATATGATCAGTGCCAAGATTTGTAAATCCGGCGGAAGATATTTTAAGATTATTCATGCGAAGTTGATCAAGACCATGAGATGAAAGTTCAATTGCAGCATAATTTACACCTTTTTCTTTAAAATATTTAAACATTTTATATGCTTCACCATTTCCAGGTGTGGTATAATCAGCATCATTGTATTTAATGATTTCTTTTTTTGAATAAACATTTTCAGCAATAATTCCAATGGTTCCAGAACTTATTGCAGGAAGCTTCATCAAGCCCCAAATTTGACGACAAAAATCAACAACAGAAGACTTACCACTACTTCCTGTTACAGCGACAATTGTATCAGGTTGAGTTTTATTATAAAAGGCAAACATCAAATCATCAAAAGCTTTTCTTGTATTATCCACTTTTATAACAATTACATTTTTTTCATCAATTAAATTAAGAGTTTTATCATCAAAATTATAGTTTTTTGCAACTACAATAACTTTTGCCCCTTTATTTATTGCATCAAATGAGAAATTAGCCCCATCAAGATTAAATCCTTTAATTCCAACAAAAATACTACCATCAATTATATTATTGGAATCAGAAGATACATTATATATAGGAATACTTGGAACATTTGTAATATTGATATTTGCATCATGTAATAATTCATCAAGTTTTCGCATTTGAGGTTTTAATTTTTCCCTAATGAATTCCTTATCTTTTTCAAATAAAGTTCCACAAATTATAATGCTATCCCAAACTCTTGAAGTATCAATTACTTCTTCAATAGCCTTATACCTATCAGGTATGACCATAGCTTTTGGGCAATATTTGAATAAAGTATCCCTAATGACTTTTGGATCTTCATTTCTAGGATTATCATCAACTATGACGACTTTATCTGCATATTGATTTAAAACTTGTCCCATTTCAATTCTGCGAATTTCAGGTCTATTGCCACTACATCCAGCAATACAAATAAGATTTTGTTTTACATAAGGTCTGAATTGAGTTAATACTTTTTTAAGTCCATCACCATTATGGCCAAAATCCACATAAATTTTTGCCCCATTTGGTGTAGTAGCAACATATTCAATTCTACCTTTTTCATTTTTAATGGAACTTAAAAAAGGAAGAATTTTTTTCCAATCATCAACAGATGCCATAAATAAGCCCAAAGCACAAAGCAGATTGTATACTTGGAATTCGGTAATAAGATTAAGAGTGAGATTAAATTCTTCACCAAATACTGAAATTTTCACCTTTTGGAAATCATCTTCTATCTTATAATCAATAAATTTTATATCAGCATTATCATTTTTACCATAGGCTATGACTTTAATACCTCTATTTTTACATACATCAACTACTTTAAGCCCATATCCATCATCAATATTGATAACTGCAACACCATCTTTATCAAGCAATTGAGAAAATAATCTTAATTTAGCATTAAAATATTCATCAATGGTTTTATGATAATCAAGATGGTCATTTGAAATATTGGTGAATGCAGCAGCTGTTATTTTAATTCCATCTACTCTATGTTGAGATATGCCATGAGAAGAAGTTTCTAATGCAACATTTGTAATACCATCATTATCAAGTTTTTGTAAATGCTTATGAAGTTCAATTGCATCTGGTGTGGTTAAAGATTTTCCCCCTACATTATTTTCCGTTTGCACACCCAAAGTTCCAATTGAAGCTGATTTTATATTAAGGAAAGTCCACATTTGTCTTACGAAATTTACGACCGAACTTTTACCATTGGTTCCCGTTACTGCAACAATAGATTTTATATTATTTGGGTAAAAGATACTTGCAAGTTTGAATTCCACAATCCTTATATTATCAACAAAAATGATTGTAGTATTTGGATATAAATCAGTATTTAAAGAATTTGATTTTTCAACGATTATAGCAACAGCACCATTATCTATTGCATTTTGGATGAAATCTACACCATTAAAATTATTTCCTTTAATGGCAAGAAAAATATACCCGTCTTTAATTTTAGATGAGTTATTTTCTACACCTTTTATATCAATATCATTAAAATTTATAGAAGAGTATTCAATATTACTTAATATATTAGATAGTTTCATATTCAAATCCTTTTATTATAACTAGATTATTGTATAAGAAAAACTAATATATATCAATAAAAAGTTTTGACTTGTATATTTAATAAAAAAGGATAATATTAAATAAAATAAAAGAGGTAAAAAATGGAAAAAAATGATACTTTTGATAATTATGATTTAATAAGGGTATTTGATAACATTGCCTTTGATAAAAATGTGAAAAAGGCAAAGGAAGAATTTGGGGATAAATTGGGTGTAGTTGTAAAAGCGGATGCCTATGGTATAGGATTAAAAAAGGTATTACCTATCTTAAAGGAAAATGGTATCACCGAATATTTTTGCCAAGATATATTAGAGGCGCTAAAAACCCGTAAAATAATAAGGGATGAAGTAAATATTTATACCTTTTCTGGGGTTCAAAATAATCAAGCGGAAACATTTATAAACAATAAATTGATACCTATTTGTATAAGTCTTAATCAAATAAAATATTATAATCAAACTGCAAAGAAACAAAATTGTAAGGCAAAATTTGCAATACATTTTGATACAGGTATGAATAGAACTGGATTAAGTAAAAATGATGTAAAGGAATTATCCGATAAATGGAATGAATACACATCAAATTTGGAAATTGTTTTATATATAAGTCATCTTCATAGTTCATATAATAAAAATGATAAAAATAATAAAAAGCAATTGGAAATTTTAAAATCATACTTGAAATTGTTGCCAAAGGCAAAGGTAAGTCTTTCTGCAACAGGTGGAGCATTTAATCTTCCATCTGAATATCATTTTGATATAATCCGTATGGGATATGGACTATATGGTATGAAAAAATCAATGGAAAGTGTTTATTCTGTATATGCAAAGATTTTACAAATAAGAAAAGTGAAAATGGGTGAAACCATTGGATATTTTGGTGGATATAGGGCCCTTCATAATATGAAAGTTGCTGTAATCAATATAGGATATAAGGATGGTTATTCTCGTTCTCTTTCTAAAACCAATAAATTTTTTGATAGGATAAGGGCAAAATTACATTCTGGTGCTGGATTTACAAAATCTTATATGTGTTTAGGCAAATATAAATGTCCAGTTATTGGCATTATTTCAATGAATAATACAATAATTGATATAACACATATCCCAGATGATTATCTGCAATATCGTTATTTTGTTGAAGTTGTGGGTAAAAATGCCAATATTATGGATTTTCGTTCATCAAATGGGTTTATTCCATGCGAACTTATATGTGATTTGACAAGGAATAATATGAATGCAATTGATTTAGATGTTGATGAATTTAAAGTCTTTCAATCAAAATATTTGATATAAAAAAACTCCCAATTGGGAGTTTATTTATTATTTCTTAAAGCTTTTACCATAGTAATGATACCAGTTGTAGAAGAATCATGTTTACTAATGCCTTCATCACTTTTCAAATCCTTTACAATATTTTTTGCAAGTTGTTTTCCAAGTTCAACTCCAAATTGATCAAAAGAATTGATATCCCATAACACACCTTCTACAAAAGTTTTATGTTCATAAAATGCAACCAACATACCTAATGTTTCAGGAGTAATTTGTTTTATTAAGAAAGTATTTGAAGGTCTATCACCTTTAAATTCTTTATAAGGTAATAACTTTGAAATATTATCTTGTGAGATACCTTGACTTACCATTTCATCGAAAGCTTCTTCTTTGGACTTTCCTTTCATCAATGCTTCACTTTGGGCAATTCCATTGGCAAGTAATTTAAGTTGATGTTCACCAACTTCATTATGAGAAAATATAGGTAAAATGAAATCACAAGAAATATTTTCAGTTCCTTGATGCAATAATTGATAAAATGAATGTTGACCATTGGTTCCCTCATCTCCAAATATGATAGGAGAGGTTTGATATTGAACGAAATTGCCTTGCCTATCAACTGATTTACCATTACTTTCCATAACAAGCTGTTGAAGATACATAGGTAAAAATTTCAAATAATTATCATAAGGCAATACAGCTTCAGCAACCACATTCATAAAATTAACATTCCAAACGGAAATCAATCCCATTAATACAGGAATATTATGTTCAAAATCACAATTTTTAAAATGTTCATCGGCAATACTTGCCCCATCTAATAATTTTTGAAAATTATTTTTACCAATTGCAATACAAATAGGAAGTCCAATAGGAGACCACAAAGAATACCTTCCCCCTATATAATCACCAAATTCAAAAACATTATCGGGATTTATACCGAATTTAGCAATTTCCTTTTTGTTTGTTGAAACGGCACAAAAATGTTTACTGACAGCTTTTTCCCCTAATTTATTGACAAGCCATTCTTTCGCGGATAAGGCATTAGTCATAGTTTCATCTGTCGTAAAAGTTTTACTTGAAACAATGAATAAAGTAGTTTCTGGTTCAATTTTCTTTAATACTTCGGTTAAATCAGTAGAATCAATATTTGAAATAAAATGAAAATTGATAAGAGGAGTTTTATAAGGTTTTAAAGCTTCTATAACCATTTTAGAGCCAAGATATGATCCACCAATACCAATATTTACGACATCTAAAATTCTATCACCTTTAATACCCTTATAAATGCCTTTTTGAACATCATCTGCAAAATTTATCATTTTTTGATAATTAAGTTTGATATATTCAATAACATTTACCCCATCAACCATTATATTTTTTGATATATTATCTCTGAGCAAAGTATGTAGCACAGCTCTATTTTCGGAAGTATTTATTTTTACACCATTAAACATATCTTGAATTTTTTCTTTTAAATTAAGATTATTTGCAATTTTAAATAAAAAATCCAAAGCTTTTTTATCAATTTTATTTTTGGAATAATCAAAAACAATATCCCCAAGACTTGTCGAAAATTCTTCAAATCTGGCTGGATTTTGATTAAATAAATCCATAATTGAAAAATCATCTAAAAAGACTTTGTGTTTTTTAAGAAGATTGAAAGATTGAGTTTCTTGAAAATTCATTTTACGCTCCTTTAAAATTATTAAGAATAAAGCAAATTATATTAAAAAACTTGATTTTTTCAAATAAAATTTTATAGTTTATAAAGAAGAAAAAAGGAAATCTATTATGACAAATAATTCATATTCAGCAAAGGATATTCAAGTATTAGAAGGATTGGAGCCGGTTCGCCTTCGTCCAGGTATGTATATAGGGGGAATTGACTCTACTGCACTTCATCATCTTGTAAGTGAAATAGTTGATAATTCAATGGATGAGGTTGGTGCAGGCTTTGCTGATGAAATATGGGTTGAATTAAAACGGGATAATACAATTACTATTACCGATAATGGAAGGGGTATTCCAGTTGATAATCATCCAAAATATCCGGATAAATCGGCTTTGGAAGTTATCTTAACGACTCTTCATAGTGGTGGAAAGTTTTCAAATAAAATTTATCAAACTTCCGGTGGATTACATGGTGTCGGTTCAAGTGTTGTAAATGCCTTATCCGAATTTATGGATATTGAAGTATCAAGGGATGGTGGTATCTATAAGCAAACTTATTCAAGGGGTATACCTACATCCAAATTGGAACAAATTGGTAAAACAAAAAAAACTGGAACAAAAATCACATTCAAACCTGATGCTGATATTTTGGGTCAAACAAATTTATTTAAGCCATTAAAACTTTATCGCATGATTCGTTCAAAGGCTTTTTTGTTCAAAGGGGTTAAAATAAATTGGAAATGTGATGAAGAATTATTAACTAGCGATATGAATGTTCCTCATGAAACAATTTTATGTTTTAAAGAGGGGATAAAGGATTTTCTAAGTGAAACAATAAAATCCCGTCCAAAGGTTATTGATGAAATATTTTATACTGAATCAAATCTTGCAAATGATATGGGAAAGGTGGAATGTGCCATTACTTGGATTGATACCCCACATGAAGATGGGAATGAAGGTGGATTTTTTAATTCCTATTGTAATACTATTCCAACTCCTGAAGGTGGAACCCATGAAACTGGTTTTAAATCGGCTATATCAAGATCATTAAAGTCATTTGCCGATATGATAGGTAATAAAAAATTTACTAATATAATAAATGAAGATATATTTGATGATGCAGTTGTGATTTTATCATTATTTTTCAAAAATCCACAATTCCAAGGACAAACAAAGGATAAATTTTCATCAAGTGAAGCTACTCGTTTAGTTGATAATGCAATAAAGGATTATTTTGATTATTTCTTAACATCTAATCCGGCACGTGCTAATCAATTGCTTGATTATATAATTGAAAAAAGTGAAGCTAGATTGAAATTAAAAAAATTAAAAGAAACTATAAGAAAAACACCAACAAAAAAACTTCGCTTACCTGGAAAACTTGCGGATTGTTCAAGTAAGGATAGACAAGGCACTGAAATCTTTATTGTGGAAGGAGATTCCGCTGGCGGTTCCGCAAAACAAGCAAGGAATCGTCTAACTCAAGCGATACTACCACTTCGTGGAAAAATATTAAATGTTGCAAGTTCTTCCAATGAAAAATTAAATGCCAATAAGGAAATTCAAGATATAACTGAGGCAATAGGTTGCGGCACTGGTCGTGATTATAATGAAGAAAAATTGCGCTATGATAAAATAATAATAATGACCGATGCTGATGTGGATGGGGCGCATATTGCATCATTACTTATGACATTTTTCTTTGAACAAATGCCAACATTGATTGAACACGGACATTTATATATTGCACTTCCTCCATTATTTAAGATTACGGATGGAAAATCATATTTTTATGCAATGAGTGATGAAGAAAAGGATAAAATAATCCAAACAAAGTTTAAAGGTAAAAAGGTTGAAATAAATCGTTTTAAAGGGCTAGGGGAAATGATGCCTTCGCAATTAAAAGAAACAACAATGGATCCAAAAACCAGAACATTATTGAAAATTGAAATTCCCCCTAAAACAGAAGAGGGAATGGAAGATCTTCAAAATACAAAAACACTTGTTTCAAATCTTATGGGAAAAAATCCGGAATATAGATTTAGATTTATACAAGAAGGAGCCAAATTTACAACAGATTTAGATATTTAAACCTTACCACTTATTTTTTATTGCCAATATAAATATAATATTTTAATATTAAATAAAAATAAGGGGGAACCTATGAAATATATTATATTTTTTGTATTAAGTTTTTTCTGTATTGAATCTACATTTGCACAAACAATACAATCAAGCAAAGATGATGATGCTTTTATAAATATTGAAATGAAATTATCTGATTTGGAAGATACAATAAAATCTATAACCAATGCAACAGAACAAAGTAATTATAATCAAGCACAATTAAGAAGAGAAACCTCATCTATAATACAACAATTAAATTATAACATAGAGGAATTGAAAAAACGCCAAGAAGAAAATAATAAAAAAATGGCGCAATATGAATTGGAAATGCAAAATCTTAAAAATATCACGCAATTATTAAAAGATGATATGACTACTTCATTAAAGGCGGATATGATGACACTTCAAGATAATATGTTAAAATTAAATGATACGATGTCCACAATTGCGACATCGGAACCATTAAGTCTTTTGGACACAAATAACATTGATAATAATATTTTACCAAATCAACCAAGTGATAATTTACTTATCACACCTACACCCACACCTACATTTAAAAATGAAGCCCAAATTTTATATGATGAAGGTATAAAAAGTTATAACAATAATGATTTCAAAGAATCTACTAATAAATTTGCTGAATTACTAAAAACCTATCCTGATGACGAAAATTTATATAATAGTCTTTATTATTTAGGTTTATCTTTATCTAAATTAGGCCACCAAATTGAATCTTGCCAATCATTTAAAACTATATTAGATTCTGAAGAAGCAAATAATATAATAAAAAATAATGCATTATTAGAGTTTAATAACTTAAATTGTAATACTATGGATACAATAATAATAAATGAATGAAATTGATGATATAAATTTATTGGAGTTATATATTGAATCAGGTATAGATGAGTCATACCATGATAAACCATATAATTTTTATCAAGATAATAATAAAAACATCTCACAAATATTTGATGAAAATTTTAAAAAAGAAAAACATGTAATATCAATAAATGAAATAAATGAAATTGCAAATGAAACCGCATCAAAGGTAAAAGATTTCAATACATTGATAGAGGTAATAAAAAATTTTCAACATTGTCCATTAAAGGATAAAAGTATTTCTACCATATACGGAAAGGGAAATTCAATAAATCCAGATTTATTTGTGATAACGGAAATTCCAAATAATCAAGAAGATAAAACAGGCACACCATTTGTTGGGGATACGGGTGAACTTTTGATTCGTATATTATCCGCTATAAATTGTTCACTTGATACTAATACGTATGCAACACCATCTATGTTTTATAGACCTGCTGGTGGACGCATTCCAACTATGGAAGAAATGCAAACTATAAAACCATTTATATATAAGATGATAGAGTTATTAAAACCAAAGGTAATATTATTGTTTGGAAGTTTGCCTTCTTCTTTAATATTAAATAATAATGATTCTATCACTTCCATTCGTGGGAAATGGTATGATTTTAAAGGTATTCCAGTTCTGCCTACATTTTCACTACAATATACTTTAAATACATCAAAACAAGGTATTCGTGAAGTAAAACAAAAAGTATGGGAAGATGTGCAAGAAGTCAAAAAAAAGTTAACAAATTGAATTTGCAATATTTAAAAAATCATTGGGTGATAAATCTTCAGCCCTTGCAGTTTCCATGATTTTAAGATTTTTTAAAACTAAAGATAATTCTTCACTATTTTTAAATAAAGGTTTCAATGTGGAACGAAGCATTTTTCTTCTTTGAGAAAAAGCATATTTAACAACCATTTCAACTTTTTTCAAAGTCTTTATATCTAATATATTATTAAGTTTATTAAATTGGACTATACATGATGTTATTTTAGGGGGAGGAGTAAAACAATTTCTACTGACTTCAAATAAAATTTTGGTTTTGAAATTTAATTGAGAAATGATAGAAATACGACCATAATCTTTTGTTTTAGGAACAGAAGTGATTCGTTTTCCCACTTCCAATTGAAACATTAAAGTCATAGAATCAATGATATCGGCACAATAAATCCAATTTATGGTTAAAGGTATAGAAATATTATATGGAAGATTTGAACAAATCCTGAATGGTAAATCTTTTGCATACTCATTTTTTAATTTTCTGAAATCCACTTTTAAGGCATCACTTTCAATAATGACAAGCCTATCACCATAAGTTTCTTTTAATTCATTTAAAATGCCAATAGCTCTTTTATCAAATTCAATAGCAATGAGCTTTTTAACATTATTTTTAAGTATAGCTCTTGTAAGTCCAGCCGGACCCGAACCAATTTCCACCACAACACTATCTTGAATATTGGGAATAGTCTTTGCAATTTTATCAGTAAGGTTTAAATCCAAAATAAAGTTCTGTCCCAAAGATTTTAAAGCTTTAAGATTATATTTTTCAATGAATTCAGCCACACTTGGCAAATTATCATAAAAATTCATATTCATATAAAAAGAATATAAAAAAATAACGAAAAAGACAATAATTTTATTTTCATTTAAACGATTTTATGATAATATATCAAAAACAAAATAAAGGAGAAATAAAATGAAACAAAATAAAAATGATTTTGGCCGTTCAATGGTTGAAATGATATTATATCTAGCATTGGTTATAATAATCACTACTGGAAGTATAAAATTATATGGGGAATCTGTTGAAAAAACAAAAAGAATAAATGCAGAAACTCAAATAAGGGATATAGCAAAACAAGTAAATATGCTTTATATAGGAAGACCTTTCCCACAAAATGGAGATATAAGTGAAAAAATAAAGGATAAAGATATAAATTTAACCGATCCATGGGGTGAACCAATAACAATTACAGCTAAAAATTCTCCAACTGGAGGTACAGGTATCTTCGTTTTACCATATTTTGGTATAAAAATGAAATTATCCAAAGCTCATTGTGTTTTATTGGCTTCTGCATTAGAGGCAGATACAATAGGTATAAATGTAAAATCTAATAGTATTACAGGATTAAGCGAAGGAGTTGATGCCTATAGTAAGGATTGTCAAGATAATCATGATGTTTATTTCTGGTTTAAAAAAGAATAAGTAAAGAAAAAACTTGATTTTGTTAAAAAGGTGCATTATATTAGATGCACCTTTCTGTTTAATAGATTCGTCCGAATCGTAATATTAAATGGATATTTCAAAGGATTTTGAAATGTTTCAAAATTTAAAAATGACACCTTTGAATGAGCCAAAAGGAGATAAATATGGCATTTTATGAAACTGTATTCATATTAAGACAGGATTTAACTCAACAACAAGTTGAGGAATTATCCAATGGTTTTAAGGAAATAATCACCTCCAATAAAGGAAAAATGATAAAAGAAGAAAATTGGGGTTTAAGAACACTTGCATATAAAATCAAAAAAAATAAAAAAGGTCATTATGTTCTATTTGAAACCGAATCACCTGCATCTGCAATTGCAGAGTTTGAAAGAAAAATGAGCATAAATGAAAATGTTTTAAGATTTATGACTATAAAATTAGCCCACGCAAGTGAAGGTCCATCTGCAATTCTTTCACAAAAAGAAACAAAAGATGAAAGGAAATAAAAATGGCAATGACAGAAAAAGTATTAAGAAAGAAAACTGATCCACTAAAAAATGTTGAAATTGATTACAAGGATGTTAAATTCCTAAAAAAATTCATAACAGAACGTGGTAAAATTGTTCCAAGAAGAATTTCCGGAACATCTTCCCTTAACCAAAGAAAACTTGCAAATGCAATAAAAAGAGCACGCTATATCGCATTATTGCCATATGTTGCAAATAACGAATAAGGAGTAAAGAAATGGAAGTAATTTTATTGGAAAAAGTTGGAAAACTTGGACATCTTGGTGATGTAGTAAAGGTAAAAGATGGATATGCAAGAAATTTCTTAATCCCATCTAAAAAAGCATTAAGGGTAACAAAAGCAAACCTTGAAATGTTTGAAAAACAAAAAGCTGATCTTCAAGCAAAAAATGATGCAGCAAGAACTTCTGCACAACTTATTGCTGATAAAATAAAGGGAAAAACCTTTATAGTAATAAGACAAGCAGGTGATACCGGTCATCTTTATGGTTCCGTATCAACAAGAGATTTGGCAAATGTTTTAAAGGAAAATGGTGCAAATATTGATTATACCAAAATTACAATAGATACACCAATTAAAGAACTTGGCATTTATGAAGTTAAAATCGCTCTTCATCCAGAAGTTGTTGAATTTGTAAAAATAAATGTAGCAAGATCTGAAGAAGAAGCAAAAGTTGCCGAAACAAAACTTGAAGAAGAAAAGAAAAAAGCTGAAGCTAAAAAAGCAAAAGCAAAGGCAAAAGCCGAAGCAGAAGCTGAAAAAGTTGAAGAACAAACTAAAGAAAATACAGAAGCAGAAACAAAAGCTGAAGCATAATCTGTATCTTCAAATAAAATATTCCCCCTTCAATGGGGGATTTTTTTTAAATTAAATTTTTAAAATCAATTGTTTCATTCATATCAATATTTAAGATTTTATCTCGTGAATTTTCACCTTTTACAATAGTAATATTTGATTTTGCAATATGTAATTTTTTTGCCAATAAATTGATTAAAGCTTTATTAGCTTTGCCATCAATAGGTTGAGCCATAACAGATATTTTTAAATATTCATTATTATAAAGTCCAAGAATTTCTTCTTTTTTCGCATTGGGACAAATATGAACTTTTAATATTTGTATAGCCATTTTAATACAAAGCCTTTTCAAAATAAAGTCCACAAGCCGGAGCAGTAGGTCCAGCCATTTTTCTATCTTTAGCTTCCAAAATATCAATAAAATCTTGATTTGAAATTTTACCTTCACCAACTAATTCAAGTGTTCCAACAATATTTCTTACTTGATGATGAAGGAAAGATTTAGCATTAACATTTATTTGAATAATATCCCCAATTTTATTTATACCAATATAATCCAAAGTTTTAATTGGAGAAATAGCCTGACATTCACTAGCCCTAAACGAAGAAAAATCATGTTTTCCCAAAAGGTTTTGAGCCACATCATGCATCAATTTCCAATCAAGAGGTTTATATACCCACCAAACCCTATCTTTTTCAATAACGGGTCTTATAGGTCTATTTAAAATTTTGTAAATATAGAAACGTTTTTGACAAGAAAATCTTGCATGAAAATCATCATCTACTTTTTCAACATTTATAATTGAAATATCATGATTGTTTTTCAAAAGATGAAAATTAAGCCCCATTAAAATTTTATATATATCATATTCTTTAGATGTTTTTATATGAGCAGGCATAGCAATTGCATGCACACCAGCATCTGTTCTACCGGCGGAATAACATTCAACTTTTTCCCCACAAAAATCAAATACGGCTTGTTCAATAGCCCCTTGTATAGAAGGAGCGCTATCCTGTATTTGCCAACCGGAATATTTAGTTCCAACATATTCTATTAAAAGTTTATAATTAGCCATTTTTATTTAATACTTGTCCAATTTCAATCTTATAACCATTAAGGAAATCTTTTAATTGCATTGGATTTCCACCTGCTTTTTGAAGTTTTATGAATTGAATGACTTTTCCATTACCACAGGCAATTTTAAAATCCTTTGAAATGATGGTTCCATTATTAAATGAAGTATTTTCATCTATAATTTTAGCTTCCAAAACTTTAATTATATTATTATTATGTGTAAAAAAAGCCTTTGGATAAGGCATTAAAGCCCTTATTAAATTATAAATTTGAAAAGGTTCTTTAGAAAAATCTATTAACATTTCATCTTTTTGAAGTTTTAAAGCCAAAGAAAAATCATCACCTTGTTTTATAGGGGATAATGTATTCATATTATTAAAATAATAATCTAAAGCTTCAACAGATAAAAAAGACATTTTTTGTTCTAATTGTCCATAGGTAATATTATCATCAATATCAATTTCTTTTTTATATAACATATCACCTGTATCCATACCAACATCCATTTTCATAATGGTAATACCTGTTTTCTTTTCACCCATTAAAACAGCCCTTTGAATAGGATTAGCCCCCCTATATTTAGGAAGTATAGAAGCATGAATATTGATACAATCAATAGATGGTATATCTAATACACTTTTAGGAAGAATAAGGCCATAAGCTATGACAATAATGAAATCTGGGTTAAAAGATTTAAGTTTTTCTACATCCTCAATATTTTTAAAATTTTTTGGGGTAAATACAGGAATATTATGTTGTTCTGCCATGATATGTATAGGAGATTTAGTCAAAACCATTTTTCTACCTTGAGGTTTAGGTTCCTTTGTATATACGGCTAAAACATTATGATTTTTAATTAAATAATCAAGGGTAGGTATAGAAAACTCAGGAGTTCCCATAAAAACTATATTAAATTTTTGCATACTAGACTTTCATCTTTTTAAGTTTGTTAATCACCATTCTTTTTTTAAGAGGGCTTAAATAATCAATAAAAAGTTTACCATTTAAATGATCAATTTCATGCTCAATGCACCTTGCAAGAAGACCATCTGCTTCCAATTCTATATTATCACCATTTTCATCCATAAAAGATACTTTGATAGTTTTTGGTCTTTCAATTTCATAATAAATGGTAGGCACGGAAAGACAACCTTCCTCCATCATACAAACTTCTTTTGAAGTAGAAATTATTAAAGGGTTTATAATTTTTAAATAACGTTTTTTTGGAAGTTCTTTTCCTTCTTCCCTTGCAATTGTTTCCACATCAATAATAATAATTTTTTTAAGTAAACCTACTTGAGGTCCGGCAAGACCTATTCCATCAAATTGTTCCATGATTTTTGCCATAGAATTAAAGACTTCAAGAAGTTTAGGAGAAACCTCATCAACTTTTTGTGTAGGTTGTCTTAATCTTGGATCTGGTTCAATAATCAAACTAATATTTTTTACATCTTCCATTTTAAAAATCTTTCTGTTATTATACTTGATAATATATAATATAAGAGGCTTTAAGTAAAATGACAATAGTTTTTATAATAATAATAGCAGTTTTATTTATGTTGATAGTATATTTATTGCTACAAAACCAAAAATTATCACGCCGTAATTACGAATTAAAAATCACTCTTGATAAAGAAATGGCATTTTATAAGAGTAAAGAAGCAGATAATATGAAAATAAAGGATTTATTTGTAAAAGAATTTGAAAACATATCAAATAAAGTGATAAAGATGCAAAAAGATGATTTTGATAAGGAACAACGAGCATCACTTTCTACTCTCTTAAATCCGTTTCAAATGCAAATAAGGGATTTCAAAGAATTGATTGAAAAAACCAATATAATAAATGCAAATGATAAAGGAGCATTACATAGGGAGTTAGAGGATTTAAAACGTCTTAATGCAAATTTATCAAAAAATGCAGATGATTTAACTAATGCTTTAAAAGGTAATACAAAATTACAAGGAGATTGGGGGGAACATCAATTAAAAACAATATTAAGTGTTGCAGGTTTTATAGATGGTATAGACTATAACATGCAATTTAATGATAAAAATGAAGAAGGCCGAAATATTCGCCCTGATTGTGTGATACACCTTCCAAATGGAAAAAAATTGATAGTTGATTCAAAGGTATCCATTACTAATTATATAGATTATGTAAGGGAGGAAGATGAGGAAAAAAGAAAACAATACTTAAAACAACATACTGAATCAATAAAAAGACATATACAAGAACTATCCAAAAAAGAGTATCAAAAATACTTATCTGATATTGATTTTGTATTTATGTTTATACCTAATGAACAAGCATATATAGAGGCTTTAAAATACGACAATAATATTTATGATACGGCATATAAATCAAATGTTGCAATAACAACCCCATCATCAATTTTACCTATATTAAGAACTATAAGGAATCTATGGAATATTGAAAAACAAAATCAAAATTCTGCAATCATAGCACAACAAGCTGGAAAATTATATGATAAATTGGCAAGCTTTATTGAAAATATGAAAAAAATAGATAAAGGTATATCAACAGCAAGGGAAGCTTATGATACAGCCTTTAAACAATTATCAGATGGAAGAGGTTCCGCCATTTCTATTGCCGAAGATTTAAAGGATAAAGGGGCCAAAACTATAAAAGAAATAAAATTGGATAATAAAAATTACTTATTAAATATTGAAGAATAAAAAAATTGAAAGAGTAGATAAAATCTGCTATGATAAAATAGGAGAAATTAAATGATGAAAAAAATACTATTTTTATTTATAATATTTATGATTGGATTAAATAATATATCTTTTTCACAAACAAGAACAGCACGTCGTGTATCCGCAAGAGGAAATGGTTTTACTTTTTCCCAAGATGCTCTTGAGAGAATATCAGTAGGTTGTCCTGGAGTTTTAAAAGTGGCACAACAATTTACACGTGATATGCGAAGCAAAAAAACTTCTGCTATAAAATCGGAAATAGTATATATGTGCTCTGTAAATGATATAGAATTGGATGCATCACCACTTGGTCCATGGGAAAAATTTGTTTATGCTGTTGAAAAAGTATTTAAACAATTTAGACGTTTATTATATGTTGCTGCAGTATTTATGTTATTGTGGATATTGGTAAAGGCAATATATGAAGACGATATGAAATGGACTCATATAGGAATGATGATTATAGGAATAACTATGCTATCATTTGCTGAGGTATTTTTGGATATTGCAACAAATAGGGTAACTTTGGAAGATATAAAAAATAGTGAAATTTATGTAGATTGTCGTGAACCAGATAAAGGTTTATATCGTTGCACAGCTGATACAAAGGGGGCAGTGGATAAAGAATCAGTATATTTGTTTGAAGTGAACCAAAAAAATACACAAAATCAAGTGATAAAAGGGTTATATTAGGGACAAAATATATAATTTCAGTCAAAAAAGTAAAAAAAATAAAAAAAATTAAGATTTTTTGTTGACTTATAAGGAATTTAATAGTTAGAATCAAATTGAGTGTTAAGAACACTACATGTTAAAAGGTAAAAAAGGAGATAATTATGAATAAAAATGATTTAATAAATGCAATTGCAGATTCAACTGAACTTTCAAAAGTAAAAGTTGGTGAAGTTTTAGATAGTTTCGTAAATGTTATCACAAAAGCATTGAAAAAAGGTGAAGAAGTTCGTTTAATAGGTTTTGGAACTTTTGCTGTATCAAAAAGAAAAGCAACAAAAGGTCATAACCCAAGAACTGGTGAAGAAATTAAAATACCTGCATCAAAACAACCAAAATTTAAAGCAGGTAAAACATTAAAAGAAGCTATCAACAAATAAGTTTCAAATAATATGTTTAAAACCTCTCTTTTATGAGGGGTTTTTTAATTTTCTTGTTGTTTATGTCTAAAAAATATGGTATTATAAAAACGATATGTAAAAAAACAAGGAGAGAATTATGCAAAATTCTAAAAAAATAAGTTTATTGACTTTGTCAATGTTATTGGCTTTACAAAGCCTTCCTGTTAATGCTCAAAGTAGAAATAGAGCAAGATCCAATACACAAAGACAAGCTTCTCGTTCAATCAATTCTGGTTTAGTATCTGGATATAATCAAAAAATATTCAAAAATCCAACTGTTACCGTGATTGAAAAAAGATCAATAAAATTAAGTCCACTTATGCATGTTGGTGAAAATGGAATTGAACTTATTACCAAAAAACTTGATGGAAATGGCAATACAGTTGATACATACTATAAACTATGCTTACCATGTAATGATATATTTTTAGAAGCATCTTTTACAGATGGAACATTTAAATCTTATACAGGTGGTAATGCAGTTCCTGGAAATTGTTATTCATTAGAACCAGGTGCAACTTATACAATTGCAACTAAGGAAGGTGCAATCAACACTTGTGGAAGTAAATTAAGAATGACAATCAATGATATGAGAAGTGTTGCTCAAACTGAAGTTGATAGTGTTATTTTAAATGTATTACCAAATAGTTCAGCCTATGACTATACCAATATAGAATTGGGTCAAGACACTAATATGGATGATTTAATAAATAACTATAATAAATTAAAAAATAATGCAAATATTGCCTGTACTTATTTAAATGTTGTTGAAAGAGATGGGGCAATGGAAGCTAATGGTACTGATAAAATATTAGATGGCTTAAACAAATTAAAAGAGGCAATTGTAGCATCAACAATATCATCTGGTATTGCATCTGGAACTGGTGTAGCAGATACAACATTACAATCAGTTGCAAAAGTAAAAGGAACAATGAATGGTACTGAAACAGAAGATGCTACTACAACAGAAACAGTTGTTGTAGAACCTACAACTACAACAACAGAAGGAGAAACTACAACTACAACAACAGAAGAAGCACAAAGAAAATTAACAGGAAGTGAAATAGCTTCTGTTACATTATCTACTGTAAGTGCGGCAGGTAATTTATCAAGTGCAATAAGTAGTTTTGTATCTGTTTCAAGATTTGATGCTCTTATCAAAGCTATTGAAAGATGTAAAAATGCAGCAAATAAAATGCACATTGCTGGTGTTGAACTTGAAAATGCTTTACAAGAAATGACTGTATTAGATAATGTTTCCTCAACTGAAACAGAAGATAATACAACAACAAATTAATATAGGAGAGAAAAATGAAAAAAATATTATATGCATTAATGTTGACATTTGTATCATTTGGAGCAAACGCACAAATACTTCCTCGTTATACAGAAAATGAAAAGGCTGCAGTTAATGCTTGTAAATCATTAGATGAAAGAGTTTTGGAAACTATGAAATCAAAAATGATTGCAGCAGGTGTTATTGGAAGTGTTGGAACAGTTGGTAATATTGGTGCAGCTACTATAACAGGTGTTCGTAAAAATGATGAAGGAGCATTGGGAATTACTGCTTCTGTTGCAACAGGTATTGCAACCGCTGGTTCTATTACAAATACTACTTTATCTGGAACAAGTTGGAGTGAGTTGGATACTATTATTGACACTTTACAAAAATGTCAAGAAGGACTTGTGTCATTAAAATATTCAGAAGAAAATACAAACAAATAAATCACTCAAAAAATAAATCAAAAGTCACCTTAAATGGTGGCTTTTTTAATTTACTTTTTTTATTAAATATTTTAAACTTTCTTAAGACGAAAGGAAATCTAAATGCAAAAAGTAAAAGGGAAAATATTATATCTTGAAAATTATGATTTAAAAAATTGGGGACCGATGAAATATGCTTATCCTTCTGATACTGGTTTTGATGTAAGGGCATGTATTAAAGAACCTTCTATTACTATATTACCAAAAGAAAGATGCCTTATTCCACTTGGTTTTAAATTGGCATTGGAAGATGGTTTTGGTTATCAAATAAGATCACGAAGTGGACTTTCTTTAAAACAAGGCCTTTCTATGCCAAATGGGGTAGGAACTATTGATAATGAATATAGAGGAGAGGTTCACATGATAGTAATCAACCTTTCAAATGAGCCAATAGTAATAGAAAGAGGTATGAGAATAGGGCAATGTGTAATTGAACCAGTATATCAACTTGATATGGAAATAGTAAAAGATGAAACAGAACTTCCTAAAGCTAATAGAATTTCAGGTTTTGGAAGTAGTGGAACAAATTAATTAGTTATTATGAGACTCAGAGCAACACTCACCACAACAATCATCATCACAATCGCAATGATGATGATTATTTTCATTTAATATAGATTCATCTATTTCTACATTTATAGAATAACAATCATCATCTATCCCATACTTTTTTGCAATTTCTTGATTTTCAATGAATTGTTGAATTTCTTGATCTGTTAAACCAAGTAATTTAGCCTTTTTTATAAGTTCATCATTATTCATAATAAATACCTCTAAATAAGACTATAAAATAAAAAATGTAAAAAACAAGAAAAAAGACTTGAAAAAAGAAAAAAGAGTTATATAATAATAACATCTTTCGGGTGATTAGCTCAGTTGGCTAGAGCATCTCGTTTACACCGAGAGGGTCGGGAGTTCGAGTCTCTCATCACCCACCATCTTACACTTTCATCATTTTTTATTATCAAATCAAATGCTTAGCTATTGAAAATACTATCTTTTTTCCATCAAGCAAAGAGTTCGAATTTATGATTTTTAAAATCTCTCTTTTTTATCAAAAATTTTTTCTTTTATTTGTTGTAAAACGACATTTTTATTCAATAATAGTTGCTTACAATTATGATCATAATGAAAGCATCTTAAGTATGTATAAGTTTTTCCATTATTTTTAGTATGTCTTTCAGGTGTTATAGCACAACCACATATAGCACATCTTAATAGTCCACTAAAAATAAATGTATCAGCTCTTTTTGTAAATGAAGGTTTGCATTTTCCTGAAGCTACTTCTTGAATTTTATCAAACAATTCTTTAGTAATTAAATTACCACATGTATGAGCTCTGTATACATCAATAGTTCTCATTACTCCATAATAGAAAGTATTATGTATCATATAATTTGCATTCTTTTTAGTTATTTTTCTACCAGAGCCAGTTGTAAGACCTATTTTATTTGCATAGTTAGCAATTGCTCTAACATTTGAGCAAAAAGAGAACCTTTTATTGAATCTATCTTAACCATTGCAAGAGTTGATTAATCTTTATAATTAATGTATCAAATAGGGCTTTATGCAACCATCTACCTTTATCACGGCTTTCGTTATTTGCTCTTTTTATGTTATCACTTGATTGCATAACATATTGTTGAACTCACATAATACCCTGAGTCCATGTACCAATTTCATAACCGTTTGATTTAGAGTTAATAGTTAAACGTTCTCTTATAAAATACATTTCAATTTTATTATCACGACGAAGATCATCTAACAAACTGTATTCTTTAAATCTTCTTTGAATACGATCAATTGTATTAGCAACAATAAGTATTTTACCTCTTTGTTGTTTTATAAATTTAATCATTTCATATTCTTTATATTAATATTATACAGGGATTATTTTGATTTGTACGCAGTTTTTTGTAGATTTTCGCCGTTTTTCTTATAGTTATAAGCCATTTTTGCACCTATGGTAAAAAACTGAACTATATTATTTACCATTACATCTGTTTCATAATCTGTGAGTGTTTTATCTGGATATTTAGATTGTATATATTCACCTAAAATTGTAAAACTACTTTTCATTTTAGTCTTATTAATTTGTACAGTGAAAATTTTTCTTAATTAATGCTTTTATGATGGGAGCCCTGGATACTGGTATAACAACCTAGCCCCTACCTCTAGGGAGGGACAGGGGACCTGAGTTGTGGATCCAGAGCTAAGACCTCATATTTTTGTGAGAAGCATTAATTATAAAAAAAGCCCTTTTACATGTAAGGATATTTTGTATTTAGAAAATTTTCATTGTAATGTATTAAATTGTTAATTTTTTAGTGATAAACTTACTAAAAAGGCTCTCGTTAAATGGGGGCCTTTTTTTATAATAGAGTTCGTTACCATATGGTTACTAACTTAAGTAAAACCGTTTTTTTAGTACTTTGTTAAATAGTTATTAGTTTTAGAAGATTGTTCGGTTCTAGAAAATTATAATAGGACTTTTTGTATACATAGGCTGTAAATCTTTCTGTTTGGAGAAAGTCTGTCATAACTTTTATAACGCAAAACCTTAAATTTTTGTTTGTTATAATTCTAGTCACAATTAAGCATAATGATAATATGAATGATAGAAAGTATGGTAACTAGATGGAAGCAATATCATAATAATATGAGAATAAAGGAAGAGCTAAAGAAATGGATAGATGATACATATAAGCCGAACTATATGCTAACAATACAGTTTCATGAGAATATAAAAAGTAGTAATTTATACACATCAATAGACAATCTGAAACGAATAATGAAGCAGATAGAGTGCAATATTCTTGGTAGGCATTGGAATAAAAAGCATTTACAATTTATAGCATTTGCAGAATAAATTTCGTTGTTTTTTATACAAAATATAACATTATTTGCTAGACTAATAATTACACTATATAAAGATCTGGCTACTAATATAGATTTATCATTTGTTTTTTTATGGATATGTTCTTGCTTGTTGAATATAATTAATAAGTTTATTTGTTACTTCTTCTGTATTCATTTTTATTTTCTTATTTATAAAGGAAGTTCTTAAAATCAATACGTTATAAATTCTATTAATTAGTCATCAAAATAGTTTTTTATTTTATTAAACCATTCTTTTATTTCATTCATACTATCATCTGGTAATTTTAAATTATTCCATATATCTCGAGATTCTAATATTCTTTTTATATCTTCATTTTTGTATTTGTTATTTATTTTACCTCGTATATGTTTAGTAACATCTATATCATTCCAATTTTCTTTTTCTGTTTTTGTGAAAGCAATATTGAAGTAGTTTTCAATTAAATTATATGGTATATAATTTTCTATTTCTCTTTTTTTTGTTATTATAACATTGTTTTTTTGATTTTCCGTTTCTATTTTATTATTATTCCTATCTCGAAAATATAAACGTTTAATATTTGAATTTTCTAAATAGTCATTTTTTATCCATGTATCAACATTAGCACAACCATTTAATTCTATAATTGAAAATTGCGTTATATCAATTATATTCTTACAGTCTTGAAATTGATTTAAATTTTTAAGAAAACTTATATCAGTTTTTCCTTCTACAAATATTACCTCTTTATAAGATACATATGGTAGAATTCCTAAATTATCAACAATTTTTTTGATTTCTAAAGTTTCATTTTGTTGTATCTTTAGTATATTTGATCTATCTTTATTTAAAAAGATTAGATTTTCTTTTTTTACAATTTTTACTATTTCTGGAGTATGTGTAGTGATTATTATTTGTCTGTTATTTTTATCTGATAAATCTTTTAAAGAATTTATTAACATTATTTGATAATCTGGATGTTGTGATGTTTCAGGTTCTTCTATTGCGTATATAATGTTTTGTTTGTATTTTTTTGTTCTGCATCAGCAAGAAAAAAACTTAATAACATTAATCTTTTTACACCACTTCCTCTTTTATTAAATGAAATTCCATTATCACAATCAAATGTAAATGAAAATAAAGAGGATAGTTGTTTTGTTTGTATATTTGATTTTAAACTATTTGATATATTTTCATCGAATAATTTTAGTTTTTCGAGTGTTTTTTGTGCTAAAGTATTTATTTGATCTGTTATTTTATTTTTTATATTATTAAATTCGTTTTCTAGTTCTGATACAACACTTTTTGTAATTGCATTTGTGGTTTCACTAACTTCTTTATCTTTATCTTTATCTGTATTTGTTCTATCTGCACGAAAAACCATATATGTTGGAAAATCGTCTTTGAATTTATTAAAAATTTGTGTAATATCGTTTTCCTTTGCTTCTACTTCAATAGTAAATTCATTATCCCAATTTAAGTTAGGATATTGTTCAAAAATCGCTTTTCTTATGTCTTTTTTTATATTATTATTAGTTGGGGTAATATTATTATCAGAAGCTAATTTTTTTAAATCGTTTATTTTTTGTAATATTAATGCAGGTGTAAAATTAGATGGGTGTTTTGTTATAATCTGAATACTTTTTTTTATTTTATTTGTACTAAAATCATATTTTTTACAGATTTCAAGAAATCCATCTTTATTTAATAAGTATTCTGAAGCTAAAGATGTTGCTGTATTTTCACTAGCGTCTAGTGTAACTGCCTCATTTTTATCAACAATAAAAGAACAAGAAATTTCAACAATTTTGGGCGTATTTTCTGGTATAAATACGTTTACATCTGAAATATCTATTGGATAATCATTAAAATATATATCAAAAGCATCTATTATTGATGATTTTCCAATATCATTTGGTCCTATTATAACATTTAAATTTGATATATTTACAGTTGTATCAATGTGACCACGAAAATTCTTTATTCTTATTTTTGATAACTTCATTTTATAAACCCTTTTAGTTATAATTTTTTATTATACGTTTTTATTTTGATATAACTCAAGTAATATTTTATGTTAATTTTTATTTTTAACACTAGTATATTTTAAGTTTAATTCTTTTGGGTAAGAAAAATCTTCTTAATAATGAAGAAATGCAGATTAAATTATTTTTAAAATCTACTACCCCAAAAAAGCAAAACACTACCCAGAAAATTTTAGACTTATTAACTAAAAATCCTAAAATTACAAGACAATAGTTATATGATAAGATAGGTATTTCTCCTGATGGAATAAAGTATAATCTTAACAAACTAACAAAATGGCTTTATTAAACGAGTTGGTCCAGATAATAGTGGTTATTGGAAAATCTTAAAGAATTAATTTTTCACTTCGTTCCCATAGGGTTACAAAGTTAGGTGAGTTTATTTTTTATATTTTGATAGGCTATATTTATCTGGTGATTTTACGTATAGTTTTTCTTGAAATATTCAATCTTTTTATAGGTTTCTTGCCATTGTTTGAAGTCCTTAATTACTCGAATATCTTCTAATTTTGCTACTATAAATTTCAAACTTACAATTATGGAATTTTTTTATCGTTTCTGTAAGATAGAGCCTGTCTTATGTTAAGGTTTACGAGTATATCTAGTAGTCTAAAATTGTTTCCTTTTTTAGAAATATCTATTCTTCTAACGAGGAAATATGCCATTCTTTATCTCTATAATATATTGAGCCTTTTTCATTTAGTAAAAGAATTTCACCATCATTTATTCCGTATATTTTGTATTTATTATCTGATAGTAATTTTTTTTTCAAAGGAAGCAACTCTTGTCTATTAAAATGAGGAACACATAATCCAGAAATAAAATTTAATCCATTTTTTTTAATAGTTGCTTTTTCATTATTTCCATTCAATGCATATTTAAAAAAAATCATTGCTCCAGCACTAACCGCATATACTGGCTTAGTTTGTATTTGCTTTTTAAATAATTTTATAAAATTAGATTCATTCCAAATATTCAATAGTTGAATTGGATCCCCACCTGATATATAAAAACAATCTGCCCAATCTAACTTTTTTTGAATTTTAATTGTAGAACGAATTTTGGATAAATATAAAGAATCCACATTACAATTTAAATATTCCTTAAATTGTTTAATAAATCGCTTCTCATAAATATGTTCTCTATCTAATATTTCACTGGCAGTAGGTAATAAAAGAATATTTGGTTTATTTTTTTTTACAAGTTTCAAAAATTCCACATCAAATTCCAATGAAGAAAAAGGAGGATTTAAATTATTCTTTTCTTCTTTTGAAATATTAGTTCCTCCTAATAAAAATAACAGCATAGCATACCTCATAATCTAACTATATATACTATTATATATGAAATTGTAATTAGTTGCAAGTAAATATTGACAAAATACAATAATAGATTACTATTATACCGTTAGGTATATTTTAGGTATTTATAAATGGAAGAAAAATATATTAGAAAGATAATTTTTGATATCGAACATCATAATCCAGATTTATTTAAGTCGATAGGTTTAACAAACTTACAAAAATTCCAAACAGATGCATTTATAAAGTTTTTATATAGAATGGTTTCCTTTATACAAGAACTCGGATTTCTTTCCAAAAGAACATACTTTTCTTTCATAAATTCGTTATTATTAGGATTATCAAAAAATGATTTAATTTTTTTTTCTTTGCATAGTAATGCATTAACATCGAATGTTAATGTACTTAGAGAAAAAACACAATATAAGAAAGTACAATTTTTAAATGAACAACTTAAAGAATTTTTTTCAGCAGAAAATGTTGAATTTAAATATATTAGTATATTACCTGATTATGATGAAACATTTCCATTTTCCATATATGATGTAGCATGGGACAAAAATAAAGATTATATAGAAGAAATGTCTGGAATGGAAACAATTCGACTTTCAAAATTAGCACCTGGTTGTTTTGAATATATTAATGAACACTTAGCTTCATTTGTAAATATTGCTGATATGAATAAAGAAATTCAGTATTATGCAAATTTAATAAACACAGTAGTAGATTTTCATGCGGATAAAGATTTTTGTCAAAAACAAATCAAAACATATTCTATTGTTGGAATTATTCTAGAAGAATTATATCCTCATGGAGTATTACTAGATATTCAAAAAAAAAGATACCCTTTCGAACAACCATTTTATAATTTTGCTAGAAAAAATAAACTTCCAATTGTTTTGTGTGGACAAGAACTTCGTAAATTTAATTCAAACAATATAACAAAAGACACAATTATAAAAACATTTCAAAACACACATTAATTGAAAGAATATATTGTATGTTTTACATAATTTTATAGTTTTACATAACTAATGTTCTATATAAATGTCTTGAACCATTTTCTCCCCATGTAGTATTATTTCTTCCTGCACAGTGTAATTTATTATCAAGAATGAGAACATCTCCTTTTCTATAAGGAACAAAAATTAAGTTATCCTTTATTATATTATTCCATTTAGTTATTGTAGGACTTGATGAATCAAAAATATCCAATCTATACCTAAAAAAAGATATATCATCATCTATTTTTCCAATTAACTTTACTTTTATTGTTCCTTCATCTCTATTTTGAGGAGATTTGTATACCGCTTCAAAATCAAGTAATTCTTTTTGTTCCACAGGTGACAGTTGTTTAAATGCTTCCAATAAATTTCCAACGATTATTTCTCCATGCTTCATATTATAAACATCATTAACATACAGTATTTCAAAACTAGGAGGTAATCGCCAATAACTTTTGTCTGTATGTAGAGGTAATGAACTTTGTTTTTGGATACCTCCTATAAAAATATCATCTACCATTTCCTTTCCTCTACCTGATGGAATCACTTCTCCAAAGCTATAAGAAAAATTTAAGAAGTCTTCTTTTGATAAATTACCTGCATTAAAAATATAATATCCATCTTTTTTTAATGCATTAAAAGCATCATTAATCCTGTTAAAAAATTGCTTGTTAATATTTTTGTATAACATATTCTGCATGTTTCATTAAGCCTTCCGTTTTTTGAGTTGAATCTTTCGATAATTGTTCAAATGTTGGTAAATTTCCATCTAACCCAACAATTTTATGTTCCATATCTAAATGTGAGAAATAACAAGTAGGTAAGAAATAATTTTCTTTCAAATGGGTAGGTGGTGGCAAAATAAAGTTTGGAATATTATAAAAAAGTCTACCAAACCAATATTGATTTGGAAATTTAGTATGTGAAAATCCACATTCTTCTAAATCTTTAATTATTTCATTCCCTTTATCAAACCGCAGAGGATGTTCCCCTGCTATAAAATCATTTTCAATAACATAATTAACCAAAACTAGTTGATTTTTATTCAATTCTTCATTTTTATATTTAGATGACATTATATAAGGTATAGATAATCCTCCTAAATCTCTATACATATTTAAAAATTTTAATCTGTTTTTATATTCTTTTTCAGTATCAAGAGCAGACAAAGACACTCTAATTTCAACATTATTTTTAGCCAGTTCTACCAAAGTAGATTTTTTAGGAGTATAGTGAATCTTTGTTATTATAAGTAATCTAATTTTAAAAGAATTTAGTAACGAACTAATTTCAGCTATTAGTTTCCAAGATTCTTGAGAAAAAGAACAATCGGAAATCCATCCCTGACGTAACCATAATTGTCCATTTGGTAAATTTTTAACACATTTTATGAAAAATTCTTTATCAAATTTATTTAATACCCTTTTCCCAAAATCATAACCTTTTTTTTTCCAAAATTCTGCAGCTGTACAATTCCCATAACATACTTTATTACTTGCAAGACATCCAGACATTACATCTGTCATAAGGCAATCAAACGGAAGACCACAAAACTTACCACAACCAATTTTCATTTGAGGCATGTCTTTAAGCTCTGTCAAATTTACAAGAGCAACTCGTTTATACATCTTGTCACGATTATCAAATGTCTGAAATTTCATATGACTACCTTTTAATAAAACTTCTCCATTATTGTATGAATATTTAAGTATATTGTCAAATAAAATATTATACTATAAACAAAAGATTACAAATTTTATTTACCATAACATATATGTATCAATGTATTTTTTATTGCACACATATAATTGGTAAAAATACTTTTTAAAGAATTATACTTTATTTATATAGGATTACAGAAATTTTGCCTAACAATATCTCATATATCATTTTTTTATAGTACTCTCTGCTCTTTTTATATATCTTATTTTAACTTTATAAATTTTTTGAAAATTTTAAAACTAATTTCAATTATGTTTTTATATATTTCTACCTTAATTTTACTTTGTTACAATATGTTTACGAAATCAGGTAAGTTTGTTTTTTACATTTTGATATGCAATATCAATTTGGTGATTTTCGGTATAATTTTTTTTGAAATGTTCAATCTTTTTATATGTTTCATACCATTGTTTAAAGTCTTTAATTACTCGAATATTTTCTAATTTTGCCCACCAAAATTAAAGCCTCCCTTTTGGGAGGCTTTTTTTATTCTATATTGCTATCACTAGATGAGGACATATCATCATCATTGACACTTGAACCAGAAGTTTCAAGCATTTTTTCATTTATTATGCCAGATTTTTCCATAATTTTTTTGATTAATTCATCTGCAATTTTAGGATTATCTTTTAACCATTGGCGAGCATTTTCCTTTCCTTGCCCAATTCTTTGAGAATTATAGGAGAACCAAGCACCTGCTTTTTCAATTATTCCTGCTTTTACACCAAGTTCTATTATTTCCCCTTCTCGTGAGATACCTTGATTATACATTATATCAAAGTCAACAGTTTTAAATGGAGGAGCCACTTTATTTTTTACAATTTTCACTCTGGTTTCATTACCTATAATATTTTCTTTATCTTTGATAGAACCAACTCTTCTTATATCCATACGAACAGAGGAATAGAATTTTAATGCATTACCACCAGTTGTTGTTTCAGGATTTCCAAACATCACACCAATTTTCATACGAATTTGATTTATGAAAACAACCAAAGCATTTGATTTTGCAACAGATGCAGTTAATTTTCTTAAAGCTTGGGACATAAGTCTAGCTTGTAAGCCCATATGGCTATCCCCCATTTCACCTTCCAATTCAGCCTTTGGAACAAGAGCAGCAACAGAATCTACTATCAATACATCAATAGCACCGGAACGTACCAATGTATCAGCAATTTCAAGAGCTTGCTCTCCGGAATCAGGTTGAGATATAATCAAATTATCTATATCAACACCAATTTTTTTAGCATAAGCAGGATCCAAAGCATGTTCAGCATCAACAAAGGCACAAGTTCCGCCTGCTTTTTGAGCTTCGGCTACAATATGTAAAGTTAATGTTGTTTTACCAGAACTTTCTGGTCCATATATTTCAACGATACGACCTCTTGGAAGACCACCAATGCCAAGAGCGATATCCAAACCAAGTGAACCTGTTGATATGGAAGGAATTTCAATACCTTCTTGTTCACCAAGTTTCATTATACTACCTTTACCAAAAGATTTTTCAATTTGAGATAAAGCAGCTTCTAAAGCTTTTTGTTTATTATCAGACATATTATTTCCTTTCTCCTTTTGTTAATAACTTCTTATAAGCATTGCAAGTTTACCTTGAATTTTAACCCTTTCCGGAGAAAAAATTCTTGTTTCATAATTAGGGTTTGCAGGTTTTAATGCAATTGAGCCATTTTTTTTATATAAATATTTAAGTGTTACTTCCTCATTATCAATTAATGCAACAACGATAGTTCCATTTTCAGCATTTGGAGTTTCTTGAATTATGACTCTATCACCACTATGAATACCAGCCTCTATCATAGAATCTCCTTCTACTTTAAGAGCATAAAATTTACCGACCCCTAACATATCAGCAGGTATATCCATAGTTTCAGTTGTGTCAGCAATTGCAGCAATAGGGGTTCCGGCTGCGATTTTTCCATATAAAGGTATAGTTGTCATTTTGACATTATCATTTACAGGGCTTACATCATCTTCAACTAAATTTGGAGGATATTTTAAGATTTCCAAAGCCCTTGCTTTATTATGAATTTGTTTTATATATCCCCTTTCTTCCAAACTTTTAATCAATCTATGAATACCGGATTTTGATTTCAATCCAATTTCATTTTTCATTTCTTCAAAAGAAGGACAAACTCCATATTTTTTAAGGTTTTCATCAATAATCATAAATAATTTTAATTGTTGTTTTGTTAGCATGTTTTCCCCCAATATTAAAATTTTATATATTTATATTCTACATTTGTTCTTCATATTTGTCAACTATTAAAATCTATAATTGTATTTTGTTTGAAAATTATTCTGATTCAGATAAATTTAATATATTGTATATAGCAATTTTTTCATTATATGACATATTTCTAATAATTTTAAAAAGTTGAATGAATTCATCTAATTTTTCAATATTATGTTTAATGATATTATTGGAAATACCTATTAAAAGATAATTAGTATCAACATTTAAAATTGTTGAAATTTTTGATAATAAGGATAGGGATATTTTTTGTTTACCTTCTTCAATATCTATTAAATTATTTAAGGGTATATTGATCGTATTGCTTAAATCTATTTGAGAAATATTTAAACTTATTCGTGTTTCTTTAATTCTATTACCTATTAAAAGATAAATATTATTTGTATTAAGTTTTTTATTTTTCATAATTCCCTCAAATAAATAATGATAATTTAATTTTATTATGTTAATATATAAGTATGAATCTATTATATACATAAAAATTTATGTTTTCAAGCATAAAAACATATTTTTATATGTAAAGGTGTTATTATGAAGGAAAAATTGAAACAAATAAGGCAATCACTAAATAAAACACAAAAAGAAATGTCATCGTTTTTAGGTTTGGGTGAAATCACATGGCAAAATTATGAAAGAGGCATTTCAAAACCAAAACTTGAGACATTGGAAAAGTTAAGTAGACTTGGATTTAATATTAATTGGATAACATCCAACGATGATGATAATATGAAAACGGAAAAAGTGTTGGAAGATAGTAATGGTTTCAATAATATTGCCTCAATAAATAAAGCAAAGATTTTTAATATGTTATTAAATGAATTAAAAATTTTATATGAGAATATAGATATATCATCAAAACCACAAAATTTTATAGAAAATAAAGCATTTGATATGACACTTAATATTTCAAATATTGCAAAAAATGATAATGAAGCATTAAGCATGATTCAAGTGCTTTTAAATAATGAAAAAGAGTTAATAAATCAATAATTATAAAAATAGGTTTTCTCTTCTATTGACTTTTAGATTAAATCTAGTAATCTCTTTTTTAACAAAGGAGATGAACATGACATACATTTTATTTATACTAGGTTTATTATTACTAACATTTGGTGGGGATACAATGGTATCTGGTTCTGTAGAGATTGCAAAAAAATTAAAAGTATCAACATTATTGATAGGTATAGTTTTAGTTGGATTTGGTACATCAACTCCGGAATTGATGGCAAGTTTTATTGCAATATTCCAAGATGTTCCTTCAACGGGAATAGCAGTTGGAAATGTGGTGGGAAGTAATATAGCCAATATATTATTGATATTGGGGATATCATCACTTATACACCCTATACAAATTGAAAAGAAATCATTTTTTAAAAGAGATGTATACTTTTTACTTCTTTCAACAATTATTATTTTTATCGCATCATTATTTGGTAATTTAAGCAGAATTATGGGCTTATTTATGGTTTTATCATTATTATATTATGTTTATTTTAGTTATAAAACCGAAAAACAATTTAAAAAAGAAGAAGCGGAAATTAAACAAGAAATTGATATAAAACATAAAAAAAATCTATATGTATCATTATTAAAAGCAATTATAGGTATAATAATGGTTATACTGGGGGCAAAATTTCTAGTTGATAGTGCCATAGTTATTGCAAGAAATTTTGGCATTTCCGAAAGTATTATTGGTCTAAGTATAGTTGCAGTTGGAACTTCTCTTCCTGAACTTGCATCTTCTGTTATTGCTTCAATAAAAAAACATAATGATATTGCTTTTGGAAATATTGTTGGTAGTAATATTTATAATGCATTGTTTATATTAGGTATGGTAGCACTATTTACACCTATAACTTTTCCAATTGATATGAAAACAGATGTTTATATTCTTATTGCAACAACATTATTATTAGTATTTACTGGATATAAGGGTAAAATCTCAAAAATATCAGGAGTAATATTCCTACTTGCATATATAGGTTATATAACATATTTAATAAATTAAAGGAATTAAATGTTAGATAAATTAAAAGCATTTATAAGAAAACTTTATAAATATATTCTTAAAACATTTAAGGATAGGAAAAATAAAGCGCCATCATATATTGCTAGAACATTTTGTATAGGTTTTATGTGTGGAATATCGCCATTATTTGGACAATCCTTAATATGTTTTATTTTATGGTGTATTATTGATAGATTTTTTAAATTAAGGTTTAACCTTATAATTGCTTGTTTACTAACATTTATAAGTAATCCATTAACAACCCCAATAATGTTCTATATTTTTTATTTAACAGGTCAATTTATGTTGGGTCAATCTGCGATTCCATTTTCTGCATTTACTAATGAAATCAAAATATTGATTACAGAAGAATTTTCATTGGCCCATATAATGTCAACAATTTCAACATTATTAAAAGGAGTAGGAAAGCCAATAATACTTGGAAATTTACCTTGGACTATATTTGTTGGTTTCTTGGGATATTATATAGGTTATAGGTTATCCATAAAACTAAGAAAAAAAAGGAATATGAAAAAAAAGCACCGTATAAGACGCATGATCAACTTTTTCAAACATCAAAAATAAGAATTATCTTTGTTGATCAGTATAATAATCTGGTAAGGTTTTAATTATATTATTTGTATTTGATTCACTCATATTACCTGTAAAAGTAATATTTTCTATTTCAGGAGCATATATGGTATTGACTTTTGGTAAAGCGCTATTTGCTAATGTTTTTAAATTAGGAAGGGTTATTTGAGATAAACGTGCATTATAAAATGAATTATCTCCAATAGTTTCTAATTTATTCATTTCAATTATTATTAAAAATTTATTTTTATATAAAGCATTTTTACCCAATTCAATTAAGGAGGGAAATCCAATTAGTTTAATAGCGTTATTTTCTTTCATGAAATTATCACCAATTTTTTTAATCTTTTTACCTTTAAATTCTTGCAAAAATTTATCATACATTAAAAAATTATCTCTAATTTCTATAGTATCCATAACATCAAATTTAACTATTTGACCAGCTTCTACTTTCATAATAGATGAGTTTCTAGTTCTATCAAATAATTGTGTAGTTTCACCATTTCTAACAACTTTTATCTTATTTTTGTTCTCTGTTATAGCAGTTTTAAATACCCTTACAAAATCATCTTTTATATCCATAGGATTTGTAAGTTCTAAAGTATCAAGATTAAGTATAAAATAATCAACTATTATTTCATTATGATTTAATTTATAAATTTCCCAACTTCCATTATATATTTCAACAGAGTTTTTAAAAAATAATGCCTTTTTATTTCCAACGGAAATTTCGTAAATTACATAACCTTTATCTACCATCTTCATTTTTGCTACCTCTTATAAATTATAAAGATGTTATCATAAACAATATTTTTGTCAATGTATTTTTTAGATAAAAAAATTCCCCTTTAAAATAAAAGGGGAAAATATAATTTATTTCAATTATATAGTTTTTGATATAGCAACAGCAGTATCAAGCATACGATTTGAGAAACCCCATTCGTTATCATACCAAGAAACTATACGAACGAAATTACCTTCCATAACTTTTGTTTCATTTAAATCAAAAGTAGAAGAAGCAGAATTATGAATGAAATCAGAAGAAACAAGAGCTTCATCATTTACACAAAGAATACCTTTATATCTATCTGATTTAGAAGCTTCAATAATAGCATTATTGATTTCTTCTGCTGTAACATCTTTTTTAACAACAAATTTGAAATCAACAAGTGATACATCAGCAGTAGGAACACGAGTAGAAGCACCATCAAGTTTTCCAGCAAGTTCAGGAATAACAAGACCAATAGCTTTTGCAGCACCAGTTGTTGTAGGAATAATATTCATAGCAGCGGAACGAGATCTATAAAGATTACCTTTTAAATCTCTATCAAGAGTTACTTGATCACCTGTATAAGAATGGATTGTTGTCATATAACCATGAGAAATGCCAAAATTTCTATTTAATACTTCAACAACAGGAGCCAAACAGTTTGTAGTACAAGAAGCATTAGAAAATACTCTCATATCGCTTGTAATTTTATCTTGGTTAACACCATAAACAACTGTTAAGTCAGCACCTTTTGCAGGAGCGGAAACCAAAACTCTTTTTGCACCAGCCTCTAAATGAACAGAAGCTTTTTCTTTATCTGTAAATATACCAGTACATTCAAAAACAATATCAATATCCAAATCTTTCCAAGGATATTCTTTTGGATCGCGAATAGCGAACATTTTTGCCTTTTGAGAACCAGCAATTAACATATCACCTTCAAGTTTTGCTTCCACAGGAAGTCTTCCATGAACAGTATCAAATTTTAAAAGATGAAGAGAAGAAGCAGGATCAGCTAAATCATTTATTGCAACTACTTCAACATCATTTCTTCCGCTTTCAATCAATGCGCGGAAAGTCATTCTACCGATACGACCAAAACCATTTATTGCTACTTTTACAGCCATTTTATAATCCTTTCGTTTTTGTTTATAATAAATAGTTAAGTAATGTATCTATTATACAATTTTAAATAAGAAGTGCAAGAAATTTATTTTGACGAAAAAAAACTTGCAATTTAAAAAAAATTTGATATATTAAAATGAAGTTTTTAAGAACTTGACCATAAGTTAATAAAAACAAATCCATGATAAAGGGGGTGAAATAATGGTAAAAGTTCTAGTTCGTGATAATAATGTTGAACAAGCTCTTCGTGTTCTTAAAAAGAAGGGACAAAAAGAAGGTCTTCTTCGCGAAATTAAAGAAAGAAGATATTACGAAACCGGTACAGCAATGAAAAAACGTAAGAAAAATGAAGCTGTTCGCCGTGAAAGAAAACGTATTTCAAAAGAAAAACAAATTCTTGGTTATTAAAAAAACCCCGTTTAAGGGGTTTTTATTTTATCAATTTTTTGATATCAGCATTTATTTTCATAAAATTATTTATATGAAGAAATTTTATTTCATAAGGGGAAGCCGCATTTCTTGTTGTTCCACCTGCAGTTGAAATAGAAACGCTTCCAGTTTTCAAAATTAAATCAAATAAATTTCTATGTAATCTTGTATCTGTTATTTTAGAGTAGGGTACATATATATATGATTTCATTATCAAACCATGAATTTCAATAATATTTTTATTTGTGATAATGTATTTAAAACTTTTGCAACGTAAATAATTTAAAAAAGCAAAAAACAAAACAGCAATTATTAAATAAATAAAGGAAGAATTAGTAAATGATTTACCTAATTCTGCAATATAAAATATAAATACAAAAAAGGTTAAAAATAAAGATGCAAAAAATGAATATATTATAGAAAATTTAGCTGGAATTTCGGAAAAAGATATAATTTTTTCGCCTTTTTCCACAAAATTTTTCCAATCATTATTAAAAAGACTCATATTTATATACCTATTTATTTATATCTATTAAGCTTGCAAATTGTGAAAAGTTTTTATCCAAAACAGCAAATTGAATATTTATTTTATCTTTATTTGTATTGAACTTTACAATTTCTTGACTAGATAAATTTTGAATAGAAGGTAATTTTATAGTCAGTGGATTAACATGTTTTCCATCTTTAATAATTTCATAATGTAAATGAGGCCCAGTTGAAAGACCAGTAGAACCCACATAACCTATTATTTGCCCTTGATTTACTTGGCTACCTACTTTTATACCGGATTTAAAACCTTTCATATGAGCGTATGCAGTGGAGTAAGTTCCATTATGTTTAATTTTTATATAATTACCATAACCATTTTTCCAACCTTTAAATACAACTTTACCACTACCAGCAGCAGGTATAGGAGTTCCACTAGGTGCAGCAAAATCAATTCCTTGATGAGCACGAGAATAACCAAGTATAGGGTGTTTTCTTTTACCATATTTAGAAGAGATTCTTGCACCATTTATAGGAGATTTTTTCAAAGTCTTTGATGCACTTTTGCCAGTTTCATCGTAATATGCAACTATACCTTTTTCATTTTCATAACGATAAAGTTTAAATTCTTGTTGTCTTGAATTAAGATAAAGGGAAGCAAAAACAACATCACCATTACCAATATAGTCGCCATCATCTGAATAAAGATTTTCATACATAATTTGGAATTTATCACCTGGATAAATATCACGTTCAAAATCCACATCAAATGAGAAAATTTCATAAAATTTATCAATGATATTGTAAGGCACTCCTTGAGCAAGAGCCGCTTCAATCAATCCAACTCCTTTTGGTACATCACCTTCTTTTCTAACTAATTCGGAAGTGATATCGGATTTTTCCTCCATAGTTCTAAAACCATCAGTGGTTTTTTCTGCCTTCACTCTATAAATAGGGCTTTTTACAATTTCCAAAACTTTAAGTTCAGCCTTAATTTTAGAATCCTGATTATCAATAGGTTTAACCCTAACAATTAATTTATCATTATCAGGTTTTAATTCACTAGTGCTACTGATAGGATCAATAGCCTTACTAACTTCTAAAATTTCACTATAACAAATACCAAGAGAAGAAAGAATAGATGCAAGAGAATCCCCTTTCTTTACTTCAAATGAATATTCTTTTAAACCACTAAACATATCGCCAAAGAAACTATTTATTTTTTGAGGTATATTATTTGATAAAGTATTTCTAATATTATTATCAATAGGAGCAACCTCACTATCCAATTCAGCGACAGGGGCAATATTACTTCCCGATTGTTTAGAAATTATGAAAAAGAAAATCATACATAAAGAAAAACTTAATGCAAAAACCTGAAAATGAGGTTTCTTTATATATTTTTTAATATTTTTATGTGCATTTTTAAAATTTGTCATGATAGGAATATTATACATCAAAAAAAACTTAAATCAAATAATAAATAAAAAAAATTTTTAAAGATTTTGTATTTTTTGTATAACGGATGAGATTCCCACTTGCCTTTGATTAGAAAGATGAGAAGAAAGCCCCAATTTATCAAAAATTTTGAAAACATCTATATTTTTTAATTGAGTTTTTTCACTTCCATTAAAAATAACAGATATTATGAACAAAAGTCCTTTTACAATCAAGGCATCACTATCAAAATTAAAGTAAAATTTCCCATTTTCTATTTTATATTTCCACCAAACAGAGGAAGAACAGCCATAAATTCTATTTTCATCAGTTTTATCTTTTTCATCAAAAGGAGCCAATTGCTTTCCCAAATCAATGAGATAGGTATATTTTTCTTCCCAATCATCAAGAATATTAAAATTATTTATTAATTCATCAATAGTCATAATTACATTGCCTTTAATTTAAAATATATTATAATTGTATATTGAAATAAATATAAGGACAAGTGAAAAATGAACTTAAAAGAACCAAAATATTTTTATAAAAAATATTCAATTGCATTATTACTTTTACCATTAAGTTTTATATATTTTTTATGTGATAAATTAAATCAATTATTTACATTACCATATAAATCAAAGGCAAAAATCATCTGTATAGGTAATATAGTTTTAGGAGGTAGTGGTAAAACCCCAAATGTTATAAAAATCATTGAATTATTATTAAAATCCCATAAAAAAGTTGGAGTAATATCAAGAGGTTATGGAGCAGGGGTAAAACATTCCACACCTATTATAATAAATACAAAAATACATACAGCAAATGAAGTGGGTGATGAACCATATTTAATTGCATCAAAATTTAAAAATGTTCCAGTTTGTGTATGTAGCAATAGAAAAAAATCCGCACAATTATTGGAAGATAAAGTTGATATAATAATAATGGATGATGGATTTCAAAATTATAAAATCAAAAAGGATATAAAAATATGTATATTTGATGGACTATATGGTATAGGAAATGGATATCTTTTTCCGGCTGGTCCTATGCGCTCAATATTAAGATTCGGATTAAAAGATGTTCAACTTTCAATATTTATGAGGGGTATAAATCCATATATAGAAAAAAAACTAAAACAATATAATATACCATATATAAAGGCCAATACTTATACAAAAGATGCAAATAATTTTTCACATAAAAAAGTAATTGCATTTGCAGGAATTGGAAAACCTAATAAATTTTATAATACATTGAAAGAAAATAATGTTATCATAGAAGATAAAATTGATTTTCCAGATCATTATGATTATACACAAAAAGATATAGATATGTTAAAAAGATTATCCACTACAAAACATCTACCACTTTTAACAACAATGAAAGATTATGTGAAAATACCAAATGATGAAAAGAAATACTTCACTCCAATTGATATAGATATACAATATGATGATGAAGAAATTTTAAAAACTCTTTTAAATCTTTAAAATTGCTTTATTTTTCTTTCCAACAGAAAGTAAAATTTTTCCATCTTGAGCCATATTTTTGGAAATGATTAACTTATCATCATTTACTTTATTATCATTTATTGATACGGCTAAAGAAGAAATCATACGCCTTGCATCACTTTTGGATTTACAAAGTTCTGTTAAAACAAGAGCGTCTAAAATATTCATATCTTGTTTCATTTCAAATGAAGGTAAATCTGCACCCATGCCTTTATTTTCAAAAGTTTCAGTGGCAGTTTGTTGAGCCTTCAAAGCTTCATCTTCTCCACGACAAATTTTTGTGGCTTCAAAAGCAAGTATCTTTTTCGCAGAATTTATCTCTGCACCTTGTAATTTTTCCAATTTTTCAATTTCATTTAAAGGAAGTTCGGTAAATATACGAAGAAGTTTTCCCACATCTCTATCATCAACATTTCTCCAAAATTGATAATATTCATAAGATGATAATTTATCTTCATTCAGCCAAATTGCATTACCCATAGACTTTCCAAATTTTACACCATTTGCATCGGTAAGAAGAGGAGCAGTCAAAGCAAAAAGTTCTATACCTAATCTTCTACCTAAATCTACACCGGAAACAATATTTCCCCATTGATCGGCACCACCAAATTGCAATATAGCGCCATAATTTTTGTGTATTTCAACGAAATCATAAGCTTGAAATAAAGAATAATTAAATTCTAAAAAGGAAAGAGGTTGTTCTCTATCCAAACGAAGTTTAACACTTTCTCTTTTAAGCATTTCATTTACAGAAAAATAACGACCAAATTTAGTTAAAAAATCAATATATTTTATATCCTTAAACCAATCATAATTATTTACCATAATAGCATCTGTTGCGCCATCACCAAAGGTAAAAAACTTTTGCATTGATTTTTTAATACCTTTCATATTTTTTTCAAAGATTTCATCGGTCATAATTGGACGTTCGGAGGATCTTCCCGATGGATCCCCAATTCTTCCTGTTGCCCCCCCTACAAGAGCAATAGGCTTATTGCCAGTTTTTTGAAACCAATGAAGAAGTGTAAGAGAAACCAGATTTCCAATATGTAAACTATCTGCTGTTGGATCACATCCCAAATATCCAACCACAGGAGAATTTGAACAAAGTTTTTTATCCAAACCTTCCAAATCACTTGCTTGATTAAAGATGCCACGTTCAATGATGATATTTAAAAAATCTGATTTTACTTTATACATACTTAAACCTCATATATTATAAAAATAATTTTAATTGAAAAAAAAGAGAAAATCAAGGAAAAGAAAACCCCTTCAAAAGAAGGGGGTATTTAAAAATTTTTTCATTACATAGGAAGATCAACACCTTCTGGAAGTTGAAGACCGCTTGTTGCTTCTTCCATAGTAGCAGTTGCAATTTCATCTGCTTGTTCTTTTGCATTATTCATAGCAGCAACAATCAAATCTTCCAAAGTTTCTTTATCATTTAATAAAGAATCATCAATTTCACATTTTTTAGTTTCTTTTGTGCAAGTGATAGTGATTTTTACTAAACCACCGCCTGCTTGACCAACAACTTCTTGTTTTGCAAGTTCTGCTTGGGCAAGTTTAACTCTATTTTGCATTGCTTGAGCTTGAGCTACTAAATCGTTTAAATTAACCATATTTATCTCCTTTTCATTTAAAGTTAATAAATGTAGGATACTATATATCCTCAATTTTTGCAACATAAGAATTTTTGAATGAATTGAGTAATTCTTTTAAAATTGGATTAGTGGACAATTCTTGTAATTGTTTATTAAAAAGATCTTGTTTTTGTTTATAAATAGTATCTTGCCCTGGTAAGGTTGAATGTTCAACTTTTATATTATATTTTTCTTTTGCAAAGAATGTATTAAGGTTTTTAAGAAGTTCTCTAGGATATCCTGTATCAAAATTGATAAATAAAGTTCCATTATCAAATGAAACAAATCTAACATATTTTTCTACATCTTGAGATAAAAGGAAATTTTTTTTCTCTTTTAAAATTTCAATGATGCTTTCAATTGATATGGTTGAAATATCAATTAATTCATTTTCCAAAGGAAAAGATTCAACATTATTTATTAAATTAGTTATTTTTTTTTTCTACTTCAATAGAAGTTTGATTTTCAATTTTTGCCAAAATTTCATTAGGGCTAGGCATCATACCAATATAAGCGAGTCTTATAATAATCATCTCCACTGCGGAAAGCACATTTGGCACTCTTGATAATTCCTCAAAACCTTTTAATAACATTTGCCAAATTCTTGCAAGAGTTGCAATACTTAATTTTGATGCAAGTTGAGAAATTTTTTCTTGTTCCGCTGGAGTGATAGGTAATAAATCAACGGATTTAGGAGTAATTTTTACTCTTGTAATGAAATGAGTGATTTCAAGTAAATCAGTTAAAATAAGTACTGGATCCACCCCTAAATTATATTGTTCATCAATTATTTGAACTGCTTTTTCAATATTTGCGGACATAATATTATCATAAAGATCAAAAACAACACCTTTACCGGCCAATCCAAGGATTTTTGAAACCTTATCAACGGAAATATCCCCTTCACAATTTGAAATTACTTGATCTAAAAAACTCATACCATCACGCACTGATCCATCGGCAGTTTTAGCAATAATACTGATAGAATCATCATCAATTTTAACATTTTCCAATTGACAAATATGTTTGAAATGCTTTGATAAAGTTTCCAAATCTACTCTTGGTAAATCAAACCTTTGACATCTAGATAAAACTGTTGGAGGCACTTTTCTAATTTCAGTTGTAGCAAAAATAAATTTTACATAAGGAGGAGGTTCCTCTAAAGTTTTAAGAAGTGCGTTGAAAGCATTTTTAGAAAGCATATGCACCTCATCAATTATATAAACTTTATATCGTGCAGAAGAAGGTTTATATTGAACACCATCAATGATTTCACGAATATCATCAACACCGGTTCTACTTGCAGCATCCATTTCAATCACATCAATATGCCTATCTTCAGCAATAGCACGACAATTTTCACATACACCACAAGGTTTTACTTGTGGTAAAGTTGCTTTCCCATCAGGACCCAAACAATTTAAGGACTTTGCAAAAATACGAGCAGTAGAGGTTTTTCCAACACCTCTGATACCGGTAAATATATAAGCATGAGCAAGTCTATTTGTATTGATAGCGTTTGTCAAAGTTTTAACTAAAACATCTTGTCCCACTAATTCATCAAGAGTGGAAGGTCTATATTTTCTAGCCAAAACTTTATACTTTATATTATCGTCCATAGAAACCTCAAAACTAAAATATAAAAGACATTTTAACAATTTTTTTTTTAATAGCAAGATTAAATTTTTAAAAATATGATTGCTATTATTTTTTAAGTTTAGTAACTTATATATGTATTAAATTAAGAAAGGACAGAAAATTGAAAAAAACATTATATATATTAAGTCTACTACTATTTGCTAACACAACATTTGGAAGTGTTCCTGATATAAAGGCACCTTATGCAATTTTAATGGATTATGATAGTGGAAAAATCTTATATGAAAAGAATGCAAATGTTGCAGTTCCACCATCTTCTATGAGTAAACTTTTAACTGTATATAAAGTTTTTGAATTGATAAAGGATGGTAAATATACATTGGATAGTGAATTTATAGTGGGCGATGAAGCATGGAAAAAAGCAAAAATAATGAATGCTAATTCTGGTTCCACTATGTTTTTGGAATATAATGAAAAGGTTCGTTTGGAAGATTTGATAAGAGGTATAATAGTAAATAGTGGAAATGATGCCACAATAGTTGTAGCAGAAAATATAAGTGGAAGTGAAGCAAATTTTGTAAAGGAATTAACCGAACTGGCAAAAAAATTGGGTTTAAATAATACACATATAAAAAATGCATCTGGTTGGTATGAAAAAGATCATCTTATGTCCACAAAGGATTTAGCAATACTTTCACAACGTTTAATAAAGGATTTTCCAGAATTTTACCATTATTTTGGGGAAAAGGAATTTTTATATAAAAAAGATATAACTGGTAATAAATATAATAGAAATAAATTACTTTGGGTTATGCCATCTGCTGACGGATTGAAAACCGGTCATACTACAAAGGGAGGACACGGACTTGCATCTTCTGCAAAACAAGGAGATAGACGTTTAATTGCCATAATAAATGGATTAAAGGGTAATAATCCAAGTTATACAAGAATAACTGATTCAAAGGCACTTTTGGAATATGGATTTAGGGAATTTTCAAACCTAATATATTATAATCCAGGAGATAAAGTTTTAGATATTCCGGTTTGGTTTGGAAAGGAAAATGAAGTTGCCGTAGGTGTAAAGGATAAAATATTGATAACCAATGAAAATGGAAAAACACCTAATATAGAAATACAAGCGAATTTTACAACACCACTTCCTGCTCCAATTACAAAAGATACAAAAGTAGGAGAATTAACATTATATGTTGATGGTGTTAAAATTGATGATTATGACTTAATTACATTACAAGATGTTGAAAAATGTAATTTCATTGTAAGAATTTTCAAAAACATAAAACAAATAATTTTAAGTATAGTAGGTTAGCTATGAAGGGATATTTTATAACATTTGAAGGTGGCGAAGGTGTAGGTAAAACAACGCAAATAAAATTGATTGCGGAAAAGTTAAGACAAAAGGAATATAATGTCATTACGACAAGAGAGCCAGGAGGCACCCAACTTGGGGAAAAAATCCGTTCAATATTATTGGAAGGCGATGTAAATAAAATGTCTCCTATGACCGAAGCATTACTTTTCACAGCTGTAAGACGAGATCATTATGAAAAAGTGATTAAACCAGGTATAGAAAATAACTTCATTGTATTAAGTGATAGATATATGGATACCACACTTGCATATCAAGGTTATGCACATGGCTTAGGAATCAATAACATGGAAGATTTATATAAAATTGCACTTGGTGATTTTAAGCCAGATTTGACAATAATATTTGATATGGATCCATCAAAATCCCATGGAAACTTAACAGAAATAAATAGATTTGAAAAAATGGGAAATGATTGGTTATCAAAGGGATTGAATGGTTTTCGTCAAGTGGCAAAATTAAATCCTGGACGTTGTGTCCTTATGGATTCTATTGGCACTATTGATGAGGTAAGTGAAAGAATAATGAAAATATTAAATGATAAATTGGGATTATAATGAATACAAAAGATGATAATGCAATAAATGATATAGATAATCCAAAAACCACCCCATACTTGCTTTCCCATATAAATGAGGAAAGAGAATTTTATACTTCTTTTAAAAATGGTAAATTGCACCATTCTTGGTTGATATGTGGAAACAAAGGTATTGGAAAAGCAACACTTTGTTATCGTATTGCACGTTATATATTTTCATTAAGTAATCCAAATATTTTAAAAACACTTAATGTGAATATAGATACCTCAAAATCCATTTTGGAAAGCATAGAAAATACTCAATCCTATGATGATGAATCCTATGATGATAATGATATTGATTATTCATACCAACCTGAAATGACAATTTCAACACAACAATTAAACACACACACGAAAATAAATCTAAATGAATATGACGATTCGCCTCTTAAATTACCAGCCACACATCCAATATTTGAACGTCTAATTATGGGTGGTATAACCGACTTAATAATTATAGAGCGTGAATATGCTGATGCAAGTAAAACCAAATTAAAAACGGAAATTTCAGTTGAACAAATAAGAAAATTAAAGGAATTCTTTTCAAAAACCTCGGCCGAAGGAGGATATAGAATTGCAATAATAGATTCGGTCGATGAAATGAATCAAAATAGTAGTAATGCTCTTCTTAAAATATTGGAAGAGGCTCCATCTCAATCGCTTTTATTATTAGTATGTCATAATATAAATGGCTTATTACCTACAATTAAATCACGTTGTCGTATTTTAAAATTATCTACTATAGATAATGAAAATATGGAACTTTTATTAAAAAATAGATTTCCTAATATAACAAATGATGAACTAAGGGATTTAATAAATATAAGTGAAGGTAGTATAGGTAATGCAATAAATATCTATACAAATGAAGGTTTAGAATTACAAAAACAATTTTTCACATTGATACCTGAAATTTTTAATAAAAAGAATATGAAGATAATGGATTTATGTTCTCTTATAAAGGATGAAAATTCATTTAATATATTTAGGGAAATAATAATAAAATTTTTAACTAATACAATAAAAACAAAATCAAATATTACCCTTAATAATTTAAGTAGTGATGAAATAAAGGCAATAACGACATTGACAACCCACTATCCAAACATAAAACACTTATTTAAAATAAGGGAGGAAATTTTACACCTTTTTGAATTACAACCAAGTCTAAATTTGGATATAACAGCTGTGATAATTTCAATATTTGAAAGGATAAAAAATGTATATTGATAGTCATTGCCATCTTGATTTTTATGATAAAGATGAAGTAGATTTAATAATTGAAAATGCGAATAAAAACAAGGTTGAATATTTTCTAAATGCATCATCTTCAATGAATAGTTTTGATAAGATAATAGAAATATGTGATTCTCATAAAAATGTTTATGGAGCAATAGGTATCCATCCACACGAAGCTGAGGATATGAATTATGCTTTATCAACGGATGAACTATTATTATATATAAATAAAAGTAAAAAAATCATTGCAATAGGTGAAACCGGACTTGATTATTCACGTGAAACAATAAATAAAAATTTACAAATAGAAAATTTATTAAATCATATTTATATTTCCCAAACAACGAAATTACCCCTTATTATACATAATAGAAATTCCAATACCGATATGATCAATATTTTAACAACCGAATATAAAAATAAGGATTTTCCATGTATAATCCATTGTTTTACAGGTGATGAATTTATGGCAAAATCTATGATGGATTTGGGATTTTATATATCGGCATCGGGCATAATAACTTTTAAAAATTCTATTGAATTACAAAATATATTTAAAAATTATATTCCAATGGATAGACTTTTAATTGAAACGGATAGTCCTTATCTTGCCCCAACTCCATATAGAGGACATAGAAATGAACCAATGTATGTAATTGAAGTGGCAAGGAAAATTGCCGAACTTAAAAATATTACTATGGAAGAAGTAGGTAATATAACCACAAATAATTTTAAAACTTTGTTCAATTTAAATATATAATTATTTATGAATATAACTTTTAATAGTCTTTATTGAAATAAGACGAGTCATCAATAATAAAATGAAATAAAATAGAATTGCACTTGAAATGATACCGGTCAATATAAGAATTTTCATGACTAACATATATGAATTATTATCCGGTAAAAATTGATTATGAAGTATGAAAGTAATTACTCCCATAATTGCAGAAATAATGAAAATAGCGAATATTTTAAAAAGCGACGATTTATAAAGATACATAAAATTCTTAATATATGCGATATAATAAAGTAATAAAAAGTTTATCCAATTTGAAATTGTAATAGCCATTACCACCCCTAAATAAGAAAATATTTTTGAAAGAGAAATAGTGAATAACAAATTGAATAATAAAGAAATTCCAGCCACTACCATAGGAGTCTTAGTATCCTTTCTTGCATAAAATACATTTGCATATAACTTTGTATATACTAATGCGGGAAGTCCCAAAGCCAAAATTTGTAATATATAAGATGTGGCAATGGTATCTTCTAATTTAAAAGCCCCTCTTTGAAAAAATACTTGTATAATAGGATAACTAATGGCAATCATACCTACCGCACAAGGTATTACAAATATAGAAGTAAATATAAACGATTCGTTGAAAATTAGTTTAGTCTTATTCAATTTATTTTTCTTTATTTCCTTTGATAAACTTGGAAGTAATACAGTAGCCATAGCCACACCAATCACCCCAAGAGGAAGTTGATTCAATCTATCGGCATAATAAATCCAAGATACCGCACCATTAGTTGATGTTGCAAATATACTACCAATCATAACATTAAGATGATAGATACCCGCCCCCATAATTCCAGGCAAAATTTTTCTAAAAAATTGTTTAACTGGTAAATCAATATTAAATTTAAAAGAAATTATGCCAAAGCCATATTTTTTAGCAATCCAAAAAAGCCATAAAAGTTGTATCACACCGGAAATGGAAACACCACAAGATACTGCATACGCAGGATTTGGAAACATTGATGCAAAAAATAAAAGAGAAATTATAATAGAAGCATTTAGTATAATAGGAGTAAAGGCATAAGGTTTAAAATTTCCTAATGTATTTAAAATACTACCAAAAAATGAAGTGAGAGCTATAAACATTAAAAAAGGGAAAGTGATTCGTGAAAGGTTCAGAGCCAATTGGAATTTTTCGGGATTATCAATAAATCCTGGTGCAAAAATTTGAATGACAATAGGCATAAAAATTTCACAAATGATGGTGCAAATCAAAAGTATATAAAATAATAAAGCAAATATAGATTTTGCAAAATCACGAGCTTTTTCCTTAGCACTTTTTTTATCATTTGAATATAATACACCGGAAAAAATAGGAACAAATGCTGAATTAAAAGCACCTTCTGCAAAAATACTTCTAAAAAGATTTGGAATACGAAAAGCAACTAAAAAACAATCTGATAACTTTCCGGCCCCCAAATATTTTGCGACCATAAAATCGCGAATAAGCCCACTTATACGACTTAAAAAAGTAATAAAAGCCACAACAATAGTATTTTTAAAAAAATGCTTACTTAACATAAAAAATCCTTTATTTAGCAAAAGTTATGCTATATCATAAAATAAAATAGAATTATAGGCAATATAAAAGAGAGAAAAATGAAAAAAAAATTACTTACAATTTTTTGTTTCCTATTGGCAAATTGTTCAACCATTGAACCATTTGATTACTCACAAAAAACTGATATAGAAATATATAATAAAGGTATTGAATATCTTCAAAGTGGAAATAATATTTCCGCGGTTGAGGCTTTTTCACAAATAGAATATAACCATCCCTATTCATCACTTGTTGCAAAATCATGGATTTTATCCGGTTATAGCAGTTATAAGGATAAAAAATACCAAGATGCAATTGATTCGTTTGAAAAATTGATAAAATATCAACCAAATAATAGTGAAGTTCCATATGCATTATATATGATAAGTATGTGCTATTACGATCAAATATCACCTATATCAAGGGATCAAAAGATGACGGAATTGGCATTATCAAATATGGAAAAATTAACTACTATGTATCCGGATAGTAAATATGCAAAGGATGTTTTACCAAAAATCATAATTGCAAAAAATAACCTTGCAGCAAAGCAAATGTATATAGCAAAAAATCTTGTAAAAAAGCAAAACATTATTGCCGGATTGAATAGATTCCAAACAATAATTGCTCAATATCAAACATCATTATTTGTTGAAGAAGCATTATATAGAACTATTGAAATCTATCTTTTATTAGATGAACCGGAAGATGCTAAAAATATGTTAAGATTGTTGGAAGTTAACTATCCAAATTCTATATGGTATAAGGATGGAAAAAAGTTAATTGATGATTATGAAAATAATAAAAAGGATTAAGAATTTTCCACCTTTCTTGCCCCAATGATTTTTATTTCATATTCAAGCATTATGCCGAATTTTTCATAAACTAAGAACCTAACTTTTTCAGCCAAATCTTCAATATCCGCGGATGTTGCATTGTTATCATTTATGATGAAATTTGCATGTTTTGTTGAAACAATAGCACCACCAAGCCTTAAACCTTGACATCCAGCATCACGAATAAGTTTCCAAGCCGAAGCATTAGGAGGATTTTTAAATGTTGATCCCGCAGTTTTAGTATATGTTGGTTGAGCAGCATCTTTTTCTTTTAATATATTATCCATAGTTTGTTGAATTATTTTGGAATCGCCTTGCTCTCCTCTAAGAATTACAGATGTAATAATGAGACGAGATGATATATCAGATTCTCTATAACTCAATTTACATTCATCACATGAAAGGACAGATACTTCACCAGTAATTTTATCCACTACTTCAATTTCTACTAAAATATCTTTAATTTCTCTTTTAAAACAACCAGCATTTGTTAAAATCGCCCCACCAATAGAACCAGGAATTCCAAACAAAAATTCTAAACCTTTAATATTATGTTCCATTGCAAATCTTGAAATTGCGATATTAGAAGCAAATGCTCCACAAGATATAGTATAATCATCATTGGATAATAGATTTATATAATTAAAAGCACTTGATTGTAGTCTTATTACAATACCATTCAATAAACCATCACGAATTAAGATATTAGAGCCAAAACCCAAAGTATATATATTCATATCCTTTGGAGCATGCTTTAAAAAATCCAACAAATCCTTTTTATCTTTTGGAGAAAAGAATACTTCGGCCACACCACCAGTTTTAAATCTAGTAAGATTTTGTAAACTATAATTAAAAAGTAATTCCCCTTTAACTTTTGGTAAATCTTTCAAATAATTATTATCCATTTTTTTTATCCATTAAATTAGGTAAAGTATAAATTAAATGTTTAATATCTCCTGCACCGAAAGATACAACTATATCATTTTGTTTTGCATTTTTAAGTATTATATCAGGTATTTCATCAAAAGATGATACCATAAACACACCATCATTTTTATGATTTTTTAATTGATTGAAGAAATCAATATGATTTTTCATACCTATATCGCTTTCACCGGCGGAAAATACAGGCATACAAATTACAAAATCAGCTTCATCAAAACATTTAATAAAATCTTCAAATAAATCAGTTAATCTTGAAAATCTATGAGGTTGAAATATTACAAAAATTCTACCATCATTTACAAAAGTTTTTGCCATATTGATAGTTGTTTGAATTTCCTTTGGATGATGAGCATAATCATCAAAAATTGAAATACCATTTATTTTGGCAACCTTTGAAAATCTATGTTTTGCGCCATTAAAACATAACAAAGCTTTTTTAATGGTTTCAATATCTATTTTTAAAAATTTTGCAATGGCGATACTTGCCAAAGCATTTAAAATATTATGTTTTCCAAATAAAGGTATATGAAGACTATTAAAAATTTCACCTGATTTATATACTAAATCAAAATATCCACCATCGACATCAAACCTAATATTTTTTGCTGATATATCAGCATCATTTTCAATGCCATAAGTAATGATATTTTTTGAAGATTCAAATTCTTTTTTAAGATCCATTACCACATCATGATCTGCACATAATACAACCAATCCTTCATCTGGAACTCTTTGAATATACTCTCTGAAATAATTTTTAAGATTATCAAATGTTTTATAAAATTCCATATGTTCTGGATCAATATTTGTGATTACGGCAATATCAACGGAAAAATGTCTAAGATTTCCAAAAGCTTCACAAGTTTCCGCCACCACCCAATCACCATTATTTAAAACATTACTGGAGGAATAATAAGTCATGATTCCACCATCAATTATAGTAGGTTTCATTCCAGCAATATCAAGCATAGTTCCAATAAACGATGTTGTAGTAGTTTTCCCATGTGTCCCACTAACACCGATAGATTTTCTTGTATCCATAATGAATTGAAGCATTTTTGCACGTTCAATTAAAGGAATATTATTTTCTTTTGCATAAATCATTTCCACATTATCATCAGGTATAGCGGAAGAATATACAACGAAATTGGCATTTTTAACATTGTCTTTATTATGCCCAATAAATATTTTTGCCCCCAAAGATTTTAAATGTTCAATATTTTCCCCATCAACATTATTTGAACCTTGAACGACAAACCCCATTTTACATAATATTTCAGCAATGGAACTCATACCAATACCATCTGCACCAATAAAATGGAATACAGATGACTTTGATAAAGTCTTTAAATCTATACTTTGCAATTTAAAATTCCTTCGTATGTTTCATAAGTAAGTTATCAACTAATTTAGCAATATTTTCACTTGCATCATTTTTAGTCCCAAAAATTTTAGCCTTTTTTGCCATATTTGCAAGTAAATTTTGTTTTATAAGTAGTTTGTCCAAAATGTCAAATAAACTTTGAGGATTAAAATCATCTTGAAGTATTATTTCACCACCGCCATTAGATGTAATTTGTTGAGCATTGATAACTTGTTGTCTATCTTTATGTTTAATAGGTATGAATATAGCAGGTCTTCCAACACTACCTATTTCTAATACAGTTGAGGCACCGGCTCTACCTATGAATAAATGAGCTTTACTAATTAATTGTGCAGGATTTTCAAAAAATGATTTTATTTCGGCATTTATTCCAAAACAATGATAAAAAGATTTAACTTTTTCAATATCTTCTTCAACAACTTGTTGATAAACGAATAAATGTTTTCTAATTTTTTCATTCAGCATGGAAATAGCTTTTGATACTATATCGGAAAAAATTTGAGCGCCTTGAGAACCCCCCATCACCACAATATTGAAAGGTAATTTATCATTTATTTGAGGGTAGGGCACATCAACAATGTCTTTTATTTCATCACGAAGAGGAAGCCCTACTAATTTTATATTTGCATTTTCTGGAATTTTTTTTGTATTTTTAAATGAAACTGCTACTATATCAACGAATTTAGCAAGAAAAATATTTGCATTACCTAAAATTGAATCTGCATTATGAATAATTGTTTTTTTATGAAGGATTTTAGCCCATAAAACCACTGGAACAGAAATATATCCACCCATTCCAATAACAAGTTTAGGTCTTATAAATATCATATGAAAAAATGTTTGAATAAATCCAATTGCAAGTTTTGTAAAGCTTTTTGTCCTATACCAAAAATTTTCACCACTTAACCCACCTCCTATTATGGTAGATATTTTATCAAATTGTTGAGCGAATCTTAAACCTCTTTTATCTGTAATAAGATATACATCATAACCATGTCTGATTAATGCTTTTTTTATTTGAGAAGCAGGAAACAAATGCCCACCTGTTCCACCTGCAGCAATGACTACTCTAATTTTTTTTCCTTTTTTCATGATATTCACCTCTAACATTATATTCTTGAATCAAAGCAAGTAATATTCCCATAGCGAAACAGGAAGACACAAACGATGATCCACCATAAGGAATAAATGGCAAAGTCATACCTTTGGTTGGTATTAACTTTAAGTTTGAAGCAACATATACAAATATTTGAAATGAT
>CALXQL010000005.1 GCA_944390685.1 uncultured Alphaproteobacteria bacterium | reverse complement strand
TACATAAGATATTGAAAATTCTTTTTCATCAGATATGGATAATTGTATATTTAAATTTTCTATGATATCAATATTATTTTCAATATATTCCTTGGTTGTAGAGGTAATTTTTATATATGGTTTACCCAAAGAATCGTTTAATATACTTATATCTTTAAAAGACATATTAAAACGAAGTCCTGTTCCAAGAGATTTAAAAAAAGCCTCCTTTGCCGCATAAAGTTTTGCGAGTTTTTCAACAAGGTTTTTGGCTTTCATATATTCTTCATCATTAAAATATTTTTTTATAAATTTTTCATCATATTTATTTATGATTTTTTTTATTCTTTCATTTTTTACTATATCTATTCCTATACCATATATCATTTTGTTTCCTGTAATTTTTTTGACGCCTCTTCAATTCTTAATTGATGATTGCGTTTGTATTCGTCAATTATTCCTATTATTAAAAAATATGTTAAAATGCCAAAGATAATGCCTAAAATACTTCCGCCTATTATCATTGGATTAAATATTGGAAGGACCTTTTCTGTCATTATATTAAAATTCATTGTAAGAAGGGCTTCTTTCATATCTTTAAAAATTTCTATAAATGGGATTTGCATACCACTCACTAATGGTGGATAATTCATTATATAGGCACCAAGTTTATAACTTCCTATCCATATAAATGGGAATGTGATGGGATTTCCTATTGCCGTTGCAATTATACCAGCAAGTATGTTTCCCCTTAATATAAAACAAAACAATGTTGTAAGTAATATTTGAAGTCCAACAAATGGTGTCATGGAAATGCCGATTCCGCATGCGACTCCTATTGCAATAGAATGAGTTTTATCGGGAATTCTTGTAATACGTTTAAATAGGTATTTATATGCTCTTATAAAACCTTTTTTAGGATAGATGAAATTTTTTGTTTTTTCAATAAATGTTGGTTCATTTTTTCTTTTAAATAGCATCAGTTATTTCTTCTGTTGTTTGAATTGTTTCTTTTATTTCTATTTGTGGAAGGGTAGGGTCATTTTTACATTCCAAAACCCAAATATCATAATTTGCATGTTCCATTGCAGACAAACTTGGTGATGATGAGAACATCCAACCAGAAAATATTAAAGTTCCTTTTTTAACTGATGATAATTCTTCTTTATAATTTGTATTTACTTCGGTGATTTCAAGAAATGCGCTATTTTCAGGTGTTTCATCTTCTGGACGAGTATAACAAGCATTAACTTTTATCAAAATATTTTCAAAAATTGTTTGATCATGAACGGGAATTTCAATATCCTTTGTACGTCCAGTTTGTTTATTTAAAGCCCTTAATAAAACTTTATTTTGTGGTATATTTGTAAATGTTTTTCCATTGTTTGATATGGTTAAAATTATAAATAAAAACAATAAGAATTTTTTCATTTTATACCTTTTATTTTGTATTAGATTTGAAGATTACATCACTTATGATTTCTTCCAATGATTTAAAACTTTTTGATTGCAATTTTCCGTTTGCTTCAACCAAATCTTTTGAAGATCCAATTTCCAATTTTATATATTTATCACCAATTATTCCATAAGTAGAAATGCTTGCAATTGTATTTTTTGGAAATTTGTATCGGCTATCTATTAACATTATGACATCAACACTATAATCCATAGGGTTTAATTCTGTTTCAAGGACAGATCCAACTTTTACACCATTTACAGATACATCTGCACCTTTTGATAATCCGCCAATTGATGAAAAATTTGTTGTTAACTTATATCCGGAAATTGTATTAGTTTTGGCGGTCATTATTCCCCATATGAGAAAATATATCGCAATAAATAATATTGCAAAGCCAACAATAGTTTCAAATGGATTTTTATTTTTTGTTAGGGTCATAAAGAAATCAACAAAAGCGTTTGATATTTTATTATATATATGAATTAAAATATTTTCTTTTTTTTTCATTTATGACCCCTTTTAATGAATTATTATTATTTTTCTTCGGTTTGTTCTTTTTCAGCTTGTCTTACTTTATGTGCAGTAGCCAAATCTTCTGTAATTCTTGCTTTTTTACCGAATAAGTTTCTTAAATAATAAAGTTTACTTCTTTTTACTTTACCATATTTTACAACTTCTATTTTTGCAACGTTTGGTGAGTAAAGTGGGAATACCTTTTCAACACCTTCACCAAAAGAAATTTTTCTTACGGTAAATGTGGAAGCAATACCTCTATTTTTACGGGCAATACATACTCCTTCAAATATTTGTATTCTTTCATTTTTACCTTCAATAACTTTTGTGTGAACTTTTAATGTATCACCAGGTTTGAAGTTAGGTATTTTATGAGTTGATAATTTTTCAATATTTTTTGTTTCTATAAGTTTTAATAAATTCATTTTTTTACCTTTCTATTTATTAGTTTATAATACAATATTGTTTTTATTTTTCAATGTTTTTTAGCAAATCAGGTCTGTTTTTTTTAGTTATTTCTATGGATTTTTCAATTCTCCATTCAGAAATCTTTTTATGATGTCCCGATTTTAATATTTCTGGGACTGGCATATCCTTCCATGTTTCAGGACGGGTATATTGTGGATATTCAAGCATTCCATTTAATGATGATGAAAAACTTTCTTCATTTAAGGAATGTGAACTTCCCAAAACATTTGGTAAAAGGCGGGCTGTTGCATCAAGTATTGGTAATAGGGCGGTTTCCCCACCTGAAAGAACAAAGTCACCAAGGCTTAATTCCTCAACATTATAATACTCAATTACTCTTTCATCAATGCCTTCATAATGACCGCAGATGAAAGTTGTTTCTTCTTCTTTACTCAATTTTTCTGCAATTGATTGTGTAAATGTTTTTCCACGTGGAGAAAGGTATATAATACTTCCTTTTTTATTTTGTGGATTGTATACACTATCTATTGCATAACCAAGTATATCTGCCCTTAAAAGTTGGCCGGCACCACCACCATAAGGTGTATCGTCCACGGATTTATAATTATCTGTGGCAAAATCCCTTATATTTATTGTGTTTATTTGTAATATTTTATTTTCTATTGCCCTTTTTAATATAGAGTGATGCATAAAATCAAATACATCTGGGAATAGGGTTAAAATATTAACTTTCCAACATGTGTGTTCGGTCAATTTTTATATATTCCTTTTGTTTATTTATCTCTTTGATAGAATATTCATTCATTGAAAGTAATGCACTTTTATTATCTTGCATAATTATTTCCAATATATCGCCTGCACCATAATTTAAAATATCCTTTACAATTCCAACATCATTATCATTTTCATCAATAACTTTGAAATCTTTAAGTTCATTTATTAAAATATCATTATCATCATTGATGATTGACGAACGATTTGTATAGAGTAAAGTTCCTTTTAATTGTTCAGCCGAAGTTCTATCATTGATATTGTTTAATTTGGCAATGATTATATCGGGTTTACCTGTGATGTTTTTAAATTCTATATCATAGGTATTATCTTTATCATCAACAATTGGTGTATAATCACAAAAAGATTTAGGATTTTGGATAAAAGTTTTTATCTTTACCAATCCACGAATCCCGTGTGCATCATATATTTTTCCAATTAAGACTTTATCCAATATAGTCATTTTGACCCTTTGCTATTGTATTATATTTAAGAAGCAGGTGTTTCTTCACTTGCTGGTGCAGCAGATGCTTCTTCAGTAGCGGTTTCATTACCAGCTTCAAATTGAGCTTGTGCTTCTGCTTCAGCTTGTTTTTTTGCTTCTTCTTCAGCTTTTCTTTTTTCTTCCAAAGCTTTCATTCTTTCTTGAGCTTTTGCCTTTGGAAGTGGTTTTTTGGTTTGTTTATCGTTTATTACATATTTCTTTTCTGTTAAACCTGCATCGCTTAAAAATCTTGCAACTTTATCGGTTGGTTCTGCACCAATTGATAACCAATGTTTTATTCTTTCACCTACTAAAGTTACTCTTTTAGCATCTTCTCTTGGAAGCATTGGATTATAAGTTCCAACTTTTTCAATAAAGTCACCATCACGTGGAGCGCGACTATTTGCTACAACTATATGATAAAAAGGGCGTTTTTTTGAACCTTTTCTTGATAATCTTATTTTTACGGACATATTTTTTCCTTTCTTTGTTATTTATAATAAAAAAATTGATAAAGAGTGAAACTCACCATTTACCATTTTCCCTTTTTTATTATTTATTTTTTGGGAAATCTCTTTTAAAATATCATTATTTCATTTTTATGTCAAGATATTATTTTATATATTTTTATTGACTTTTTATAATTTATATGACTAAAATCACATTTTATTTAAAAGGAGATGATTATGAATATTCATGATGAAATTACAAAAACAAAACAAAAAATCAGAGAATTAAAAGAGGAAATTTGGTGGAGAAAGTCAACATTTCCAAAAGATAAACTTGTTGGACATTATGGTGATCCAGTAGAAAATGAGTTAAATATTGAAATAGAAAAATTACAAAAATTACAACAAGCTATACAAAAAAACAAATAATACTTAATCGGTTAAGGTTATAAATCCATCGTCGCCATAAAAACTTTTACCATTGATATAAAATGTTTTTCCATCGTCGTTTGGATTTATTAACCTACAATTACTCAAGTTATTGAAATTACCAAAAATAATATAGTATTGAGTGCTTTTTTCATTTAATTTTCTCTTTTCTTTTTAAAAGTAATTCCAAATATTGTTATCAATTTATATTTTTTATCATAGGAATTTTTTATTGAAAATATATTATTTAAAATATTTTTAATGATACCTGTTGGATAAAATAATTTTATAGGAAATAATAATAATGATTTAATTTTATATTCTTTTATAAAATTATTAAATTCAGTATATTGTAAATATTTAAAATATTCTTTATGCCATTTTGTTGTGGTTAATGGTTTAAAAAAAATCCATGGTTTTTTAGGGGATATGAAATGTAAAATTTTTGGATTTTTTATTGTTTCAAATTTACTAACACCTTTTCTTCTAACTTGTGTGTTCCATTCTTCTTCTATATATGCGATTTTATCATAACAAGTTAAATTTATAATATCTTGATCATGTTTTTTTATTATTGCTTTATTATTATTTAATGTATCAAACATTTTTTTTACATAATTTTCTTTTTTCATTTTTGCAATATTCATTAAAAGCATACCGCCATTTATATATTTAGGTATATTCAATCTTTTTATATCATCTTGTTCACTTACATCCTTAACACCTAAAATTATATTATCTTTTAAATCTTTATTGTATAAATCTAACAAAGATGTTCTAATAATCATATCACAATCTAGATATATTACTTTTTCTTCAGGTATAAGTTCTGGAATAAAAAGTCTATAATAAGTAGCTATAGATTGCCAAGAACCAGTAGTGTTAGGGCAAAATTTCAATAAACTTTCATTTGGTTTTAAATATGTTATTGATGAAGGATGTAAATTCAATACTTTTTCAAGTTTTGTTTGATTCTCTTTTGAAAAACCATCTGTAATAATATAAAATTTTATAAATTCACTTTTTGCATTTTTTAAAATAGATGCCATAGCACATGTTAAATGTTGAACAAAGTTATTATCACTTGAAAAACATATTGGGATATAATTCTCTTTAATCATTTATTCCTCTTTTATTTTTATATTCCATTATAAAAAATTTCATCTTTTGTAAAGGGCTAGTTTTGTTTAAAAAATTCTTTTTAAAATCTTCATAATATGGGGTTAGGTGGGCGTATTGCCACCATAGATTGGCTTTCTTTGTTATTTTATTCCATGGATTATGATTTATAAAATGATAAATGATTGCTGAGCTTTTGGCTTCTTTCAATTCAATATTTGTCATATATTTTTCTTTTATCAATTTTTTATATTTGTGTGTGGAACGGGGGGTGAAATTATATTTTAGAGGTAATATTTTTATATGATTTTTACAAGTTATATTCAAAATATCTTGATCCCTATGTGGAAAAGATAGTTCCATTAAATCACAAAATTCTTTATAGAGGTTAAGTTTTCTCATGGCTTTTAAATTCATCAATAAAACACCGGAATTTATATAATCCCCCTTTGTGAAATAGGTATTATAATTTTTTGGGATTCTTGCCATATGTTTTTTCCATGGACGTGTTATATTAAGTCCATCCTTTACCCCAAAAAGAATATAATCTTTCATATCTTGATTATAAAAATCCTTTAAATCTTTATTAAAAATTATATCTATATCCGCATATATTATTTTATCAATATTTGGTAATAATTGTGGAAGATGAAGGCGGAAATAAAATCCTTTTTCCTTATTTGTTTTTGATTTTTTAAAATCATTAGTTATTGGTATAAATGTTAAAGTTGAATTGATATTATATTTATCAAAAATTTTTCTTATTTCTTCTTGAATATCTTTTGTAATATCATTTGATATTATTGCATATATATCATAATCGCATTTGTTTTTTGATACATTTAATAATGATATTATTTCCACACAAAAATGTTTCCATAGATTTTTATCAAAACAAAATGCTATATTCACTTTTTGCATTTTATACCTTCCAATATTTTTCCATCCATTTTGTTGGTTTTACATGGCGGAAACCAAATTTTCCAGTATAACCTTTGTATGCTTCTTCGGGATTTGGATGCCCATGGAATATAAGAATTTTTGTATCCTTTGGGAGAGTAGGGCTCATAAACCAATTTAGAGGAAATGGTTTTAGGCAATGTCTTTTAAAACTTACACACCATTGTTTAGGCCAATATTGAAGTATACCTTTTTCCTTCATTTTATATGAAAGATAAGCTTGTTCATTTCTAAATTCTTGTCTTATTTCATCACTATGTTTTTCAAAATAGTCAACTATATCATCGTGTTGTCCTATTGTGAATTTGAAAACGGAAGAATTTCCAATATAGTTTTTAAAATCCCAATCTTTTATTATGAAAAAATCACCTACTTGATTGAAAAACTCATCAATATTTCTTATGATTAAAACATCTAAATCCAAAAATAGAGCTTCACCTTCCAAATCAGCCAAAGTTTTACGAAAAACACCCAATTTATTCCAACCTCTTTCAGGACCATTTTTAAACGATACTTCGGGAATAGGGAAAGTTTCTATTCCTTTATTTAGACCAGTTGTATCATCGGTAAAGCAAATAAATCTATGTGGTATAGTTAAATTTTTTTCAACCATTTCATAAAGGCGATTTACATATTGTGGACCGAATTTTGTTCCCCATTTCATACATATTACATTTTTTTTAATAGGTGTTGTCATTTTAACTCCTGAATTTAAATTTATTTGCTTTTTATAATAATGTATTAGAGGAATTTTTGCAATAGATATATTTATCTTTTGATTTATAAAAAAACCTCCCATTTGGGAGGATGATTTTTTATGGTGGGAATGGATGGACTCGAACCAACGACCGACCCGTTATGAGCGGGTAGCTCTAACCAACTGAGCTACATTCCCAAAAGATGTTTAGTATTTTACAATACTTTTTTATTAAAATCAATGAAAAAATTACTTTTTAATAATCTTATTATTGACAAAGAATGTTTTTGTGTTATATTCGTTGGATATTTATTTAATTGAAAGGGTTTTATTATGAAGAAAAATTATTTTAATGATTTTGAAAAGCCAACTTATTCTATTTTTGATACAAGAGAAAATGTTGAAAATGCTCCAAAGGAATTTTTATTTTTTAATAATCGTATAGCTATTCAATATACAAACCGCAATGCTATATATTCTTTAAGAGATTCAGAATTTATGCTTGATTATTTTATTTTAGATACAAAAGATGGTTTTTATAATTTGATAAACTTTTTAGGAGTTTATGATGGTTTTTATGAAGTCTTTAACAAAATATTACAAAATCATGAAGTTTATCATACTGGTGATAGAAGACTTTTCAAACTTTTTGATAAAAAAACTAATAAAATGATTTTAGAAGTTGTTAATGGGCAAATAACTTATTTTGATGCTATGGATACAAAAATTATTTATGATAATTTCTTATATATGGATAAAGGAATGAAATTTTTCATTGGAACTGATGTTGAAAGAGTTGGAAATAATTTTATGCCTTATAGTAGCAATTTAAAACAAGTAATTCTTAATAGCACAAAACAAATTGGGGAATATATCAATAAAAATGAAGTCTTTATTGCAAAAAAGGGAAATATTTATGCTCCAAGAATTGAAACATATCCAACAAATTTAGAAAAAAGGATAAAAAAAGAACTACCACATGGTAGAGATTTAGATTTTGTAAAGATAGTTAAATCTGAATTTCAAAAATAAAAAAACTCCCAAATGGGAGTTTTTTTTAATTACCAAATAGGCGAGATAAAAAGCCTTTTTTCTTTTTATTTTTTGTTTTAGTCATTTTATTTGCTGGAGTCTTTTTTAAAACCTCCTGATTTTTAATTTTTTTCATATTATTTTTTAATTTTGTGTTTATAGGCTCTTTTTCCCTAAAATATGTATTTAAATTTTTATCTAAATCCATCTTTTCTATGACATAAGCTTTTTCATTTAAAATGGTATCATCACCATTTATTATGATGCTTGTTCCATATCTTTCTTCAAGTTCCAATATATCATCTCTTTTTTGATTAAGTGTATAAAGAGCAATATCAGATGGAATTGATACATATATACGTTTTGATACTTTTTTTAGAAGTTCTTCCTCAATATGTCTTATTAAATTAATAGATGCGGTTTGAACAGATGGCACCAATCCAGTTCCCAAACAATGTGGGCAAGTTTTGTGGCTTACTTCTAAAAAGCTTGGACGAAGTCTTTGACGGGAAATTTCCATCAAACCAAATTGAGAAAGTTTTGCCATTTGAACTTTTGCCCTATCTTTTTTAAGAGCCTCTCTCATTTTTTGTTCAACAGCTTGGTTATGTTTTGCTTCCAACATATCAATAAAATCAACTACAACCAAACCTCCCATATCACGAAGACGAAGTTGACGTCCCACTTCTTGGGCGGCTTCTAAATTAGTTTTTAGTGCAGTTTCTTCAATATTACGTTCCTTAGTTGCACGACCGGAATTTACATCAATTGCTGTTAATGCCTCAGTTGGATTTATTACTAAATAACCTCCACTTGGTAATTTTACAATTGGATTTTGAACCGCTTCAAGTTGTGCTTCAACTCTATATTCTATGAATAATGGTGCTGGATTTTTATATTCCTTTATTTTTTTCATATCATCAAAATTGATTTGTTTTGCAAAATCAAGCGCCTTTTTATAACCTTCATATCCTTCAATTAAAATTTCTTCCATATCCGCTTTATACATATCCCTTATTGCACGACGGAGTAGGTCGCTTTCCTCATGTATTAAAGCAGGTGCAATTGATGCCAATGTTGTTTTTCTTATTTCATTCCAAAGTGATATTAGGTAATTATAATCACCCAACAATTCTTTATAATTTTTATTACATCCAGCAGTGCGAGCAATTACGGTCATACCCTCTGGAATTGGTAAATCCTTTAAAATTTCTTTTAAATTCTTTCTTTCTTCACCATAAGGAATTTTACGGGATACACCATATTTAATGCGTTTATTACTATTTGGCATCAAAACACAATATCTTCCAGCAAGTGAAATATAGGTTGTGATTGCCGCACCTTTATTTCCTCTTTCTTCTTTTTCAACTTGAATAAGTAAGATTTGTCCGGACTTGATAACTTCTTGTATTTTATATTGGCGAAGAAGTTGTTTTCTTTTTTCTTCAGCTTGGCGTTCTGCAACTTCATCTTCATCATCGGCGAAAGTTTCAACAGAAGATTCACTTGCTTCTTTATCATCATCTTCATCGCTATCATCTTGGGAAGTGATGAGAAGAGCCTTTTTATCCTCTATTGGTATTTGGAAATAATCTGGGTGTATTTCAGAAAATGGTAAAAATCCGTGACGAGTGCCACCATATTCAACAAATGCAGATTGAAGTGATGGTTCAACTCTTACAACTTTTGCTAAATATATATTTCCCTTTATTTCCTTTTTATTTATTGTTTCTAATTCAAAATCTTCAAGTGTGTTATTTTCTATTATAGCAACTCTGGTCTGTTCGGAATGGGTTGCATCTATTAACATTTTTTTTGTCATTTTTTTCAATTCTCCAATATAATCTATTTTTATAAAAATCTTTTTGCGTAGTGCTTAATACAGCATTGTTAAATAAATAAAAATATAGAGATGTAGTGTCGCCATTTGACAAAACATTTATATTTTTTAGAAACTTTATTAGTAATTGTATCATTTTTATTTTATTATTTTTTTATTTAACTTTTTTAATATATATGATTTTTTATAATTTTACAAGTTTTTTTATTTTAATTTTGGTTTGATTTTTTCTTTTTTTATCTTATAATTATGAAAAGTTTCGCATAAGGAGGCGGTTTTATTCAGTGTTTAAATGGTTTAAAAATGTATTAGTTGTTTTATGTTTTGCTTTTTATTCTTTTCCGGTATTTGCATCGGGAAGGGCGATACTTTTTAGAACCGGAATTCAATCTGGCAATGTTTCTCGTTTTGTTTTAGAAACCTCATCAAAACCATCGTATAATATTTTTTATCTCAATAATCCTCAAAGAATTGTTATTGATATTGATGATATTGATATTTCAAATGTAAAAAAGGAATCTTCTAAAACTGGTTTCATTGATGAAGTAAGACTTGGTGAATATGATGATGATACAGCAAGAATTGTTTTAGATTTAACTGCTTTTGCAAAAGTAAAAAAAGATTTCATTTTAAACCCAATAGGTGATAATAAAAATTATAGGCTTGTGGTTGATATTGAAAGCGCTTCACAAACTGAATTTGATAAACTTTCCAACACAAAATCAAATAATAAAACCATTGTAAATGAAGAGGAAGTTGAAATTGAAATCACTTCATCATCTAAAAACGTTTCTTCTTCATCAAAAAAAGTAGAAGTGAAAACGACTACAACAACTACTACATCAAAAAAATCTATAAAAAAGGATAAAAAGGTAATTGTGATTGATGCTGGACATGGTGGAAAAGATCCTGGTGCGATTGGTATTGGTGGAACAAAAGAAAAAAATATCGTTCTAAGTATGGCTAAACAACTTCGCGACATTTTGAAAAAAAATCCTAATTACAAAATTGTAATGACTAGGGATACGGATATATTCCTTCCTTTGGCTGAACGTTCTTATATAGCCGAAAAAAATAATGCCGATTTATTCATATCTATTCATGCTGATAGCAGTCCCAAAAAAACAACAAAAGGTTTTTCAATCTATACTTTATCAGAAAAGGCAACCGATGAAGAATCTAAAAAATTGGCGGAAAAGGAAAACGCTTCCGATTTAATTGGTATTGGAACTTTTGATTCTTATGACAGAATCACAAAAAATATTTTGGGGGATTTAATGCAAACCCAAGTTAAAATTGCCTCAGTTGAAATTGCCGATGAAATAGTTAAACAAGTAAAACAAGATGTTCTTTGTGTAGATAGACCAGTTAGAGAGGCTCCTTTTATGGTGCTTCGTTCTTCTGTCCCTTCGGTATTGGCGGAAATGGGATTCCTTTCTAACAAAGATGAAGAAAAGAAACTTAATCAAAAATGGTATAGGGAAAAATTAGCTTATTCTCTTTCCCGTGCAATTGATAAGATTTTACAAGAATAGATTATTTTCTTAATAAATAATATCTTTTTTCTTTATTTTATTTGTTTTTTATATTAAATATATTTTTGTTAGGAGTTTTATTATGCGTGTTGATTTTTTTGATTTTGATTTGCCGGAACATTTCATTGCTAAGGAACCTTTGAAAAAACGTGATGAGGCAAAATTACTTTTAGTTCCAGAATTGGTTAATAAAAAAGTAAAAGATTTAGTTGATGTGCTACCAGATAATGCCGTGATGGTGTTTAATGATACTAAAGTCATTCCAGCACGACTTTATGGCATTTGTAATAATCGTAAGTTTGAAGTTATGCTTCATAAAAACATAAATTTTGATACTTGGCTTGCCTTTATTAGAAATTCAAAAAAACTTAATATAGGCGATGTTATTGTTTTTACAAATGATTTTAATTGTAAAGTTTTATCAAAACAAGGTGAAAGTGGCGTAGAGGTTCAATTCAATCTTGGCGGTGGCGATTTATTTATTATGTTAAATGAAATTGGTGAACTTCCTCTTCCTCCTTATTTAAAAAGAGAAGCTACAAAGGAAGATGAAGAGGCTTATCAAACAATATATGCAAAAGAGGAGGGGGCTGTGGCTGCACCTACGGCCGGATTACATTTCACCGATGATTTACTTAATAAATTAAAAAATAAAGGAATTGAACTTTTATTTTTGACTTTACATGTGGGAGCGGGGACTTTTCAACCTGTGAAAGTGGAAGATACAAAAGATCATAAAATGCATGCCGAATTTGGTATAATAACAAAAGAAGTTGCAGATAAAATAAATAATGCAAAAAAGCAAAATAGAAAAATTGTTGCAGTGGGAACAACATCTTTACGACTTTTGGAATCCGCTGTTGATGATGATGGCATGATTCATCCATTTGAAGGGGAAACAGATATTTTTATCACTCCTCCTTATGATTTTAAATCTGTTGATTATTTGATGACTAATTTCCATCTTCCTAAATCAACTTTATTCATGTTGGTATCGGCTTTTGCCGGAATTGATGAAATGAAAAAAGCTTATCAATTTGCAAAGGATAATGATTATCGTTTTTATTCCTATGGTGATGCATCGCTTTTAAAAAGAAAGTCTAACTAATGGAAAATACAAAACTTATTGCTGGTTCAATAGTTAAAGTATTACTTTCACTTGCAAGTGATGGATATGATTATATCATTCCAGATAATGACAATTTTTCAATTGGAGATTTAGTATATGTGCCTTTTCGTAATAAGCAAGTGGTAGGGGTGATTATTTCACAAAATGATAAACCTTTGGATTATGATATATCAAAAGTAAAGTTCATTTCATCAAAGATAAATGATGCTAAATTATCTCTTAATCAATTAAATTTTATTAAAAAAGTTGCTGAATATAATCTTAATTATATGGGCAATATATTAAAAATGGTAATTGGTTTTGATGAAATTTTTTCAAAAAAAATAAAAAATGAAAAAAGAAATTATATACCATCTTATATTCCCGTAAATTTAAGTGATGAACAAAAATTGGCTGTGGATACTTTATCACAAAAATTAAATAATGGTTTTTCCGTATCACTTCTTGATGGAATTACAGGAAGCGGTAAAACCGAAGTGTATTTCAATGTTGTTGCAAAAGCCTTAAATAATATTCAAAATCAAATACTTATAATGCTTCCGGAAATTTCTTTAACCGGACAATTTTTAAGCAAGTTTGAAAGTAGGTTTGGTATTAAGCCTGTGTTATGGCATAGTGGCATTACAAAGGCTCAACGTCGCGATAATTGGAAAGCCATTTTTTCCGGTGAAGCAAAGGTTATAGTGGGGACTAGATCTTCTCTTTTTCTTCCTTATAAAAATTTAGCATTAATTGTGCTTGATGAGGAACATGATAATTCTTATAAACAAGAAGATGGTGTCATTTATCAAGGTCGTGATATGGCTGTATTAAAAGCATCTATTGATAAAATACCTATTATATTAGCATCCGCCACACCTTCAATTGAAACTTTAAATAATGTCAATAATGGGAAATATTCTATCGTGAAATTAACTTCCCGTTTTGGTGAGGCGGTTATGCCTAAAGTGGAACTTATTGATTTACGACAAGACAAGCCAGAAAAACAAGATTGGGGGCAAACTTGGTTATCAAATCCTTTGGTAAATAAGATAAATCAAAATCTTTTATTAGGAAACCAGGTTATGTTATATATTAATAGGCGTGGTTATGCTCCGCTTGTATTATGCTCTTCTTGTGGATATAGGATACAATGTCCAAATTGTAGTGTATATTTGACTGCTCATAATAAAGATAATACAAGATGTTATTGTCATCATTGCGGATATTCTTCAAAACTTCCGCCAAAGTGTCCGGAATGTGAAAAAGAAAATTCTTGGTTTTTATGTGGTCCTGGAATTGAAAGAATTGAAGAAGAAGTGAAATTAAGGTTCCCTAATGCAAGAATTACTACAATTTCTTCCGACAATATTACTTCTCAAACAAAACTAAATCAAATTATTAAGCAAATTGAAAATAAAGAAGTTGATATTATCATTGGAACTCAAATAGTCGTAAAAGGTCATCATTTCCCAGATTTGACTCTTGTGGGGGTTGTTGATGGAGATATGAGTTTCAGCGGTGCAGATTTAAGAGCAAATGAAAATACTTTTCAGCTTTTAACTCAAGTATCAGGTAGAGCCGGACGAGGTGAAAAAAAAGGTGAAGTTATAATTCAAACTTTTAATCCCGATAATCCCGTCATGAGTGCAATTGTCAATAATGATAGAGATAGTTTTGTAAAAGAAGAACTTAAAAATAGGCAAATTGCAAATATGCCTCCGTTTTCAAAATTGGCAAGTGTAATTTTATCATCAAAAAATAAACAAGTGTTAGATGCTTTTTGTTTTCACTTAGTAAAAAGGGCTCCTTTGGGAATTGATGGCATTTCTTGTTTTGGACCAATTGATGCTCCTTTATCATTTATTAAAAAAAATTATAGAAAACGATTTTTACTTATAGTTAATAGAAATATTAAAATTCAAGACATTATTTTGAAATGGTTTAATTTTGTCAATATACCTTCATCTATTAAATTAAAAATTGATATAGATCCTTATAATTTTATGTAAATTTTTAAGATTTTCTTCTTGTTTGATTCTTATTTTTATGATATAATTAAATTATAAAAGAATAAGGAGAGAGATGAAAAAATTTTACGCTTTTAATGTTTATAATGAATTAAATTTTTTATTTTCTATTATAAATAAAGATAATTCTAATCTTCATAAACATAATATAGAAGTTTCAAAAATTGCAAAAATTCTTTTGGAAAATTATGATAAAAAACTTCCTATTGATAACTTTTCAAAACGTGTTTTAAATAAGTTAGGGGTTGATAGTGTCGCCTTGGCTTATAGATTTCATGATATTGGTAAAACATATATTTCTCAAGAAATATTAGATCTTGATAGAAAATTAACTCCTGATGAATTTGAAGTAGTTAAAAATCATGTAAGTATAGGTGTTCATATTGTAAAAGAGCTTTTTAAATCCCGTAAAAATATGGATACTTTCAAACAAGCTTTATATGCAACAATTATCAATATCATTGCCAATCATCATGAAAATATTGATGGTAAGGGATATCCAAATAATAAAAATGGTGAACAAATTTCTTTGCTTGGTAAAGTGGCAAGGGTGGCTGATGTAATTTCCGCTTTGATGACCAAAAGAAGTTATAAAGATGCTTGGAATGAAAAAGATGTTCTTTCATATATAAATCAAAATAAAGGTATTTTATTTGATGAAAATGTTGTTAATATTGCAAATCAACATTGGAAAAGTATAGTTTCATTATTTAACAAAAATCAATTTGAATCAATTGTATTATCAAGAGTTCAAAAAGCTATGTAATAAAAAAGCCTCATTTAAGAGGCTTTTTTTTTAAAACAATGGTGTTCCAGTCATTTCCTTTGGTTGCTCTATATTCAATATTTTTAATAGAGTAGGGGCAATGTCCGCCAATTTTCCACCAGTTTTCAATTCTTTTACATCATCACATCCAATTAAAATTGTTTCAACTGGGTTTGATGTGTGGGCAGTGAATGGTTTTCCATTCTCATCAATCATTTTTTCCACATTTCCATGATCAGCAGTTATTAAAAGGGCTCCGTGTTTTGCTAAAACTGCTTTTTCAAGTCTTGCAATACAAGCATCAATTGTTTCCGCTGCTTTTTGTGAAGCTGTTTGAATACCTGTGTGTCCGACCATATCTCCATTTGCATAATTTACTATTATCACATCAAATTTATCTTCATTGATTACTCTTTCTAAATTATCAGTAATTTCGTAAGCTGACATTTCTGGTTTTAAATCATATGTGGCAACAGATGGAGATGGAATTAAAATTCTTTCTTCACATGGGAATGTTTTTTCCTCACCTCCATTGAAGAAAAATGTAACATGTGCATATTTTTCTGTTTCAGCTATACGAAGTTGGCAAAGTCCGGCATTGGCAATTACTTCACCAAAAATATTAGTAAGACTTACAGCTGGGAATAATGTTTTATAGAAAGTGTTTAATTCTTCCGAATATTCCGCCATTCCTAAAAGAGAGGAAAATTTAACAACTTTATCTCTTTGGAAATTATTAAATTCTGAATTTGCAAAAGCATCAGCAATTTGACGAACACGATCGGCTCTGAAATTAGCAATTAAAATTCCATCACCATTATTCATTCCATCATAACCTTCTTTACAACTTGGAACTATAAATTCGTCTGTGATTTCATTTTTATATGAATTTTCAATTGCATCAAGTGGGTTTGTATATTTTTCAATGGATTTTCCTTCAACCATTGCTTCATAAGCAAGTTTTGTTCTGTCCCAAGTTTTATTTCTATCCATGGCATAATAACGACCACTTATTGTTGCAATTTCAAGATTTTTTAAATTCTTTGTTTTTTCAATAAATTCTTCCATATATTTTTTTGCTGATGATGGTGGGGTATCTCTTCCATCGGTTATTGCATGAAGGTATACCTTAATCCCAGATGTTTCAACAGCCTTTGCAAGGGCAATTATATGATTTATGTGAGCATGGACTCCACCATCGGAAAGTAAGCCCATTATATGACATGAACCATTTGCATTTTTTACATTAGATATAAATTCTTTTAGGTATTCATTATCCTTTAATGTATCTTTTTTTATTGATTGTTCAATCATACCCAAAAGTTGCATAACAACACGACCAGCTCCAATATTTGTATGGCCCACTTCTGAATTTCCCATTTGACCTTCTGGAAGTCCTACAAATTCACCACTTGCTTCAATTAAAGCATGTGGGTATTCGTTTAACATTCTGTGCCAATTTGGAGTATTAGCAAGTTCAATTGAATTTCCGTCTTTATTTGGGTTATAGCCCCAACCATCAAGTATACATAAAACTACTGGTTTTTTTGTTGTCATATTATTCTCCTTGTATTATTAAATGTTAATATGATATATCCTTTTTTTATTAAAATCAATAGGTGTCTTATCTCTAATTCTTATAAATTAAAGAAAATACTTGCATTTTTATTTTTTTTACATATTATAGGTATATATTATCAATATCGTAAATAGGAGTTGTAAAATGGATACAAATTTGTCTGCAAACTTACATATAATGACTATATCTTGTCGTAAAATTGCCAGGTTTATGTTAAGAGATTTTGGTGAAATTGAGCAACTTCAATCCTCTATAAATGGTAGTGAAAATTTCGCAAATGCTTCAAAAACAAAAATTGAAAAGATTTTGATTGATGCTTTGTTAGAGGCTAGACCTAAATATGGTATATTAACACCAACAAAAGAAATCAAAGGCAGTGATATTTCTCATAGATTCATCATCAATATCATTGATGGATTTGATAATTATACTCATGCTTTTCCTTTCTTTGCTGTATCAATTGCTCTTCAAGAACAAAAAAATATCATATCTTCTGTTATATTTAATCCTATTTTAGATAAAATGTTTTATGCTGAATTAGGTAGTGGCGCTTTCGTTTCAGAAACAAGAATGACCAGAAGAATTAGGGTATCCGCAAAAAAAGATTATAAAAATGCTTTAATCACTTATTCCGGAAAAGATATTCATGATTTAAAACTTAAAACATCTATACCTTTACAAATAATCAATTCTGATTCCTTAAATTTTGGGTATTTGGCATCTGGGGCTATTGATGCAATGATTTTAAAGGGTAAAAGTGTTTTTGAAGTATCAGCAGGTGCCTTAATTGTAAAAGAAGCTGGTGGAATTGTTCGTGCCTATGATATGTTTGGTAAAATTACAGATAACTTTTTTGATGCCGATTTGTTAATTTGTGGAAATAGTTATTTACAATCCGAATTAACAAGTATTATAATAAAAGAAAAAGAATAGGGGGTTGTTATGAAAAAATATTTTTTATTATTTGCTTTGTTAAATATTTTTTGTGTAAATTCTGTATCCGCTCAAAATTATAAATTTGATTTAGATGAGGAATTTTTTATTTTTCAAGATGATGAAGAAGATTTTAAACCTATATCTTTAACTCAAAATAAAGTAAATATTAAAAAGACTTCTAAAATGGAATTGATGGAACCTGTAAAACTTAAAAATCCAACAAAAGAAAATTGGGGATTTAATACCAGTGGTCCAAAATATCAAAAATCTCAACCTAAATATGTAATTGATGTATTACCTCCCGCACCTAAAAAAGAAAAAAGTGAAAAAGTTGTAGAGGCAAAACCTTTATCTAAAAAAGATCCTATGGTTAATATAGTTCAACCTGTATCTAAAAATATTGAACAAGAAAAAAAGGTTAATGAAATTAAAAATGAAAATTTTGATAATACAAGAACAGATAAAAACATCAGTGAAGCTAAAGAGCTTTTGAAAACTGCTGAAAAATTAGCTAATTCAGTCAAGGAAATGGAAGAAAAAGCTCAAGAAAAAGTAAAAGTTGATGTGAAAAATAAAATTGATGAGGTAAAAGCTGATCTTGTAATTACTTTTAATGAAAATCAAGAAGATGTAATTGATAGTAATATTTTATCTGGTGTTATTGATAGGGCTTTGAAAAATGCTGATATAACATTGAAACTTACATCATATTATGTTAATAATGATAATAGAAACGTTGCTTTTTCTAGACTTCTTAATACAAGAAAAATATTATTAGATAAGGGTGTGCCTACATCTCAAACTATGATTATGGTTTTAGAAGATGAAACACCTCAACATACAAAAAATAATACAATAGAAATAATTGTAATTGAAAATAAATAGGTTTTATTATGACAAATGAAGAAATTCTTAATTCCGCTTTGGAAGTTTTAAATAAGGAAATTTTAGCATTACATCAAATGTATGAAAATTTTCCAATGGGATTTATTGATGCTGTGAATTATATTACACGTGAATTAACAGGTAAAGTTGTAGTAACTGGTCTTGGTAAATCTGGTTATGTGGCAAGAAGATTGGCTGCAACATTATCTTCTACTGGAACAAAATCTGTATTCCTTCATTGTGCAGAGGCTTCCCATGGTGATATGGGAATTATTGATGATAATGATTGTGTCATTGCTGTTTCAAATAGTGGCGAAACAAAAGAATTAAATGATGTAATTGATTACACTCGCCGTTTTGGTATAAAACTTATTGCCATTTGCAATAATCCAGAAAGTACATTAGGAAAATGTGCAGATATAAATATTACTATACCAGATGTATTGGAAACTTGTGTCATTGGTAAAGCTCCTACAAGTTCAATTATTTTATTATCTTCTATTTCAAATGCTTTAATTTATGTATTAGAACAAGAAAAAGGTTTAACTTGTGATATGTATAAAAACTGGCATCCTCGTGGTAAATTGGGCGCTTCTTTATTAAAAGTAAGTGAACTTATGCATAAAGATAATGAAATACCTCTTGTAAAAATGGTGGATAGTATTGATAATGTATTAGATGTTATGGGTAGAAAAGTTCGTTTTGGATGTGTGGGTGTCATTGATGATGATGGTAGGCTTTGTGGTATATTTACCGATGGTGATATTAGAAGAAGATTACATGAAGGTGTTGATTTAATGAATAAAAAAGTTTTTGAAGTTATGACCAAATCTCCAAAAACTATTTCTAATGATACTTTGGCTTCAGAGGCTTTATTATTAATGAATGAGGCAAAAATACAAGCTCTTTTCGTTATTGATAATGATAATAGACCTATTGGTATCATCAGTTTCCATGATTTATTAAAAGCTGGGGTTGCCTAAATTGAAATATCTTAATCTTTTTCATAGAAAAGTTAAGGCTTATCATAAAACGATAAAGAAAATTTATAAGCAAAAAACTACTCATAGTCGTGTAGTTTTCTTGCTTAAAATTGCACTTCCTTCAATCGTTGCTTTGTTTTTAAGTATTATTATTTTGGCTCCGGAATTAAATGAAATTAAAAATATTAAAATTGATATTCCAACACTTGAAAGTTCAGATAAAATTTCATTTACTATGGATAAGGGGGCTTTTTATGGACAAGGAAGTGATGGAATGACTTTTTCTTTAAATGTTGATAAGTTTCAAGAAAATAGGGTGGATAATTTAATTTTATTATCAAAAATTACAGGTAAATTATTTTTAAAAAATTCCAATTGGATTGATTTAAAATCGGATAATGGAACCTATATTAAAAAAGATAATAATTTAATTTTAGATGGTAATATTTATTTAATTGATAATCAAAATAATGAAGTTTTTACCGATAGTGCCGTTGTAAATCTTAATAATAATTCAGTAAAAGGCGATAAACCAATTATGGCAAATACAAATTTTGGAACCATTGTTGGCGAAGGTTTTGATTTTAAACAATATGAAAAATATAATTTCCTTGGTAAAATTAATGCCGTAATAGATATGGATAAACTTTAAATTTTAATCCTTAATACTTATTATTGATAACAATCTTCCTTCATCAGTTGGAGAGGTTGCAAAATCTTTTGTAATTACACTTCGTCTATAACTAAAAAATAAATCATCTTGTTTATAGGTATCAAAATTTAAAATATCAATATAGTTAATTCCTTCTTCCTTTAATTTCATAACACAATATTTTGTGCAATCAAAAAGGTATTTATTCTTTTTAGATAGTTTTTTAAATACATTTTTATAAGTTTCTTTTTCTCTTACAATATTCTCCATAAAATCAATATCAACTTCGTATGATTGTTTTTTAAGGCATGGACCAAGTGCAACCTTTATATTTTTAATATCACAATTCAATGATTTTAGTTTATCAATTGTAGTTTTGATTATGTTTTTATGGATACCTTGCCAACCACAATGAATTGCCCCTATAACCTTTTTTTCTTCATCCATTAACAATACTGGAATACAATCAGCCGTTAGGATTCCTATTGCTATATTAGGTATAGTTGTAATGAGTCCATCCGCTTTTATATCCAAATATTTATTAGGGGTATCGTTTGGATCATCAATTATTATAACTTCGTTTGTATGGTTTTGATTTAATGTAAATAGACTTTTATTAGCATCAAGTGAAATACTTGATAACAAAATTTCACGATTTTTTCTTACTTTATCTTTATCATCACTTGTTTCGTATTTACAATTTGATGATTGAAAAACGCCATTTGAAACACCTCCATTACGAGTAAAAAACCTATTTATTATTTTAGTATTATTATTCAAAAGAGGGGAAGTGATGAATAAATCTTCTTTTTTATTTTGTTTTGATATTTTTATTATGGCTATGATAGAAATAATTAACATTGGAATAGTTAAAAGTTGCCCCATTGTTAATGATGAATTGAATAGGAATCCTATTTGCTCATCAGGTTCGCGGAAATTTTCCATTGAAATACGGGCAATAGCATATCCACCAAGAAATGTAAAAGATAAAATTCCGTATTTATTCCTTATTGTCTTTATATGTCTTAACCCAAATAATATTATAAATAAAATTAAACCTTCGCTTAATGCTTCAAAAAGTTGACTTGGGTAGCGTGGCAATCCATTTGTGTTAGGAAATATTATTCCAAGGGAAGAGGTGGTTATACGGCCGTATAATTCTCCGTTAATGAAGTTTGATATACGTCCAAAAAATAGTCCAATTGGTGCACAAATACTTAATAAATCCGTAATGTATAAAAAGTTTTGTTTATACTTTTTACTCCATAAATATGTGGCTATTATGCTTCCCAATAATCCCCCATGAAAGGACATGCCCCCATGCCAAAGTTGGATTATTTCCAATGGATTTGATAAATAATATCTTAAATTATAAAAAATTACATAACCTAAACGACCACCCAAAATAACTCCAAAAATCATATAGGTTAATAAGTCATCTAAATTCTTATATGATATAGTGTTATTTGTAGATGTTCGTAAAAAATGCTTTATAAGGGATACCGATATCATAAAACCAAATATATATGCCAATGCATACCAACGAACTTCTAACCCGAATATTTCAAATGCAATAGGTGATATATTTGGAAATGGCATCTTTTAAAACTCCTTTATATTATACTTTTCATTATTTTATATAATTTTTTTGTGTTATCTTTATTTGATAAATAATAACCAGTTAAAATGCTTCCCGTTAAAAGCAATACATAAATTCCAAGAAGGCTTCCTATTAAAAATAATTGAAATGATAGGAATATTATATTTAAGTTTTTAATTGCATTCAAACCCTTTACATCAAGTTTGATATAGGAAAAACTTAAAGCAAGGCTTGATAACAAATATAGTATTATAAATGCAATTTTGGATTCAGTTAAAAAGAAAAACAATAATCCAGTTATGGAAAATATCCATAGACTTCGCTTTAAAAATGACATACCAGCAAAATCAACTTCCTTATCCTTTAATATAAAATTTTTGCTTTTTAATTTTCTTATCTTTAAATACATAAAGCAACTTGCATTTAAAAGTATGAAAATTGAAAATTCTATCATAGTAAATATATTTATATCACCAGAAATTCCGGTATTGAAAAATCTTGGGTATAAAAAAATCCCCATTGTTGTTATTAAAAATATTAAATTTAATAGTATTTGATGGTTTGTTATGAACTTTGTTATTTTTAATATTATGTTATCAAATTTTTCCCTTTTCATAAATAATATTAAAAAAACTATGAAAAAAAATGATGTCCATATATTCACTTTATCATAATTAGTAAGTAAGTTATAATCACATTTCGGTGCAGTGTCATTTATATCAGGAATTGATACATAAGTCGCAACACCAGTAGTATTTTTTTCATTTGTTTCAGTTAAATTTTTATCAGTAGATGAAGTGTTGGAAAGGTTATCTTCCATCATGATATTTTCCGTATCATTATTTTCTTGAACTTCATATTCAACTTCAATTGTGGAAACATCTTCATTTAGATTTTGTATTTCGTTAATGTCTTGATTCAATTTTTTCTCCTTTATAAAATATGTTTTATATGATATAATATAACTCTAATAAATGCAAGGATTTAAGATTATGAAAACGGAAATTGATACTCTTCTTAATGGCAAAGTTAAAATTGTACAATTTGAAAAAGGTGTTAAAGTTTCAAGTGATGCCGTTTTATTGGCAAGTGTCATTGATAATCATGATTTAAAGAAAAAATCTTTTGTTTTAGATGTGGGTGTAGGTGGGGGTGGGATTTCACTTTGTCTTTTGAAAAGATTCAATAATATCAATATATTAGGGATTGATATTCAAAGCGAAATGTTAAATCTTGCAAATGAAAGTATTTTATTAAATGATTTTCAAAATAGGTGTTCATTATTAAAGGAAAATATTTTTAAATCAACGAAAAATTTAAAGAATAGGGAGTTTGATATTGTAATCACAAATCCACCTTTTTATAAGGGAAATTCTTCTCCTGATATAATAAAGGCAAAATCTCATAGTGAATTAGGGTTGGATTTGGGAATGTGGATAAAATCTTCCATAAAAAGGCTTAAAAATGGTGGTAGTTTTGCAATAATTCATAAAGCTGATAGAATTGATGATATTATTTTTACGTTGAAATCTTTATCAATGGGGAAAATTGAAATATTTCCTTTGTATTCAAAAAAAGGCGAAATTTCCAATAGGATTATTATAAAGGCAAAAAAAGGTTATAAAACTCCATCAATTATTTATCCGGAAATCATTTTGCATAAAGATGATGGTGAATATACAAATATAGCAAAATCATTATTGGAAGATGGAAAGTCTTTATATGAAGTTCTTTCTATAAAACCTTAATATGTTTTACACATAAGATATATTATGCGACAAACTACTATTAAAATAAAGGGGTATATATTTAACCCCTTTCTTTATTAGATTATTTTGTTTTTTGTAAATTATCTCTAATATATTTATTAAAATTATTTGTAAATGTTCTATGATATGAAATGACTTCAAAATTTAATTTAGATAAATCAATTGATGAAGTATCCTCTAATAAATCTTTAATGAAATGTGATATTTGTAATTCATCATTTGAAGAATTTGTAATTGCATAAAGAAAAGAAGCTGTTACAAAAACCGAAAAATTATCCTTTGAAAGAGTTGTAAGAGTATCTATATCATTAATATTAAAAAAGAGTTTCATTAAATCTAACTTTAATGTGTTAGTTTCTTTATTAAAAGTATATAATATATGTTCATCACCTTTGGAAAATGGTTTTATCGTTATTTTATGTTCTTTTATATTCATTTTTAGTCCGTTTTTTTATATTTATTTTCTTTTTTGTAATTTCTCAATAAGAAGATTTCTTAAATTTAATGTTGTTTGATTTATGGTATTGGAATTTGATGGCATATTTTTTTCCAATTCTCTACTTAATGCAATTTCTAAATCAATATTATATGCAATAAGTCTTAATTTAGGTTTCTTTTTATTTTGTGAAATTAAATATGTTTCGTTTAATTTGGTGGTTGCAGCATTAACTCCTTTGATTATTGCTTTGGCAATTTCTTCTTCGGTTAAAACTTTTTCACCTAAATTATTGAAGCTTATATCTCTTTCAATTATATAAGAAATTTTATTTTGATCATATTGATATGAATAGAAAATGGAACTATAGGCACTATCGTACGCAAGTTGCAATTTACGTTCCTTTGAATATGTCAAATGTTCGGGATTGTTAGATGTTTGTTTATTTAAATTATTCATGAATACCATAGAGTCTTCTTTTTTAGACATTCTATTGATATTTATTATTTTAATTTTAAAGCCGTTTAATTTAATATTCATATTAAACCTCTTTTTTTGATTAAAACTTGTTTCAAGTTATAACAAAAAATATAATTAGTCAAGATATTTATAAAAAGTAAGGGAGGATTTTAAAAACCCTCCCTTTTTAAATTTTATTTTGGTGCACCCTACTCTATTGATTTAAGTTCATCTTCGGATACATTATTTAGACCTTCACTACTTTCAGCGTCCATAACAATATCGTTCATTATTTCTTTTTCAATAAATTCCAAATCACTATTAGTATCGTTATTTTCCTTTGTTTCCGCAGTTTGACGGAAATTTAAAATTAAGTTTTCGCGAAGAAGTTCAATATTTAATTTATCTTCACCTATTTCCCTTAATGCAATAACCGTATTTTTATCATCATCTTTTGCAACAAATGATGGGGTGCCATTTTGTAAATCCTTTGCCCTTTGTGCGGAAAGGACCACTAATTCAAATCTATCATTTACTTTTTTCATACAATCTTGGACGGTTATTCTTGCCATTTTTTACTCCTTTTAATAAAACTATTGATAATTTATACACTATATATATAATCTTATCAAGTGTTTTTTTATGTAAAAGGTAGAAAATGAAAAATAATATTAAAATCATCACTTTCGGTTGTAGGCTTAATATTTTTGAATCCGAAATTATTAAAAAACGAATTGAAAAAGCCGGCATTGATAATGTCATAGTTTTACATACTTGTTCAATCACTAGTGAAGCTGAAAGACAAGCAAGGCAAACTTTTCGTAAAGTAGTTAAAGAATCCCCTTCTGCAAAAATAATTATTACTGGATGTTCCGCTCAAAATTCCGTTGATTTTTATAAAACTCAATCCAATGTATTTGCAGTTTTAGGTAATAGAGAAAAGTTGATTCAAGAATTTTATGATAAAATGGCTAATTATAAAAATGACAATCTTCCTTTCATCTTTGTTGGAGATGTTTTGAAAAATCCTCCAGAACAAATTGAAATACATTCAAATGATGATTTATTTTCTTTTGATGGGAAAACTAAGGCTTTTGTGCAAATTCAACAAGGTTGTAATAATAGATGCAGTTATTGTATTGTGCCTTTTACCCGTGGTAAAAATCAAAGTTTTTCCGAAAATAGCATATTAAATCAAGTTAAAGGTTTCTTAAAAAAAGGTTATAAGGAAATTGTTATAACTGGGGTAGATATTGCAGAATATGGTGTGGAAAGTAAAAATAAATCTCTTTTTTCAATTGTAAAAAAAATATTGGATAAATTTCCAAAGCTGGAACGTCTTCGTTTATCTTCTTTGGATCCTGCAAAAAGTTATGATCAAATTTTAGGTTTGATGAAATTAGATAAACGTTTAATGCCTCATTTACATCTTTCCATTCAATCGGGTGATGATAAAGTATTGCATGATATGAGACGTAGACATAATAGAAATGATATAATAACTCTTTGTAAAAAAATTCGCAAAGTTAACAAAAATATTGCAATTGGTGCGGATTTCATTGTTGGCTTTCCAGGTGAAAGTGAAAAAGAATTTTATAATACCTATAATTTAGTAAAAAAGTGTAAAATTTCTCATTTACATGTGTTCCCTTATTCAATAAGAAATGGAACTAAGGCTGGAAGTATGCCTAATCAAATACCTGAAAATATTAAAAAAGAACGGGCTTTAAAACTTCGCATTCTTGGTGAAAAGATAAAATATAAATTTATTAAAAAACAAAAAGGAAAAGTTTTCAATGTCTTAGTTGAAGATAAAAATTCAGGATATACTGAAAATTATATATTTGTAAAAATTGATGGTGAAGCAATAGAACCTAATTCAATTGTTAAAGTGAAAATTGTAAAAGTTGATAAAAATCTTAATGTAATTGCAAAAAGAATTTAACCATTATCTATTTTTACTAAACTCAGCAAAAATAGTGAATAATTCATTGTTAAAGACTACATTTTGATAATCTAATTCTTTTTCATTTAATATTTTGGAAATATTTATCATATGCATATCTAATAATGATGTATTCTTTGAAATTAATTCTTCTTGTATAGCAATTGGATTATCATTATATAAAAATCCAACTTCCTGTATATATTTCATTGTATCATTGTAATCATAACCAGAAAATAGAAAATATTCATTTCCCTTTGTGTTTGTATTTAACAACATAATAGAATGATTGGATATTGCATTTGAAAAATTATTTAATGCATCAATCTCATTTTGATTTATATTGTTTGAAAGATTGCCACTTTGGGCTAAAAAAGAAAACTCATCTTCTTTATCCATTACAAAAAGAGAAGGAGTGGCAAAACTTATACCTCTTTTAACTTTTTTCTCTTTTTTATTTTCAATATTTTCTTTATTCATATCAGGTTTTACTTTTTTCATAATTATTCCTTTTATGAAGTTATTTATTTTATATATACAAAATTAAAATACATTTGTCAATAAAAAAAGGACTTCTTAATGAAGTCCTTTATTTTATTAAAAACCGCCCATTGAGCCCATTGGCATACCACCGCCCATTCCGGCCATTTGTGGTGCCTCTTTTTCCGGAGCTTCGGCAATCATTGTTTCAGTTGTTAGCAATAGTCCAGATACTGAACTTGCATCTTGAAGTGCACAACGAACAACTTTTGTTGGATCTATGATTCCAGATTTTAACATATCTGTATATTCATCTTTTGAAGCATCATATCCATAATTTGTATCTTTGTTTTCAAGAATTTTTCCAACAATCACTGCTCCATCAACACCAGCATTTGATAAAATTTGACGAATTGGAGCTTCAAGTGCTTTTTTAATTATATTAACACCTGCTTTTTGATCTTCGTTAGTTGTTTTAATATCATCTAACGCATGAATTGATCTAAGTAATGCAATACCACCACCGGCTACTATACCCTCTTCCACCGCAGCACGTGTTGCAGCCAATGCATCATCAACACGATCTTTTTTCTCTTTCACTTCTATTTCAGATGAACCGCCTATTTTTATTACAGCAACTCCACCTGCTAAGCGAGCAAGTCTTTCTTGAAGTTTTTCTTTATCATATTCAGATGTGGTGTTTTCAATTGCATTTTTAATTTCAGCACATCTTCCTTCTATTTCTGTTTTATCACCAGCACCATCAACAATTATTGTGTTTTCTTTATCAACAACAATTTTCTTTGCTGTTCCAAGCATATCTGGTGTGATATTTTCAAGTTTCATTCCCAAATCTTCGGAAACAACTGTTGAAGATGTTAAAATTGCTATATCCTTTAACATTTCCTTTCTTCTATCTCCAAAGCCAGGAGCTTTTACAGCAACAATTTTTAACCCTGCTCTTATACGATTTACAACCAAAGTTGCAAGTGCTTCACCTTCAACATCTTCTGCAATGATAAGTAAAGGACGTGCACTTTGTGCCACATTTTCAAGAATTGGTAAAATTGGTTGTAAGTTTGATATTTTACCTTCTGTTATTAAGATAAGTGGATTATCATATTCACAATTCATTTTTTCAGCATTTGTCACAAAATATGGTGAGAGGTATCCTCTATCAAATTGCATACCATCCACAACTTCAACTTCGGTTTCCATACCTTTTGCTTCTTCAACAGTGATAACACCTTCTTTTCCAACTTTTTCCATTGCAAAAGCGATTTTTTCACCAATTTCTTTATCGCCATTTGCAGAAATTGTTGCAACTTGTGCAATTTCTTCATCTTTTGAAACTTTTTTGGAACGGCCTGAGATATCTGCGACTACAGCTTCAACAGCTTTATCAATACCTCTTTTTAAATCCATTGGATTCATTCCTGCTGCAACCATTTTTACACCTTCAGAAAAAATTGCTTGAGTTAATACAGTTGCAGTTGTTGTTCCATCACCTGCATCAGTTGCCGCCTTTGAAGCAACTTCTTTTACAGCCTTTGCACCCATATTTTCAAATGGATCCTTTAAATCTGTTACTTCCTTTGCAACGGAAACTCCATCTTTTGTAATTTTTGGTGCACCATAGGATTTATCAATCATAACATTTCTTCCCTTTGGTCCAAGAGTTACTTTTACAGCATTGGCAAGTGTATCAACACCCAATTTCATTTTATTTCTTGCTTCTGCACCGAATTCTATAATTTTTGTAGTCATTTTAATCTCCTATTCTTTAATTATTCCTAGAATATCAGTTTCTTTCATAATAATCATATCTTTGCCATCAATTTTTACTTCATTTCCGGCCCATTTTGTGAAAAGAACTATATCGTTTACCTTTACAGATACAGGTTGTTTTGTTCCATTTTCAAGTGTTAAGCCATCACCAACAGCCAAAACTTTACCACGTGATGGTTTTTCCTTTGCTGTATCAGGGATTATTATACCCCCTTTTGTTATGGTTTCTTCTTCAACTCTTTCAATAAGAACATTATTAAATAATGGTTTTAATTCCATTTTTACCTCCGTTTTGTTTATAACATTGTTTTATATAAGAGTTTATTCTTTATTTTTCAAGATTATTTAATATTTTTTTCATATCATTTATTAAATTTTTATAAAGTTCTTGCTTAAATGGAACTATATCCTTTACAAGGTTTTCATCAAAATCAATCCATTTATATGAAACAAATTCTTCTGATGGGATAGATATTTCGTTATCTTGTCCAATAAATTCAATAATAAACCATTTTTGAATTTGTCCTTTTGTATCTTTATATTTACGTTTATTTAAGTTTGAATTGATTAGCTCTTTTGGATAATCATATTTTCTCCATTTATCATCTTCATAAATAATTTTGCAATTTTTTATACCGGTTTCTTCATAAAGTTCTCTTAATGCTGTTTGATTTGGAAGTTCGTTTATATCAATGCCGCCTTGAGGAAATTGCCATTTATATTCACTTTCATTTGCAGATTTTAAAAATTTACGTTCGCAAAATAAGACTTTTTTATTCTTATTTATAACAATAATACCTACATTTTTACGATATTTTCCATTTTCTAAATTTATATATTGTGAATTATCCATTTTTACTTCCTTTTATTTTTATATAAATTATAATAATTATAATGTAATTTCAATATAAAAAAATATTGACAATTGATTTATTTTGTCTTATATTATAAAAAAATATAAATAAAGAGGTGTAAAATGAATAATATTAAATTAGTTAATAATTTTATGGTAAGGATTGGAAATAGTATTCCAGAAAATATGCAATATGATGCAATTATAAATATTACAGGTAAAAATGAGGATTATAAAAAAGTTCAATCTAAAATGAAATTTTTTTATGATAATGGATCTCATTTATTTTTAATTCGTGAAGCAGATGATAAACTTGAAAAACAAAATCAAGAACAAATATTTAATATTGCAAAGGATATTATTAAGAGTATTTATGATGCAACTTCATCATTTGATTTGGTTATATCTGGAAATAATATGATTGATATTTTAACTGAAGATAGTAAATTAAGAACCGCTTTACGCAGTGAATTAATTTTAAATATTAAAGATAAAATTAAATAATTATTGACAAAGTGTATATTCTTGTTTAATATATTTCGACATTATGGCTTGTATAGGAGATTTTTATGAAAAAACATGAATTCGCAGGTAAAAAATTTGATAGTTTACATAATGTTAAGGAAAGTATTAGTGAATTATCTATTTTAGCTTTATTTTATGAAACTCATTTAAATAAAGATAAAAGAAATCCAAAGTTACAAAAAATACTAGAAACGGAATTACAAAATAGACTTAATTTATTTGGAAATATAAAAGAAAAAAGCAGAGGTTAAAAACTCTGCTTTTATTTTAAAATGGTATTTCATCATCAATATCAACCGATGTTTCTGAATTATCCCAACCAGAATCTGGCATTGAATCTTCACTTGGTTCAAAATCACCACCATTTGATTTATCAAGCATTATCATATAAGCATTGAAACCTGATAAAACAATTTCGGTTGAATATTTATCTTGTCCGGAATTATCTTGCCATTTTCGAGTACGAAGTTGACCTTCAACATATACTTTTGAACCTTTTTTTAGGTATTTTTCAGCGACTTCGGCAAGTCCAGGTGAGAAAATTACAACTCTATGCCATTCAGTTCTATCTTTTTTTTCACCATTTTTATCTTTCCAAGTTTCGCTTGTTGCAATATTGAAAGTAACTATTTTATTACCATCTTGTGAATGTTTTATTTCAGGATCCCTTCCAAGATTTCCAACTAAAATTACTTTATTTATTGATCCAGCCATAATATTTTCTCCTTTTTACCAATCAAGCCCAAGAAAAAATTCTGGGCTTGATTTCATTCATTTACAAGATTGATTTTCCAGCATATTGTGCAACATCGCCCAATTCTTCTTCAATTCTAATCAATTGATTGTATTTAGCGATTCTATCACTTCTTGAAAGTGAGCCGGTTTTAATTTGTCCGGCATTGGTTGCAACAACTATATCTGCAATTGTTGCATCTTCTGTTTCACCAGAACGATGAGAAACAACTGCTGTATAACCTGCTCTATGTGCCATTTCTATTGCAGCAAGAGTTTCAGTTAAGGTTCCAATTTGATTTACTTTTATAAGTATTGAGTTTGCAATACCTTTTTCAATACCCATTTTCAATCTTTTTGGATTTGTTACAAATAAATCATCACCAACAAGTTGAATTTTTGAACCTAATTTATCGGTTAATAATTTCCAACCTTCCCAATCATCTTCGGACATACCATCTTCAAGTGAGAAAATTGGATATTTTGCAACTAAATCTTCATAGTATTTTACCATTTCAGCAGAAGTTAATGATTTACCTTCACCTGTCATTTCATATTTACCATCTTTATAGAATTCAGATGATGCAGCATCAATTGCAATTTTTACATCTTCACCTGGTTTATATCCAGCAGATTCTATTGCTTTTACTATGAAAGATAATGCTTCGTCAGCAGATTTTAAATCAGGTGCAAAACCACCTTCATCACCAACATTTGTATTGAATCCTGCATCTTTTAATTGTTTTTTTAATGAATGAAAAACTTCAGCACCCATACGAACTGCTTCTGCCATTGTTTTTGCACCAACAGGAGCAATCATAAATTCTTGGATATCAATTGGGTTATCAGCATGTTTTCCACCATTTAATATGTTCATCATTGGAACAGGTAAAACATGTGAAAATGTTCCACCAATATAACGATATAATGGAAGACCAGCTTCTTCAGCTGCAGCTTTTGCAACAGCAAGGGATACACCCAAAATTGCATTTGCACCAAGTTTACCTTTATTTTCTGTTCCATCAAGTGCAATCATTGCATTATCTATCTCAATTTGATTTTCCGCTTCCATTCCAATTATTGCATCTGCAATCAATGTATTTACATTTTCAACAGCGGTTAAAACACCTTTTCCTGAATATCTTGATTTATCACCATCACGAAGTTCAACTGCTTCATGAGATCCAGTTGATGCACCACTTGGAACAGCGGCACGACCAAAAGCACCGCTTTCAAGAAGAACTTCAACTTCAACGGTTGGATTTCCACGTGAATCAAGTATTTCACGAGCATGAATATCTACTATTGATGTCATTTTATTTTCCTTTCGTTTTATTTTTTTGACATATTAGGATTATAATACCTTGCTTTTTATTTTGCAAGATTCTATTTGCTTTTTTATAACTTAATAAAAATACAAATAAAAAAGAGGAAATTTAATTCCTCTTTTATTATTGTTTTGGTGTTAATTTCAATTCAACACGACGATTTTTTTCTCTTCCAACAGAAGTAGAATTGCTTGATATTGGATAATCAGGACCATAACCTTCTATTGAAAATCTTGATGCTTTCACACCTTGATTTTGAAGATATTTAGCAACAGCGTTTGCTCTATTATATGATAAAGTCATATTAGTTGCACGAGAACCTGTACTATCGGTATGACCTATAACTTCAATATTTGTTTCATCATATTCCTTTAATACCTTTGCAACAGAATTTAATACATCAAAGAAATTTGGTGATAAATCGTATGAAGATGTTTTAAAGGTGATATTGCCTGGCATATTTAATGTTATGTTATTACCAACTTTTGATACACTAACACCTGTTCCTTGTAAACTTTTGCGAAGTTCTTCATTTTGTTTATCCATATAAACACCAATACCGCCGCCAACAGCTGCACCAGCCAATGCACCGGTTAACATGTGTTTTCCTTTATTTTTTGAACCGCTAGTTAATGCTCCTATTGCAGCACCACTGAATGCCCCTATTCCAGCACCAACAGCTGTTTTACTTGCTTGAGTTTCTCCAGTATATGGATTTACAGATGTGCAAGATGTTATCATCAATGATGCACATATAGTTAATAGTGATATTTTTTTCATAGACATTATGTCCTCCTTTCTTAATATTTTATATAATAATAGGAATTTATGTAAATTGCAATAAAAAATCCCCTTTTAATGAGGATTAATTAATTTTTGTAATTTAAAATCTTGGTGGTTTGCCTACTCCATTTGATGATGATGGATAATTTACATTTGATGCATCACCCAAACCCAAAGAACCTGCAGATGCCTTTTGTGCATCTGGGGATACAAAAATTGATGATTGAGTTACGGATATTGTATCAAGTCCATCTTCATTTTTTGGTTCTTTTTGAGTCAATTTAAAATTTGACATAGAAGAAGTTTCTGTTTTTTTCATATCTTGTTTAAATTTTACATTCTTTGTCTTTTTTGGTTCTGGGGACATAGTGAATGTAATGTTTGTTCCTTCAAATACAGATGGTTCAAGTTGGATTAAAGCAACTCTTGAATCTCTTGAATATGTCAATACTGAATTGGTTCCTCTTACAGATGTAATTTCATTCCAACCAAATTTTGGCATTTCACTCATATAAAAATCAAATACTCCGCCAACATTATATGGAGCAGAAAATGTCATTTTTCCTAACCAATCATTTTCACGACCGAAAATTGATGTTTTATCAAGATTCATTGTGGCACCTTCTGGTATTGGAATATCAGAAAATTGTGAAAATGTATATGGTAAATCACTTCCCATATTTGTTGATGAAACATTTTGGTTTGATACACATGCAGATAATGTAATAAGTGTTAATGCAAATAAAGATTTTAATTTCATAATCTTCCCCCTTTTATTTATGTATGAAATTATAAAATAGTTTTTATTCTTTTTCAATTACTTTTTTATTTCGTATATTTTTGAAAAAATTTTTTAAAAGTATTTCGCTTTCCATTTTTAAAATTGAAGCATGTATTTTTGGTTTATATAAATTTTTTGCTGTCTCATATAATTTAATACCATTTAAGATTGCACCACCCTTTTTATCTTCCGCTGCTATATATATATTTGATATTTTTGCAAGAGAAATCGCCATTGCACACATAGGACAAGGTTCCAATGTTATAAATATACTACAATCCATTAAGTATTTATCACCTGTTTTTTTCATAGCCTTATTTATTGCCAATATTTCAGCATGGTATGTGGCATTATGTTTATGTTCAACTAAATTATGTGTTTTAGCTAAAATATTATCATTTTTGTCAATTATAATACAGCCGATAGGAACTTCTTCTTTATTATATGCTTTTTTTGCCTCATTTATAGCCAATTTCATATATTTTATTTGTTTTTTATGAATTAAATCTTTATTTTCCAAAACTTTGCTCCTATATTATAGTTTATATTATAATTTAATTATTTTATTTTGAAAGTGTTTTTATATTTGTCTTGACCTTTTGAAATAAAAAATAATAAACTATTGGAAAATAAATAAAAAAGGAAAGGTATATCATGTTTAATTATGTTATTAAAAAAGTTTTTGGCACCGCTAATAATCGCGCACTAAAAAAATATAAAGAAAAAGTTTTGAAAATTAACGCATTAGAAGAAAGTATGAAAAAACTTTCAGATGATGAATTGAAAGCTAAGACTTTTGAATTTAAAGATAGACTTCAAAAAGGTGAAACCCTTGATGATATTTTGGTTGAAGCTTTTGCAGTAGCAAGAGAAGCATCCGTTAGAGTTTTAGGTCAAAGACATTATGATGTGCAATTGATTGGTGGTATGATACTTCATGATGGTAAAATCACTGAAATGAAAACAGGTGAAGGTAAAACTTTGGTTGCGACATTGCCTGTTTATCTTAATGCATTAACAGGTAAAGGTGTTCATGTTATAACTGTTAATGATTATCTTGCAAAAAGAGATGCCGATTGGATGGGAAAACTTTATAACTTCCTTGGTCTTTCTTGTGGTTGTATTTTAAGTGAAATGGACGATTTAGAAAGAAAAGAAGCTTATAAAGCTGATATTACCTATGGAACAAATCATGAGTTTGGTTTTGATTATCTTCGCGATAATATGAAATTTAGATTGGAAACTTTGGTTCAACGTCCTTTTAATTTTGCAATTGTTGATGAAGTGGATTCTATTTTAATTGATGAAGCAAGAACTCCTCTTATCATTTCTGGACCAAGCGATGACTCTTCTGATCTTTATAATAAAGTTGATACAATCATTCCTTTATTAAAAGAAGAACATTATAAAGTAGATGAAAAAGATAGAAATGCAACATTAACCGAAGCTGGTATGGAATTTGTGGAAAATGCCCTTCATGAACATAAAATTACAAGAATAAAAAATCTTTATGATATTTCAAATGCTACAATTGTTCATCATTTGGATAAGGCTTTGACCGCACATAAACTTTATAAAAAAGATGTGGATTATCTTGTAAAAGATGGACAAGTTTATATTATTGATGAATTTACCGGACGTATAATGGAAGGTAGAAGATTTTCAGATGGACTTCATCAAGCATTAGAAGCTAAAGAACATGTGAAAGTGCAAAATGAATCTCAAACTCTTGCAAGTATCACTTATCAAAATTATTTCCGTCTTTATCCAAAACTTGCTGGTATGACTGGAACCGCACTTACAGAAGCTCAAGAATTTGAAGAAATTTATAAACTTAAATGTATTGAAGTTCCTACAAATCTTCCTATTGCTCGTATTGATTATGAAGATGAAATATATCTTACCGAAGAAGAAAAATATGAAGCAGTTATAAAACTTATTAAAGAACTTCATGCAAAAAATCAACCTGTATTAGTTGGAACTATTTCAATTGAAAAATCTGAATTACTCAATAGACGTTTATTAGCAAGTGGTATTCATGCACAAGTATTAAATGCTAAATATCATGAATTAGAAGCTTATATCATCGCTCAAGCCGGTGTGCCAGGAGCAATCACAATTGCAACAAATATGGCTGGTCGTGGAACTGATATCCAACTTGGCGGTAATTTGGAAATGCGTATTAAACAAGAAACTGCCGGTATGGAAGATGTTGAACTAATCAAGAAAAAAATTGATGAAATTAAAGATGATATTGAAAAGAAAAAAGAAATCGCTTTGAATGCGGGTGGTCTTTATGTAATTGGAACAGAAAGACATGAATCTCGCCGTATTGATAACCAACTTCGTGGTAGAACCGGTCGTCAAGGTGATCCTGGTGCTTCTAAGTTCTTCCTTTCTATGGATGATAATTTGATGCGCATCTTTGGTGGGGAAAGAATGAAATCTATGTTATCAAGATTGGGACTTAAACGTGGTGAAGCTATTACACATGCTTGGGTATCAAAAGCATTAGAAAAAGCACAGACAAAAGTTGAAGCTCATAATTTTTCTATTAGAAAAAATCTTTTGAAATATGATGATGTAATGAATGAACAAAGAAAAATTGTTTATTCTCAACGTTATGAACTTATGGCTTGTGATGACGTGCATAATTATGTTGAAGATATTCGTTTAGATGTTATTGAAGATATTGTGGATAAAGCAATTCCTCTTCATACATCATCTCCGGAAGATTGGAATATAAATGGACTTGAAATTGAATGTCTTGAAACATTAGGTATTAAAGCAAATGTAAGTGATTGGGTAAAGGAAAATCCTTCAATTTCTCCACAAACTATATTTGAAAAAATTAAGGAATTATCCAATAATCAAATGAAAAGTCAAGAAGAGAAATATTCCGTTGAGTTCATGAGGTTTGTTGAAAAATCAGTCATGCTTCAAACTTTAGATCAAATTTGGAAAGACAATCTTTTAACTCTTGATTCAATTAAACATGGAATTGGACTTCGCGCTTATGGGCAAAAAGATCCTCTTAATGAATATAAAAAGGAAGCCTTTATCACATTTGAAAAAAATATGATGACAATGAAGTATAAAACTATTCAAACATTATCAAAAACTGAATTTACTCGTGAAGGTGTGGCTCGTTTAAATGAAGAACCTGATAATGAAGATTTGAAAACTTCACAAGATACATTGGATGCTTTCAATGGTAATAAAATTGATAAGTATGCTAATTTAGATATTAGTAGAAATGCTCCTTGTCCTTGTGGAAGTGGTAAAAAATATAAATATTGTCATGGAAAACTTGATTAGAGGTTGCGTTTATGTCTTATGCTCCTTTTGTGCATCTTAGGAATCATACTGCTTATTCCCTTGCAGAAGGAGCTTTACGTATACCTCAATTAGTTTCTTTGTGTCAAGAATTTAAAATGCCGGCTGTGGCTATCACTGATACAAATAATATTTTTGGTGGTGCAGAATTTTCAAAATATATTGCCGAAGGTGGAATTCAACCTATTTTGGGAACTCAAATAGCAGTAGATTTTTCTATACCAAATGAAATAATACTTGATGAAAAATATCCTCAACTCATATTACTTGTGCAAAATGAAATAGGTTATAAAAATCTTATAAAACTTATTTCACATGCTTATATTAAAAAATTACCTGAACAGGCTCCTAATATAAAACTTGAAGATTTAAAAGAACATAGTGAAGGGTTAATTGCTCTTTCCGGTGGGGTTAAAGGTGTTATAGGACAAGCTTTACTAATTGAAAATAAAGATTTGGCTGAAAAAAAATGTTTGGAGCTTTTGGATATTTTTAAAGATAGGTTTTATATTGAAATTCAACGACATAATTTATCTTCAGAAATAAGAACAGAAGATGATTTCTTAAACCTTGCATATAAACATAATATCCCTATTGTTGCAACAAATGAATGTTATTTCACAAATAAGGATATGTATCAAGCTCATGATGTTTTGCTTTGTATAACAGATGGTAAATATGTAGATGAAACAAATAGACGTCATGAAACAGAAGAACATTATTTTAAATCTCCCGATGAAATGGTAGAACTTTTTTCCGATTTACCAGAGGCTATTGAAAATACAATTTTAATTGCTAAACGATGTGCTTTTAAGGTAAAAAAATCTAAACCTTTGCTTCCTCATGTGGAAAAAGGTGCTGATGAACCTACTTTATTAAGGCAAAAGGCTTTAGATGGCTTAAAAGAACGACTTGAAAAAGCAAATATTTTAACACAAGAAGAACAAAAACCTTATTATGATAGATTGGAATATGAATTAGGTATCATAATTCAAATGGGCTTTTCCGGATATTTTTTAATAGTGGCGGACTTTATAGGCTGGGCGAAAAAAAATGATATACCTGTTGGTCCAGGTCGTGGTAGTGGTGCGGGTTCTATTGTGGCTTGGAGTATGAAAATTACAGATTTAAATCCTTTGCGATTTAACTTACTTTTTGAAAGATTCTTAAATCCTGAACGTGTCAATATGCCGGATTTTGATATTGATTTTTGTCAGGATAGACGTGGGGAAGTCATCAATTATATTCAAGAAAAATATGGATATGATAGCGTTGGGCAAATAATTACTTTCGGTAAATTACAGGCAAAAGCCGTTATAAAAGATGTTGGTAGAGTGCTTCGCATTCCTTATACAAAATGTGATGATTTATGTAAACTCATTCCTTTTAAAATTATTGATAATGAAACAGGTAAAGATGTAGCCGTTACTATATCAAATGTAATAAAATATCAACCTGATTTTGCACAGGCTATTGATAATGATGATGTATTAAAAGCGCTTATAAATATCGCTTTACAATTAGAAGGGCTTTTTAGAAATGTTGGAACTCATGCTGCGGGTGTAGTGATTGGAGATAGACCAATTGATGAATTGGTGGCCCTTTATAAAGATGAAAAATCAGATATTCCTGCGACTCAATATAATATGAAATTTGTTGAGGAAACTGGGCTTATTAAATACGACTTTTTGGGGCTTAAAACATTAACTATTATCAAAAAGACTTGTGATATGGTATTAAAGGATTTCAATGTTAAAGTAGATATTGCCAATATCCCTATTGATGATCCTAAAACTTATGAATTATTAAAAGTCGCAAATACAGCCGGTGTGTTCCAACTTGAATCAAAAGGTATGCAAGATGTTATTTTAAACATGAAGCCTGATAAAATTGAAGATTTGGTCGCTTTGGTTGCTTTGTATCGTCCAGGTCCTATGGATAATATACCTACATATATTGCAAGAAAATTCGGTGCAGAAGTGGAATATTTACATCCTCTTATGGAACCTATTTTAAAAGAAACTTATGGTATCATGGTTTATCAAGAGCAAGTGATGGAAATGGGAAAATCTCTTGCCGGATATAGTTTAGGTGGGGCTGATTTACTTCGTCGTGCAATGGGTAAGAAAATTAAAGCTGAGATGATTAGGCAAAGGCAAATTTTTAAAGAAGGTTGTCTTAAAACTAATAACATTGATGAAGAAACGTCCATGAAAATCTTTGATTTAATGGAAAAATTTGCAAATTATGGTTTCAATAAATCTCATGCTGTTTGTTATGCTTGGATTTCATATCAAACCGCTTATTTAAAAGCAAATTATCCCGCTGAATTTATGGCTGTATCCATGACTTATGATATGGCTGATGTGGATAAATTGTCTTTCTTTGCTGATAATATTAAAAAAATGGGTATAAAAATTTTACGTCCAGATATAAATAAATCTTTTGAATATTTTTCCGTTGAAAATGGTGATATTCGTTATGCTATGGCTGGTATAAAAGGTGTGGGTGTCGGTGCCGTAAAAGATATTGTCGCAGAAAGAGAAAAAAATGGTCCATTTAAAAATATCACCGATTTTATTGAACGAATTGACCCTAAAATTTTAAATAGAAGAGTTTTAGAAAATCTTATAAAGGCTGGCGCTTTTGATGAATTGGATCCTAATAGAGCTAAATTGTTTAAAAATGTATCATATATATTATCTCAAATTATATCTATTAACAAAGATAAAGAAGTTAACCAATCTAGTTTATTTGCATTCAATGAAATAAATGTGAAAAGAGATGATATAAAACTTGCCGAAGAAATTGATTGGAATCCTTTGGAAAGAATGAAGTTTGAACATGAAGTAATTGGTTTTTATGTATCTGCTCATCCTCTTGATACATATGAAAATGTATTAAAATCTATGCATGCTTTGAATTCAATTGAGGCAAATGAAATTAAAGAAGATAAAAAAATCGCCGTGGCTGGGATTGTAGATAGTATAAAATCAAGAATTTCTAAATCTGGTAAGAAATTTTTCATTGTGTCTTTGAGTGATAAATATGGACTAATGGAAATATTATTTTTTGAAAAGGGTATGAATAACCTTAAAACAAAGGAAAATTTAGAGAGTGGCAAACCTGTTATTATTTCTTGTGATACTAAATATAGTGATGGAAGATTATCATTTTTTGGTAATGGTGCGGAAATAATTTCTCTTAATACTCAACTTAATGGAACTTTGAATATTGATGTAAAGGATGTTGATGCTGTATCCGCCCTTAAAAAGGTATTAAATACTATTGGACCAGGATATACACATGTATCCTTTAATGTTTTTATTGATGGGAAAAAAGTGGTGGTGCCTCTTCGTGATAAATATAATATTACAACTGAAAATCTTGAATTTTTTAAAAGTATAAATAATATTTCTTTTTATTTTTAAGATGAACTATTTTATGATTTTATATAGTTTCAATATATGAATTTTTTGCTTGTTTTTATCATAAAAAAAGGTAATATTTTTATATTATTATAATTAAAAGGAGTTTATTATGGAACCATCTACTTTTTCTTTATTTAGCTTGTTTACCGAATCAGATTTGATGACAAGACTTGTTTCCATTTTAATGGTATTTGCTTCAATTTATTCATGGGCAATCATTATTGAAAAAACTTTTATGTTAAAAAAAATTAAACTATCCGCTGAAATTTTTGAAAGAAAGTTTTGGAGCGGTGGATCTCTTGATGAATTATTTAATTCATTAAAATCAAAGGCAAATGACCCTATGTCATTGGTTTTCATTTCCGCAATGAAAGAATGGAAAAAATCTTCTTCTTTGTTAAGGGCTAAAAATAATGCTCCTAAAACCGCAAATCTTCATCAAAGAATTGATAGAGTCATGACTATCACCATTGAAAAGGAAATGGGTAAATTGGAAGATAGAATTGATTTTCTTTCCATGATTGGTAGTATTGCTCCTTTGGTTGGTTTGTTTGGAACAATTTGGGGTATCATGTCCAGTTTCTCTGCAATAGGTTCTTCTCAAAGCACTACTTTGGGAGTTATTGCACCTGGAATCGCTACGGCTTTATCCACTACTGCATTAGGGTTAATTGTAGCTATACCAGCAGTTATTGGATATAATAAAATCACAACAGATTTAGCTAAATATTCTATGAAAATTGAAGGTTTTGCAGGTGAATTTACCGCAATTATTTCACGTCAAATTGATGAAAATATAAATAATTAAGAGGTTTAAATGTTTGTTAAAAAGTATAAAAAATATGGACATAATAAACCAGAAATAAATTTGACTTCTATGATTGATGTGATGTCTATCCTGATGTCCGTATTCATGGTAACTGCTCCTATGCTTACAACTGGTATGAGCATTGATTTACCAAAAGGAGCCAAAACCGCCATTCAAGATGCAGAAAAAGCCGTTGATATTTCAATTGATAAAAGCGGTAATATCTTCATTGGTAAGGAAAAAATTTCAAAATCTAAATTAAAAACTAAATTAAAATCTATGTTAAAACAAAATCCTTCTATGTCAATTGTCATAAGTGGCGATACAAAGGCTCAATATGGTAAAGTCATTGAAGTGATGGGTGAATTAAAATCAGCTGGATTTAAAAAAGTTGGTCTTAAAACCGACCCTATGATACAAAATAAAAAGGATAAGTAGCTTATGAAAAAGCATTTTGTTTTCACAAATATTGATGCTTTTAATTTCATACCTCCTCTTTTAAAAGATGGGTTATTGATTTCTTTTATTGCTCATATATTCTTTTTAATTTTAATTATGGTAAGTCCTCATATAAATTTTTCAAAAAAAATTATTTCATCTTTTGAATATGATGAACCTATCATAGTTGATTTGGATAATGTCATAGTGGCAAAGGAAACTATACTCCCTCCTCCTCCTAAAAAAGATGAGGTTAAAGCAAATAATGATACCAAAATTGTAGAAGAAAAAAAGGATAATTCAAAAGATAGCAATATATCCCCTACCCCTAAAACAGAAAAAACAGAAGTTAAAGAAGAAGTTATTGAAGAAGAAATCAAAACTGAAAAAGATACTTTAATCACTTCAAAGGAAGAAAAAGAACCTCCTAAAAAAGATGAAAAAGTTCAAGAGAAAAAAGAGGAAGTCAATTCCTCTGTAAAGGAATTATTGGCATCCGTTGATAAAATTAAAGAGGAAAAAGTAGTAGAGGTGAAAAAAGGTATTCAATCACTTTCTGTTGATGATGATAAGCAAAACTCTTCTTACCAACCAAATGCAACCGCAGATTATTTACGAAAGCAACTTTCCGTTTCATATGTAGATGCAATAAGAATAAAACTTCGTTCTTGTTGGAATATTGATCCAGGGGCAAAGGATATTCAAAATATGAAAATAGTCATTAAAACTACTCTTGCACCAGATGGGAATATAAGTGATATTGACATACTTAATACCGATGAATATAAGTCTTCTCCTTGGTTTAAGGCTGTTGCAGAAAGCGCAAGACGTGCATTGATTGTATGTAGTCCTTATAATCTTCCTGTTGAATATTATCAAGATTGGAAAAATATTGTGTTTACTTTTTATCCCGATAAAAAATCTGTGCAATAGTAAAATAAATTACTTGTTTTTATATATCTTATAAAATATAATTTTTTTATTAAGGAGTTAGAAGTGAAAAAAATTATTTTAAAAAAAGATCCTTCAAAAAAAACATTTTTTGAATATTTGTCTTTGATTTTTCATAAAATTTTTAAAAAAAGGGTTTTCATTACAAATAAAAATGGTAAATTAAATTTTTATCATATTTCCCCTTTATTACAATCAATATTATTTGTATTTACATTATTCATTTTATATTGGATTTTTTTTACAACAAAAATTTATTTACTAAATTATGATTTATTAGATGAAAAAAATAATCAAGTGCAACTTGCAAAAGATAAGTTTAATAAATCAATTATTGATATGAAGGTTTATCGCGATACCATCGCAGAAATTAACAAAAAAATTGAAAATTCACAAAAAAATATTATTACATTACTTCATTCCAATAATACAATTACCAAAGAGGAAAAGGATAACTTAATTAAAAATCAATTGCTTCTTTCAACTGAACTTCGTTATGTAAATTCATCTCTTAATAATTTAATTGATGAAATTTCTTGGGATAATATGAATATATCTAATATATATTATAAAAATGCAAAAACTGAATTAGAAAAAAACGTTGTCTTAAATGAAAATATTAACCTTAAAAATAGAAATAATTTACTTGAAACTTCGTTAAGCACTATGCGAGATTTACAAAATAACCTTTTGGATAAAGTAATTTCTCTTGCCGATAATAATATCAAAAATTTAGAATCCACAATTTCAAAAGTTGATTCTGTTCTTTCCCAAGTAAATTTAAAGGATAGAAAAAAACTCATTCAAAAAGTTAAAAAAGAAAGTGGTAGTGAATTTGGTGAGAAATATACTCCTCTTACAACTGAAATATCTTTAAATGAAGAAGAGTTAAAAGAAAAATTCAAAAATGCCAATATAAAAGTCAACCTTTGGGAAGGTTTGGATAAGGCAAAAAATATGCTTCCTTTGGGGGCTCCTATTAAAACTAGGATAAGAATTACTTCTCCGTTTGGTGTAAGGGAAGATCCTTTTAATAATACTCCGGCAATGCATACTGGTATTGATTTCGGTGGAAAAATGGGAACTCCTTTATATGCTACTTCCGCAGGTAAAGTAATTAAAGCCGGTATGCGTGGTCCTTATGGTTTAGCTGTGGAAGTGGATCATGGATTGGGCTTCACTACATTATATGCTCATTTAAGTAAGGTAAATGTTGAAAAAGGTGATATCATTGAAGAGGGAACAAAGGTTGGTTTGGCTGGTTCTACTGGAAGAAGCACCGGTGTCCATTTACATTATGAATTGAGATATAATAATAGACCTTTGAACCCTTATGCTTTTGTTAAAACTAATAAAAAATAAAGGATTGTATTATGTTTGGAATAAAAAAGAAAATTGCTCCTTCAAGTTTAATCAGTAGTTCAACTTATATTAAAGGTTTTGTTAAATCCGATACAGAACTATATGTTGATGGCACAATTGAAGGTGATATAAATTGCAAAACTTTAATTGTGGGCATAAATGGAAAAATCAAAACTAATTCTATTGATGTTGAGAAAATAGTTGTATATGGTAATGTGGAAGGTAATATAAATGCTATATCCGTTTATTTGGGATCTTCTGCAAGAATAAATGGTAATATTTTTCATAAGGATATTTCAATTGAAAATGGCGCTTTCATAAATGGGGATCTTAAACAAAAACGAGATTAAAATCATAAAGGAGGGATTTCATGCAAAATTTAATTATTGGTTCAGATCATGCCGGTTTTTCATTAAAAGAATTTTTAAAAAATTATTTAATGGATAAAGGATATAATGTCAATGATATTGGCACCTTTTCAAATGATTCTTGTGATTATCCCGATATTGCTAATAAATTAGCGGAAAATCTAAATGAAAACCCAAATCAAATTGGAATACTTATTTGTGGAACTGGACTTGGAATGAGTATGGCTATCAATAGATATAAAAATATTCGTGGGGCACTTCTTTATAGTCCAGAAGAGGCAAAACTTGCAAAAGAACATAATAATGCAAATGTTGCAATATTGGGTGCAAAGGCATTTTCAAATAAAGAAAATCTCGATTTCTTAAATGCTTTTTTAACTGCTCAATTTTCAAATGAGGAAAGACATTTAAGACGAATTGCAAAAATTTCTTAAATTTTATTTTGAATTTTGTTTTGTAAGCCTAGTAAATTCTATACCTGTCCCTTTCATAGTTGGACGGGCTTCTACTTTAAATCCATCACCAATAGCGGTTATTAAAGTTGAAGATGTTTTTTCATATTGTATTTGTTGATTTGGATAAGATATTGCCATATAATCTTTTAATCCTTGTTCTAAATCTTTTTGTTCTATTTTTCTCATTTTATATCCTTTATTTGTAATCCTTAAATTATCTATATTTTTTTTATATTGTCAATAATATACTTGAAAATTGATATATTTAATTATATCATTTTTTTGATGTTTAATTTATACGAAAGGAAGGTGGAGAATGAATTTTTTTAAAGATTCTTTGGCTCAAAGCGATAAAAAAGTTTATGATATAATTCAAAATGAACTTGATAGACAACAATATCAAATTGAATTAATTGCATCTGAAAATATCGTTTCAAAAGCTGTATTGGAAGCTATGGGTTCTATTCTTACCAATAAATATGCCGAAGGTTATAGCGGTAGACGTTATTATCAAGGATGTAAATTTATTGATGAAATTGAAACTCTTGCAATTGAAAGGGCAAAACAAATCTTCAATGCAAAGTTTGTAAATGTTCAACCTCATAGTGGTGCACAAGCAAATACGGCTGTATTATTCGCTTTATTAAATGCTGGTGATACTATTATGGGTATGAGCCTTGATGCCGGTGGACATTTAACTCATGGGGCAAAACCTACGATTAGTGGGAAATGGTTCAAACCTATTGCTTATGGAGTAAATAGTGATGGCTTTATTGATTATGATATGGTGGAAAAATTGGCAATTGAAAATCAACCTAAACTTATTATTGCAGGAGGCTCCGCCTACCCTAGATTAATTGATTTTCAAAGATTTAAAGACATTGCAAATAAAGTTGGTGCATATCTTATGGTTGATATGGCTCATTTCGCAGGATTGGTCGCAGGAGGTGTCATACCTTCCCCAATTGGAATTGCTGATGTTGTAACAACCACTACACATAAAACTTTAAGAGGTCCTCGCGGTGGTATGATTCTTACTAATGATGAAGAAATTGCAAAGAAAATTGATAAGGCTGTTTTCCCTGGAATTCAAGGTGGTCCTTTGGAACATATAATAGCTGGTAAAGCTGTGGCTTTTGGTGAAATACTTACTCCTTCTTGGAAAGAATACGCCTCTCAAATACTTAAAAATGCAAAAGTTTTAGGTGAGAGATTAGTAAAAAATGGTTTCAATTTGGTAAGTGGGGGAACCGATACTCATCTTATACTTGTAGATTTAAGAAGTAAGGGTATTACAGGTAAGGATTGTGATGTTGCTTTGGAAAATGCTGGAATCACATGTAATAAAAATGGTATTCCAAATGATCCAAATCCTCCTAGTGTCACTTCTGGTATAAGACTTGGGGTGCCTGCAATCACAACAAGAGGGTTTAAAGAAAATGATGTAATTATGGTGGCTGATTTCATTACAGAGGTTGTAGAAGATTTTGTTAAAAATAAAGATTTTGAATCTCCTGTAATAAAATCGGTAAAACAAAAAGTTAAGGAACTTTGTAAAAAATATCCTATATATTAAATCAACCTCCCAAATGGGAGGTTTTTATTTACTTAATCTTTATTTTAGTATATAATGTTTTCGTGAAAGGAGATTATTATGAAATTTAAAAAATCTGATTTAGGTCGTTCAATGTTAGAAGTGCTTCTTTATATTGCATTGATTGGGGCAATATCCGGAACAAGTTTTAAAATGTATGCTGATTATTCACATAAAATAAGAAGAATTGAAACCATTGATACAATTAAAAATATTCGCGATAAAATCAATGCTATTTATTTTGGAAGAAAATCTGGCGATACAAATGAAGTAAAACAAAAATTACAACAAAATAATGTAAATACAAAAACACCTATTGGAACAGTTAGTTTTTATGTTGGTGGTTGTATTGATGTATCCTTATCAAAATTATCAAAAGAAGATTGTATTTATTTCTGTATGGGTGAATTCCAAAGTGATTGTGAAGGATACTATAATACACCAAATCCTACAGGAACAAATGGTACTGTTCCTCATGATTGTATTACCGAATGTAATAAACCTGGTGAAACAAATAGAGTAACATTCTTCTTAAAACGTTCCAATATGGCAAATTAGAAGTAATAAAAAATCCCTCAAATAAGAGGGATTTTTTTTAATCAAAATGAATATTATTTTTGTTCTGCATTCATTTTTTTTGCAAATCTTGACATAGTTCTTGCCATTTTTCTTTTGGAAACTATACCTTTTTTAACGCCTTTTGCAAGTTCGCTATTTGCTTTTGATAATGCAGTTTGAATTTCGGTTTTATCTTTTTTACCGGAAATCATTTCAGAAACTTTTTTCACAAAAGTGCGAATTTTTGACATACGACTTTTGTTTTCAATTCTTTTCTTTTCGTTTCTTAATATTCTTTTTTTAGCAGATTTATGATTAGCCATTTTTTAATCCTTTCAATTATTAAAAACAAATTATCTCTTAGAGAATTGGAAAGAACGACGAGCTTTTTTATGACCGTAGTGTTTTCTTTCAACAACTCTGGAATCACGAGTTAAGAATCCTGCTTGTTTTAAAGTGATTCTTAAATCAGGTTCAGCGAGTGATAATGCCTTACTTATACCATGTTTTAAAGCACCTGCTTGACCAGATAATCCACCACCTGCAAGAGTTGCCATTACATCGTATGCACCATCTCTTTTTGTAATATTAAAAGGTTGGCATATTACCATTTGTAAAATTGGACGGCGAAAGTAATCTTCATAATCCTTTCCATTTACAACGATTTTACCTTTTCCTGGCATAATCCAAACACGTGCAATAGAACTTTTTCTTTTTCCGGTTGAATATACTCTACCTTTTGCATCACGGATTGGACGTTCTTTTTTTACAACTTCCTTTTTTTCTTCTTTTACTATATTTGCCTTTGGAGCAATATCAGCAAGAGTAGCAGTTGTTTTTTTAGAAGAAGCTTTTTTGATTGTTTCAACTTTTACTTCTTTTTTTGCTTCTGCTTTTTTTGTTGCAGTTTTTTTAGCAGGTGCCTTTTTTGCAACTTCTTTTGTTTCTTTTGTTGCTTCTAAATTTTCTTTTTTTTCTACCATTTTTAAGCACCTCTCTTTGTATTTTTAGCGTTTAATTTTTTTACATCAATCACTTCTGGTTTTTGTGCGGTGTGTGGATGTTCAGCACCCTTATAAACATGAAGTTTTTTCATTTGTTTACGGCCAAGAGCATTTCTTGAAATCATTCTTTCAACTGATTTTATAATCAAGCGTTCTGGATGATTTCCGGAAAGAATTGCTCCCCAAAGTCTTTCCTTTATTCCACCTGGAAAGCCAGTATGCCAGAAGAATTTTTTATTTGCCAATTTATTACCAGTTGTGGCAACTTTTTCAGCATTTATTACTATTATATGATCACCACAATCAATGTTTGGTGTATATATTGTTTTATTTTTTCCACGAAGATATGTTGCAATTATTGCAGATAAGCGACCAAGAACAACATCAGTTGCATCAATCACATACCATTTTGCATTTACTTCTGATGGTTTTGCAGAATATGTTTTTTGAACCATTTTTTTACCTTTTTTTGTTTGTTAAACAGATATATATTACTTTATTTTTTTTATATGTCAAGAAAATTAAGAGTTTTTCTTAACTTTTTTAATGTGGTATTATAATACCTTAATTATATCAATGTTTCAGGTATTATTTTTAGCAGTTTTGTTGTGAAGCGTTTAAATAATGTTGTATTTGGTGATTTATACTCTATTATTTCATCTTTTGCATCATCATATTTGCCAATCCAAAGAATTTTCCCATCAACATAGTCTAATTTCCAAGATTGTGCCATATCCTTTTCCATCATAGCAACTAATTTTTTCGCAAAATTTTTATTTTCAAAGACTGCGACTATTTCACTATTCAATAAAGCGGAACGTGGATCAAGATTGAAACTTCCAATCCAAGATACCTTTTCATCAAATACCATTGTTTTACTATGAAGTGAAGCAAATGATGAGATTTTTTTACCTTCTCTTTTTATTCCATTATTCATAAATTCATAAACATTTATTCCAGATTTCACTAAATCATTTCTATAATTTTCCCATGCAGAATAAACTGCCGCTGCATCGGTAGATGATAAAGAATTGGTTAAAATGTTAATATTAACACCTTTATTGGCTTCCTTTATAAGTTGTTTTGTGCCAAGTTTTCCTGGAACAAAATATGCAGAAGAAATATATATACTATCTTTTGTATTTAACCATAAATACTCTAGTGCTTTTAAAATTGGGCTTATTGTTTTAAGTTTTTCCTTTTTAGGCATATCAATTTTTTCTGGTGGATCGGCAATAATAGATCCTTTGCCCCATTCAACAACAAATTTTTTATTTTTATATGTATCAACTATATAATTCATAACTTTTTCATAAATATCTGCTTTTTCTGGAACTTCCTCTTTCAATTTTAAAAATTCAGCTCTTAATTCTTGCAATTTTTCTGGAGTTTTTCTTCCTGGGAAAAGAGAAGCTGGGATTGCAAGGTGATAGTTCCAATAATCATAAAAACTTTGTTGAGCTTCTTTGGCAATTTTACCTACGAATATGACATCTGTATCACTGAAATTTGTGTTTTTATCAAAATCAAAATAATTTTCAGCAATGTTTCGTCCTCCTAAAATTACAGAAACACCATCAACCACAAACATTTTATTATGCATTCTTGAATTAAGTCTATTGAAATCAAATAAGAATTGTGGATAACGGATAAGACGACTTCTATATTTAAATGTGTTGAAAACTTTTACCTCTATATTTTTATGTAAATCCAATAACATTATATCAGATAAATCAGAATCCATTCCATTATCATCAACCAAAATCTTAACTTTTACCCCCCTTTCAGCGGCTTCTTGTAATTCTTGAAGAAGAATACGTGAAGATGGGTCATTATCATAGATATATGTTTGAACCTCTATTGTCTTTGTTGCCATTTTTGCAAATGCTGAACGAAGTAAAAATGCATGAAGTCCATTTTCAATCAATGTAGCACCACTTAAATCTGGATTTGCCTTTAATTCTTTTTCATAAACTTTACCTATTGGTGTATTTAATGGATCAAAATTTTCCAATAAAGATGGGGCGATTTCCTTTTTATATACACCCTTTGAATTAACATCATTTATTGAATTTGGCACACTGGCACATGCTATTAAAATAAATAGCAAAACAAGTATTAAAATATAGTTCATTTTTACCCTTAACTTTTTCATATACACCTTATAATGCTGATAATTGTTGAATTTGATCTTCTGTTATCAATTTATCAATTATTTCATCAAGTGCTTCTCCTGTCATCACATAATCCAATTTATATAATGTTAAATTGATACGATGATCAGTAACTCTGTTTTGTGGATAATTATAGGTGCGGATTTTATCACTTCTATCCCCTGTACCAACTTGGGATTTACGAAGCCCTGCTCTTTCCTCATCCAATTTTTGACGTTGAGCTTCATATAATTTAGCACGGAGCATCTTCATAGCTCTTTCTTTATTTTTAAATTGAGAACGTTCATCTTGGCATTGCACAACGGTATTAGTTGGTATATGAGTAATTCTTATAGCGGAATCAGTTTTATTAACATGTTGCCCACCGGCACCACTTGCCCTATAAGTATCAATTCGTAAATCTTTATCCAAAATTTCAATATCAACATCTTCAGCTTCTGGCATAACTGCGACGGTAGCTGCGGATGTATGCACCCTTCCTTGAGATTCTGTTTCTGGAACTCTTTGCACACGATGAGCTCCTGATTCATATTTAAGACGACCGAATGCACCTCTTCCAGTTATATTTGAGATTATTTCCTTAAAACCGCCTGCTTCATTTTCGTGATAACTTATAACCTCTAATTTCCAACCCTTTAATTCACTATATGCCTTATACATATTAAATAAATCACCTGCAAAGATAGCTGCTTCATCCCCACCTGTTCCAGCACGAATTTCTAATATAACATTTTTTTCATCGGCTTCATCCTTTGGAAGAAGTGCTATTTTTATTTGATTTTCAATTTCATGCAATTTATTTTTACATTCATAATATTCAGTTTCGGCAAGTTCCTTTAATGATACATCTTTCATCATTTCTTCGGCTTGCATCATATTATCTTTTGTCTTTAAATAAATATCAGCAAGGGTGATTACTTCCTTTAAATCAGAATATTCCTTTGATATTTTTGCCATTTCTTTTGGATCTGAAAAAGTTCCCATAAGAGCCTTTTCTAAATCTTTATATTTATCCTTTAATTGTAATAATTTTTCTTCGAAATTCATAATATTATCCTATTTATTTAAAATCTTTAGTAAATTATTCATATCGGTTGTAATTTGTTCACCGGTTATCATATTTTTTATTGTATAAGTATTATTGGCAAGTTCATCATCACCTATGATTATAACATTATTTGCATTTAATTTATTTGCGTATTCCATAAGTTTTTTGAATTTTTTATCTTCAAAAATAATAGAAATACTTTTATTTAACTCTGTATTTAATTGATTTTTTAATGCAATTGCATAATTATAACAATTTTTATTTTGTGGTATGATTAAAATATCTAATAATGTTTTATTTAAATCAGAAGTAGTTATTTTACCTTCCTCAATTAACGGAATAAATAATCGTGAAATACCAATTGAGCCACCAACACCGCATATTGACTTATCTGTATAATAATCACATAGATGTTCATAACGACCACCACTTGCAATGGAACCAAAATTTTTATAATTAGTTAAAAATGTTTCAAACACACTTCCTGTATAGTAATTTAAACCTCTTACAATAGATAAATCCACCTCTGTATTATCTGGAAGATGATTCATAACTTCTTCTAATTCTTCAATACCTTCTTTCATAAGTTGATTATTTTTTACAAATTCAAAGTCGTTATGATGTTGTGCAGGTATTGATATACCAACATTTTTAATAAATTCTATCTTTAATAAAGATAAAGCCAATTTATATATTTTTTCATCATTTATTATAGATTTAAGTTCAGTTTCAAAGTCTTCTTCGGTTTTAAATTTATATCTTTTATCAATGATTGCCATGGTTTCAACTTTTTTACTATCATTGATTTGAAATTCATTAAAAAATCCATCCCAAATTTTACGATTTGAAACCTTAACCTTAAATGGTCCAAGATTAAATAAGGTTGTTATTTTTGATATGGTATTTATCATAGTATTTATGATTTCTACATCATACATTATTGATAATTGATTTTCCGCCACTATATCAATATCGGCTTGGAAAAATTCTCTATATCTACCCTTTTGAGCTCTTTCACCACGAAAAACTTTACCAATTTGATATCTTTTAAATGGAAATGTTAAATCGTTATAATGTTCGGCAACATAACGAGCAAATGGAACTGTTAAATCAAAACGAAGTGATAAATCATTATCACCCTTTTGAAATCTATATACTTGTGTTTCAGTTTCACCACCTGCTTTTGCAAATAATACCTCACTTTTTTCGATTATTGGGGTATCTATTGCCACAAAACCAGCATTTTTATATTGTTCCTCAATTAAATTTTTTATATTATCAAAAAGGAATTGGCCTTGCGGTAATAATTCGACAAAGCCAGATAAAACAGATGTATTTATTTTATTTTTAGACATTTTAATCTCTATTCCTTATATATGCTGTCCCATTTTCCAATTTTTCCACATCCATTTCAACATTATGGCGTGATATTGCCTTTGTAGTTAATGGATTTATTGTTTTTGTATCGTCTATTATAAATTCTATACCAGCGGCATTACCTATTGTAAGATATAAATCTTCTTCATTTGGAACATAATAACTATCACCTGGTTGTAGTATTGTTTCAAATATTGTATCGCCATCGCCTATATCACCATCTATGGCATCATATTTATAAAGTCCATCTTTTTTTAATTTTATCCAAGATGTATCAATTGCATGCAACTTTATTCTTGAATTTGCTTTATTTTGCAATCCATATTCATTATTTGATAAACTTTGTGTGAAATTTAAAACCTCTTCTTCATTTATTTGAGGAACTAAATCCATATTTTCATTTTGAACAGGTTGAGTTTGCATTTCATCATCGTTTGGATAAGATTGAAGAGGTTGCGTTAAATTATCATATATAGTATTATTTGGTTGAATTTGAGTGTCTTCATTTATAAATTCAACAAATTTTACCTCTTGATTTGCAATAGATTCATTTTCAACATTTTGTGTTTGAACCTGTAAAGGTTGTTCTATATTTTTATTAGTTAAATTTATATCAACATTTTCTGTTATTGGATCTTTTGTTATAGTTGCATCCATTGTTGGTTGTTGTGATTGTTCAATTGCTATATTATTTGTAATTGGAGTTTCGTCTTTTTTATTAGTAATAAAATATGCTGATACTATACCAATAAATACAATTATTCCCATAATCATAATGTGATTACTATTTATAATAGGGTCTTCTATCATAGAATTTTCATCAGATGGGGTGGTTATATTTTCAATTTGTGTATTATTTTCCTTTTTATATTGTGAAATTATTTGATCAGCATCCAATTCAAGAAAGTTTGCATAACTTTTTATAAAACCTATGGCATAAGCCTTTCCTGGGAGTAAATGAAAGTTATTATCCTCTAATGCTTTTAAATATTGAGGTTTAATTCTTAGATAATTTGAAATATATTCAATTGTTTTACCAGAACTTTCCCTTTTATTTTTTAAAATTTCCCCGATTGTTTCCTTTTTTGGGGGTAAAATAATTTCATTTGTTTGTTCTTTATTTTTTTCTTGTTCTATTTTATTTAAAAGTTCTTTTTCATTATATCCCATCATAACCCCCTTTGATTGTTTTTATTTTAGATTACGATTATTTTTTTTTAGAATCAATATTTTTATGAAGAAATTGTCATTTTATATGAATAATTTATCTATTAAATCAAAAACTTCTTCTATATTATCACTATTATTTATTAAATTTCTAAATTCATTAGAATTTCTTATTCCTTTTGAATACCAAGCAATATGCTTTCTTGCATTTAAAAGCCCTCCTCTTTCTCCATAATATTCAATCATAGCTTTTATATGTTTTACCATTATTTCCTTTTTTTCTTTAATTGTTGGGAAAAATGTTTCTTGTCCAGTTTTTAAATATTCTATAACATTTGATAAAAACCAAGGAGATCCATAGCTGCCTCTTCCTATCATAATGCCATCAACACCAGTTTTTTCAATCATATCCTTTGCCAATTGACATGTAGTGATGTCTCCGTTTCCTATAACCGGTATTTTTACAGCGTTTTTTGTTTGTCTTATTATATCATAATCTATATTACCAGAATAAAGTTGGCTGCGGGTTCGTCCATGAATTGTTATCATAGAGGCTCCGGCATCTTCTATCATTTTTGCAAAAGTAGGTGCGTTTTTATTATTTGCATCCCAACCAGCGCGAATTTTTACACTAACCGGTATTTTTACTGCATTTACAACTGATTTTATTATTTGTTCCGCTAATTGTGGATTTTTCATTAAATCAGAACCAGCCCCATTTTTAACAATTTTATTTACTGGACATCCCATGTTTATATCTATAATATCCGCACCTAAATCCTCATTAATTTTTGCACTTTGAGCCATAAAAACCGGATCATTTCCAAAAATTTGTATTGATGTTAAATTACTTGAATTATTTTGTTCATAAAGTCGCTTTATTTTATTTGTTGATTTTTTCTTTTCAAGCAACATCACTTGTGATGTAGATGGAACCATTTCTGTTATAGTTAATGATACTGCACAATCTTTTTGTATACCAAATGATGAAACAAGTTCACGAAATGGTAAATCACTTACTCCCGCCATAGGGGCAAGTATCACTGGATGTTTTATTTCTATATTTTTTAATTTTATTGATTTTAACAAAATAACCTCTTGTCCGCTTTAATATTTTATGATATTATAGTTTATAATGTTTATCTTAAAATAAAAAGAAAAAATGAATAAAAGTTTTATTAAATATTTAACCTTTATTGTTATATTATTACTTATATTTAAGTTTTCATATAGTTTATTATTTAATAAATATAGTATTTTCAATTATTTAAATTATAAAAGCAAAATGGAAACTTTAAATAAAACATTGCAAAATAAAATCATTGTTAAAGAAAAACTTTTACAAGAAATAAGCATTTTAAAAAATAATTCTGTTATCAATATTGATATACTTGAAAAAGAAAGTATAAAAAAATTAAATAAAATTCCAAACTCTTATAAAATATTAATACAATAAAAAAACCTCTTATAAAAGAGGTTTCATTTTTATTAAACATAAGATTTATATTGTTTCTTCATAATAAACTTCTTCGTTATTAGAATATTCCATACCATCTTCTTCATAATAATCATCTGTGTTATAATAATTACCATTGTCATCAGCATATTCATCAGTAGTTTCATCGTATTCTACATATTCGCTATCTATTGGCATACCATTTTCGTCATATTCAATATATTCTTCTTCATATACAACTTTTTCATCATTATATGGAGTTGTATTTATTACTTCTTCTGTTGGTTGTGGAGTTGCAACTAACTCTTCTGGAACAATATTTTCTGTTGTTTCATCTGCATATAACTCTATATCTTCATAGGAAGCATCATTTTCAACCAATAAATCATCTTCTTGAGGATAGGTTTGTTCAGTTATTGTTGTTGTTTCACTTCTATATAATGAAGATCCATCATCATATTCAATATTTTCTTCTACTGATACTTCTGTTATTGTTTGAGTTGGCATTAAAGTAGCATCTATTTCAGGGCCACATGAATAAAGTTCATCATCACGCATTGCAATTGCATTTAAAACTGCTTCTGCACCTCCTTGTTCTTGAATTGCTTGATATAAAGCAACTAAGATAGCCAATTTTTTATTTGGGCGACCCAAAACTTGCATTTCTTCTTCCATTAAATCATACAAATCTGTTGCTGTATTATTAGCATATTCGTATGTCATAGTAAATTCATTTACCAAATATTCATACATTTCATAATATGCATTTGTATAAAGTCTTAGTAAATATTCATCATTTGCATATTCTTCATAATTGATATCTGGACGCAATGTATAATCATCTTCATAATATGCATCATAAGTATAATTTCTAAATGTATTCCAGTATTGATTTAATTCATTCAATTTTTCAAGTAATATACTTACATTATTTTGATTTTCATCATCAAAGTAATTGATTTTTAAATCCTTTATTACCCCTAAGTAAATATCATTATTTATAACATTTTCCATGTAAGCATTTCTTGCTTGGGAAAGTAAATCTGTATCGGCAATATCTATATCTTCAATTGTATAATCTTCTACATAGGTATCGTTTGAATCCATATCTTCATCCATATAGTAATTATCATCAATTACTATTTCTTCTAATGGTTCTGTTTCAACGATTTCTTCTGTATAAACTTCTTCCATAACAGGTTCTTCTTCCATAACAGGTTCTTCTTCAATGATAGGTTCTTCTTCAATGATAGGTTCTTCTTCAACTACAACCTCTTCTTCTTTTGGTTCAACTTTTTTAGGAGCAACCTTTGTTGTAGAAGTTTGTTTTTTTGCAACTGGTTTAGATTGCTTTTTTGCAGGTTCTATTTTTTTAACAGGAGCAACATGTTCCTCTTTCACTGGCATAGGTTGAGAAACAACTTCCTCTGGTTGATACATTTCTTGTTGAGCATTTGTATCATTCATAACAGGAGCAGTTTCTTCTGGCATAGGATAAGTTTCAGGAGAAGGCATAGGTTCTTCTACTATTGGCATAGGCTCTTCAACAATAGGTTCATAATTTTGTTCAATATAATTAACTGTATATTCATCAGTTGAACTATCCCCACTTACAAAATAGAAAAGTCCAAATACTACAATAAGAGAAACCAATATAGAAAGAGAATACATCCATATTCTTTTATACTTATCATCTAAAACAATTGATTTTTTTGCGAATCTTATATCGCCATCTTGTTTTTTTGATGCAGTATCATCAACAAAAGGTGGTTTAAATTCTTGTGTTGGTTGGATTGTTTTGTTATCTGTTTCTTTTGCCATAGTAGTACTCTCCTTTGTTAAAAAAGTTTGTTCCTTTACCTCTTCTCTTCGATTCGTAGCATTATTATTTTCAAATGTCAACTTTTCAATTTGAGGAGGGATGAATTCAATTTTGTTTTTGTCATTTATCGTTGGATTCATATCAGTTTGTATCGCAGAATACGAAGGTTTTTCAATAGGTTGAGATGATACGATTTGTTCATTTTTTTGCTTTCGTTCCTCTAACCTTCTTTTTATTTCAGCGATTTGTTGTCTGTTTGCAGTTAATTGAGATTGAGCCGAATCAAAACGTTTATTTGCTCTTTTTATACGGCGTTCTGTTCTTTTTAATTTTTCTGTGGCAAGATATAATTTTTCCATTAATTCATTTTTTAATTCAGAATTAACATTATCAGGATTTTTTGCTTCTTCCTCTTCTTGCTTTTTCATTTTTTTTGAAATATTCAAAATTCGTTTTTTCAATTTTTCCAATGTCAATTGGGCTTTTTCTAAAGTAGATCCTGATTTATTATAAATAAGAAGATTTTCCGCCTCTCTTTCATAAGCATTTTCAAGAGATAAAACTTCTCTATTTTGTTCAATTAAATCCAATGTTTCCTCATTCAATGATGAAATGAATGATGCATATAAATCAAGTGAGGTATAACTTATATCTAATTTTTTATACTTAGTATTTTCCTTTGGTCTTATTTCCATTGGATTTATAGAATATTTATTTTTTAAGATGGAATCCCATTTTGTTTCTGGATTTTTAAGATTTGTTTCATCTTTTAATGGTTCTATAATCAATAATTCATTTGGTGATATAACATCGCATGTATCATCAATTACAAAAATTAATTGTTCGTTTTTAAAATAGGCGACAAAGGACATATTATTAGAAGAATAGTGAAATTCTTTCACATCTTCATATTTCCCGTTTATTTGCCAAAAGGTATTGGCTCTCTCCATACTCTCTCCTTTTATAAAGTTATTTATTCATTTTTAAAAACATCTTCAATTGGTTCTTTATCATCCATTGCATTTGCAGATGTTGTATAAGCAATTGCACAATGTTCCAAACAATAAGGTTTATTTTTAAATACTTTTTTACCACAAAAATGAAAATTATCTGAATTTATATCATCAATTGGCCAACAGCAAAGATCAGAAGTTAACTCTAATAATGATACCCCAGATGTGGATTTTTTATTTTTTAGAGATATTTTTGAAATTCGAATCGATTCGTTTGGAATTGATAAAATTTCTTTTTTCTCTGTATTTTCAATAACTGTTTCTTTTTTTACCGATGCATTTTTAGGTAAAACATTTTCTGTTTTTGTAGATGGTTTTGGATTTTTATCCTTATTTGTTTTTATTGGAGACCCCCTATTTGAAAGACCCAATCTATGAACTTTACCAACAATTGCATTCTTTGAAAAATCAAGTTTTTTGCCAATTTCAGCAGTAGACAAACCCTTCTCCCAAAGTTTTTTTAATTTTTCAATTTTTTTATCTGTCCAACTTGTCATAATAAAAATCCTTTTATTTTTTTTTATTCCAGTTTATATCTTAAATGTAAAAATAAAAAAGGAAATAAAAATGTTATCGAATCAAATTTTAAATGTTTTTATATATTTTGCAATAGGTTTTTTAATACCTGTTTTAAGCAGATTTTTAATGAAGTTTTACCCTTGCTCTTTGCATAGTTATATAGGTGATATATTAAAGTATTACTTTAATAATAAAAAACATAAAATGCCCTATAATAAATTACTTAAAAATAACAAATATAACTATTTGAAAAAACAATATTTTTATAATAAATGTATTTGGGGAATAATTTACACTTGTTTAAGTATTACTTTAACTTATTTGATAAAGAATCATATAAATGAAAGTTATCCTTTAATATTATTACATATCTTTATGTTTTTACTATTATTTTCCGCAAATATAGATAATAGATATAGGATTATTCCCGATATTTTAACTTTACCTATGCTTTTAATAGGCATTTTAATATCAATTTACTGCGAAAAATACAATATAAGAAACACTTTAATTATTACACCTTTTAATAGTATTATCAGTAGTATATCCGCTTATATATTATGTTTCACTATATCGTTAATGTTTTACTTTAAAAGCCCTTATAGTTTTGGCGGTGGAGATGTGAAATTATTAGTATCTATTGCTTCATTTACTGGATTTGAAAATTTAGGTAAAATTTTAGTGATTTCATTCCCTTTAATGTTTATATATTGCAAGAGTAAAAAAATCAATTTTGCACCACTTGCCCCATTTATTGTAATTGCATTTTTTATATGGTTTTTTAGTTCATTCTTTTACTCTTAAATCTTCTTTACTTTGATAGTTTTTAATAGTATAATTATCTTGGAAATGGAGAGTTTTATGGACAAAAAAAACTGGATTTTACTTTTAATTTTATTGACAAATTTTTCAAATGTAGTTTGTGCAAGAAATGTTTCAAAAACTATAAGAGCAAAAAATTCCAATAGAATATCTGTAAAACCAATTCAAAATCAAGTAAATGAAAATAATCAAAAAATAGAATTATCTTGTGAAGAAAAATTCTTTAATTGTATGGATGGTGTATGTTTAAATAATCAAGGTATAAGATTTAATTGTTCACAAACTCTTGATACTTTTGAGACAATTCAAAAAGATGGTAATAATATAAGACTTGGAAATGATCTTTACACCTATGCAAAAGGAACTTGCCTTAGTGTATTAAAATCATGTGAATTAAAAGATCAAAATACAATTGAAAATAGGTATAAAGCTCAAATCCAAACAGATCTTTTAACAAAAAATTATATGGACGCTATGGCATATAATGGTGAAAAGGCTTCACAAGAGGCTTTACAATCATATATACAATGTATGCAACCATTATGCGGAACAAATTTTAAAGATTGTTTAACAATTTCAAATATTGAAAGAAGAGCTAGCAAATGTGAAAATGTTTTGGAAAAAACAAATAGAAAATTGGCTGTGAAAAAAGCTTTTTATGAAGAAATGGAAAAACTTAATATTTCATATTGCCAAAGTATGAATGGAACTATTGATTACGATGATAAAATTTGTAAAGTAAAAGTTGTTTTCGGTGTACCAAAAACTTCTTGGGAAGACGGAGTTGAATATATTGACCCTAATGGCGCAATGGAAAAAGAGTTAACATCAAAAATGTTTAATGTAGGTGAAGTGGTGGAATGCACACAAGAATATTTTGCAACTTTTTATGAAGAAAATGAAAATAAAGCAAAAGGTATTGTTCAAATGATATCTGGTATCACAAAAGCTGTTGGAGGTGTTGTAACAACTATTGTTGGTGCTGTTCTTGGGGGAAATACATCACTTATAGGTAGCGGTATAAAATTGATGACCAGCGGAACTGCGGACTCTTTGGATGGATACATTAAAATTGATAATGGAACAAAAAAAGGTGCATGTTATATAAATAATAAATATGTGGCTCCTATGGGACAATATTTTAAAATAAACTTTATGCAATAATAAATAAAGGGATTAAGGTTATATGTTTAACTTATTAAATTTACATAATAAAAATTATTGGAACTTTTTTATACTTTTATTAAGTTTAAATATTCCTTTAACTTCCTTTGCCCAAACCAGAACAAGAAAAGCAAATGCAAAAACCTCTATTAGGGTATCAAATAAAAATGTTAGAACCGCTTCATCATCACAGGTGATAAATCAATCTTCTCAAAATAAAATTGATGAAGAACAAAAAATTGATGTAGCTACAATTACAAAATATAATTGTGAAGATTTATATAATAAATGTATGAATCAAACTTGTTATAATTCATCAAATGGTAGATGCGCTTGTAAGGATATTACAAAATTTAATAATGCAAATGACAATTGTAAATATATAATAGATGCATGTCCGTCTTTGAGTAAAAATATTATTGAAACTTTTAAGCGAAATGCATCAAACGATTGTTTGGATTATTCCTTAGCTTTAAATGCTGAACAAACACAAACAAAAAATATAAATAATTATGTGGCTAACACCCTAGCCTGTCTTCAACCAAAATGTTTAGGAAATAAAAAAGATGATTTCGTTGGTTGTTTTGATGAAGATAATTTCAATGTCAGGTTTGAAGCTTGTAAAAATTCTTATAGCGATTGCAATAATATAGATGAACTTAAAAACTTAATAAACAAATCTTTCCTTTCGTATAAAAAGAATTATTGTAATAAAATGTTTGGCACTTTTAAAGATGATGGCAATTGCTATCTTTTAATTGGTATAGGAGTTGCCGGTAAAGATATAAAAGCTAAAAAAGAATTCAAAATTGGGGATAAACTTATTTGTAGTTCGGCTTTTTTTAATACTTCTATGGGTGAAAAGATTGATGAAAAATTAGTTTCAATTAAAAATTTAACTTTAAATGGAATATCTTTGTTACAAACAGGATTATCCGTTGCGTCTGCTGCTGTAGGTAGTAAAAAAGAAGTTGGGGAAAAAGTTGAATCAGAAACAGATTTTAGAATTGATAGTAATGGCAATAAAGTTCCTATACAATACATAAAAGGAACTGGTAAAGTAATTATGGGGGCAGAAGGTAAGCAGGCTATTGCCATGGGTGTATTGGAAGGTTTGAATACTATGGTAAATAGTGTCGGTGATGTATATAATCTTGCGACAAAAGATTATTCTTATACTGGAAAATGTTTTGTTATAAAAGATGGAATTCCTCATGAACTTTTTCCAGAGGACGATACTATTGCATATAAATTAAGATGGGCGGAAAATTGGGATGATGAAATATATGACATTTAAAAAATATTCTTTTATTACATTGATTTATTTCATTTCTTTATATCCTGAAATGACAATGGCTGCTATTAAAAAAACTGAACGAAAGGCTTCTTCAAAATCTTTATCTGTAAGAAATAATACTCGTAATAATATAAGAATTGCGAATAACTCCTCATCCATATCTTCATCCACAAATAATCAAAACACTACAAATCAAACTACAAATACATCTACACCTATAATAAATGAAGATAATTGTGAATTTTATTACAACCTATGTATGAATAAATTTTGTGCAAATAATCAAATTGGTAAATGTGTTTGTTATGAAGATAAATATACAAATTCCGGTTCTTCTGTTGATTTTTTGGATTTTAATGGAAATAAGATAAAAAAGGGGTTTGATCTTTTTGAATATTCAAAAAAACAATGTCTTTATATTTTAGATCAATGTATGGAAAATAGAAGAGCTATTACAGAAAAATATAAAACTCTTGTACAAAGAGATTGCCTTTTAGTTTCTAAACAAGAAGTGGAAAAAGATTCAACTTTATCTTCAAATATAAAAGAATTAAAAAATTGTGCGAGAGATTATTGCACTGCATATAATGATTTCGGGGCAGAAAACTTTAATATGCCAGAATTTGGTCTTTGTTTTGATGAAGATTCTGCTAATATGGTAATTGATTCAAAATGTTCTTCAATAATTGCAAAATCACCGGCTCCTCTTTCCACAAGAGAATATTTCTTAAATGAAATGGCTTTGAAAAGGGAAGAAGCTTGTAAACATATGAATGGTCAATTATCAAGCGATAGAAAATCTTGTTATATAAATGTATCATATGGTATGAATAAAGATAATATTTCCGCATCAAAAAATATTCCTGTTGGCGAATTCTTTTATTGTAATCAAGAGGAATTTGATACAAATCTTGGATATTCATTTGAGTATTTAAAAAAGAAAAAATATCAAGCTTTAACATTGACTGCAAATTCTTTAAGAACAGCTGGAAATATAACTGCAACTGTGCTGGGAACATCTCCTATTGCGGATATTGCAGAAGCTTCTATCAATACTATAACAGATATTGCTTATATTGGCATTGATATATCCCGCGCAATACAAGGGAAAATGTCAAAAGAAGACTTAACAAATATGTTAGTTTCAAAAAGTGCTTCTTATTTATTGATGCCTGCTTTAAGTATAGCCGGAAAACTTATCAATGGTGGAAGCGCTAATAATTCTTCTGGGATATCTGGAAGTAAAGCAAATCCAATAGATTTAACAAAAGATACAAATGCCAAATTTGAAAAAGCTGGTCAGGCTTTATCTATTGCAAGTTCTTCCCTTAATGTCGTAAGTAATATAACAGATATAGCTATACAAGGTGTGATTGATGACATCATTGTTGAGAAAGAAAAAAGCGGGGTTAAAGATTTTGCAACTTTTCAAAATAGAGAACAAGGCGTTGGAAAGGTAAATCAAACTAATCTTAATAGAGGTAATTGTTTCATAAATGGCGAATGGGTTGGAACAGAAAATGAAATAATTTTACTTCAATGGCAATTATAATTTTTTATATTTTCTATTTATTTTTTATTATTTTTATAGTATAATTATTTTTATAATTGAAAGGATTTATTCTTGTTTAATAAAAAAGTTGTTTGTATATCCTTTTTAAGTATATATTTTTTTAATATATGCTCGGTGTTTTCTGCAACTAGAAAGCCTGCATCCTCCTCCTCTAGAAAGGTATCAAAAACAACAACAAGAAGAGTGAAAAGAGCTCAAGCCCCTAGTGTCGCAAAATCAATTATAGGTATGGAAAATATGGAATCTTCCATAGGTAATGCTGTGCAAGTGGATACATCATCTCAATTAGCCGTGCAACCAGTTCAAACAACTCAAACAATGCCTGCAACACAAAATCAATCTACCAGCACTACTCAAACAACAACTACTACTACAAATACTACAAATACAACTACTACTACAACTCAAAATACTGTCGTTGCTCCAGAAGTGTTTGTTTCAGAAGAGCAAAAAATAAATGCTGTGCCAGCGGATCCCGATTGGCAAGAATTTAAATTTTGTATGCAACAACAATGTATGGGTAGCGCTGAACAACCTACAAATGTTCAATGTTATAAATCTATTAATTTTGATAATGCCTTTCAATCATGTAAAGTCATGATTAAAGATGTGGCAAAATATGATTTATTTTCAAAATATTTTACCGATGTTTACTTAATAAATGAACAAGAAGAAGCCTGTCGCAACATTTATAGTGGTAAATATAATAGAGATAAACAATCTTGTGATATTTCCATCAATTTTTCACGAAAATATGTATCAAATGCAAAAGTTCTTAAAAATGATTTAGTTGGATGCAATGATAATATAAATAAAACTTGGTCTATTACTGCTGTGAAAACTACTAGAATAACTTGTTCTCATGATGCTTTTGGTTTAGGTGCTTGTTATTCCGATAATCCTGAACAAACCGGAAATGAAATTGCTTTATATACTGGTATTGGTAGCACTGTTTTAGGTGTTGGTGTGGGTGTTACTAGTGGTGTATTAGCTGGTATGAATGCAACAGAACAAGTAAGCACAGGTAATTATACCGAAGATGGTAATGAAATTTTAAAAACAGAACAAGCAGGAACAGGCAAAAAAGTATTTGAAGGTATTTCCGAAGGATGGCAAGCTGGTAGTGGACTTATCACATCAGGTGTGGGACAAATTATCACATCAACTGTTAGTGCAAAAGATGTAGGTCCAGAAGTCTTTGGAAGATGTTCCCTTCCAGATGGTAGAGTTGTTCAAGAGGGATCTATTATAGAACTTTCATGGTAGATTTAATCAATATATTTTCTTGATATAAATTTCTTTTTTTCTTCATCCTTTTTACGGCATTCAACATATTTCAAAACCCTTTTTACTTGGGCAATTATATCACTATAACTTGCATCAAGAATACCGCTTCGGGCTGTAAATACAAAATCAAAGCCAGAGACTTTGAAATTCCTTATATGTTCATTTATTGCATTTTTTAAACGACGTTTTATAAGATTTCTTACATTAGCTCTTTTTGAAATTGTTTTTGTGGTTATGGTAAAACCTATATGAATATCACCATCTAAAAATCTTGTAGGTGCCCAATGGGTCATAAATAAATCATTTATAAAATGGTTTGGATTATCCTCTGGTAATTGAGCATTTTTTTCAATTAAACCTTTTTTTACCAAACGTTTACGGCCAATTTTAGCAATAGCGCGAGGATTTATACGAAAAAAATCTTGGCTACGACTTTTTAACGTTCTTAATTTTACTTTATTATGTTTATATCTTATACAATTTACCATATTGTTATTATATAAATATCTATATTTTTTGCAATAAAAAAGAGGGCATAAAGCCCCCATTTGAATTTTTAGTAAATATTAAAATTCAACTTGAACACAAAGACGTTTTCTTCCCTTTGCTCTTCTTGCATTTAATACTTTTCTTCCGTTATATGTAGCCATTCTTGCACGGAAACCATGTCTTCTTGATCTTACGATTTTTGATGGTTGAAATGTTCTTTTCATTTTGAAATCCTTTTATTTTCTTCTTAAAAATTAAAATGTTTTCATAGAATAACGTTTTTTTATTTAAAAGTCAATAGTTTTTTTATCCAGCGGTGTTATATATTTCTTTTTGGAAGACCTTTATATATTTTTCCTTTTGGAGAAACCGCAAATTTATTTTCTGCTATATTAAATAAAGGCATATCCGCAAGGGAATCTGAAACCATTTTTACAATTTTATAATTTTTTATGTTATTTTTCTTTAACCATAGATGTAATCGTTCCACCTTTTCTTCACCTTTACAATTTTTACCTATTATTTTTCTATTATCCTTTGGATTTAATAGAGTTCCAATCAATGTATCAATTTTTAAGTATTTTATTACAATTCCATGAATTAAAAATTCTGGTGTGGCAGATATACAAATTATATGATAGCCTCTTTTTCTATCCCTTTCTAATTCTTGTCTTACCCATGGATAAATTTTCTTTTTATTTACTCCCCAAAATTTATAAACTTTATCAACAGATAGATGTTTTCCAAAAAAGCGAAAACATTCTTGTTTAAATGTTTTAAGACTTATTAAATGTATTTTTTTTAATAAAAACAATATGATGAAATATGGTAGCCACAAAAATAAAAGCCAATTATGTTTTGCACAATAAAAATAAAAATTACTTATAGTTTCCCCGCCGTATAATGTGCCATCAAAATCATATATTGCTATTTTTTTTAAATAATTCTTTTTTTTATACATTTTAAGTTCCTTTTTAAATTAAGTGGGCTTTTCTGTTGATAGGAAAGCCCGAACCCCACTTTAATGGTTCTATATCATTAAAGAATTTGATATCGCATACTACTTAAATTAAGCAGCCATTGCGAAAGAACGATTATCATTTGCGTTCATTTTTTTTGACCCGTTTGAAAGACGGAATCATCACTTAATACAACTTTACCCTTTATTACACCCGTCGATGCTATTTTGCCCCCATAAAGATTTATTATGGTGGAGGCATCGGGTACCGCCCCCGAGTCCGAAATGTCTATTCTGATAAAGGTTTAGTATCATAGCCATTGCTGGCATATTTAATATAACTTCATTTTGTCTTTTTTTCAAGTTGATTTTTTACTTTTTACGAAGTATTCTTTTATCGTATAAACAAAGGATTAAAAAATGATTAAAGTTAGATTTGCACCTTCTCCTTCGGGATATGTTCATATTGGTAATATTAAAACCGCCATTTTTAATTGGTTATTCCTTCTTTCTCAAAAACAAAAAGGTGAGGATTGTGTTTTCCTTCTTCGTATTGACGATACAGATTTATCAAGGACTAAACAAGAATATATTGATGCAGTAAAAGAAGATGTTTCTTGGTTTGGAATAAAATGGGACGAAACATTTCATCAATCTTCACGTTTTAATCGCTATAACGAATGTTTGGAAAAATTAAAAAAAGATGGTAGGGTTTATGTTTGTTATGAAACTCAAGAAGAATTAGAAGCTAAAAGAAAAAGACAAATTGCTAGAAAACTTCCTCCTGTTTATGATAGGGCTTCTTTAAACCTTACTGAAGAAGATAAAAAACGATTAGAAGCAGAGGGAAGAAAACCTTATTGGAGATTTAAGTTAAATGATGGAGATGTTGTCTTTAACGATTTAGTTAAAGGTGAATGCAGATTTAATATGAAACATCTTTCAGACCCTGTAATAATTCGTGAAGATGGAACTTATCTTTATAATTTCCCTTCGGTAATAGATGATATGGATAGTGGAATTACTCATATAATAAGAGGACAAGATCATCTTACCAATACCGCAATGCAAATTCAAATGTTTGAGGCTTTGGGGGCTTCTTTTATTCCTCAATTTGCTCATTATCCAATGATTTTAAATGCAGAGGGTCATAAATTTTCAAAAAGACAAAGTGATATTTCCATTAGAAGCCTTAAAAATGATGGAATTGAAGCTATGACAATTGCTAATGTCTTGGTGGGACTTGGTTCTGCAAATGGTGGTAAAATGTATAAATCTATGGAGGAATTGGCTAAAACATTCAGTCTTTCAAATTATGGAAGTGCTTTTAGTCGTTTTGATATGGATACATTTTATAAAGAAAATGGCAAATTATTAAGAATACTTGATTTTGATGATGTAAAGGATAGACTTCTTTTAATTGATGGTAGAATTGATGAATATTTTTGGAATATGGTAAAGGGAAATATTGAAAAACTTGATGATATTTCATATTGGGTAAATGTAGTTTATGGTGAAATTGAACCTCCTGCCCTTTCAAATGAAGAAAAAAAGTTTATAAATAGTATCATTGATTGTCTTCCTGTTGATTTTAATCAAAATGTAATGAAAATATGGGCGGAAGCCATATTTAATGCCACAGGTAAAAAAGGTAGGGATTTATATCACCCTATAAGACTTGCCATAACAGGTATTGAATTTGGACCAGAGTTATCACAATTACTTCCGTTAATGAAAAGAGATAAAGTCATTGAAAGACTTAAAAATATAAAATAAAAGGGAGGTTATACCCCCCCTTTTTTTTTATACAGATTCTATAATCACCCAGCCATGGGAACCACCAGGAGCCCCACCCGAATAACTAGTACCAGTAGAGCCGTTTCTTCCAGCATGGGAACATTGAGCCCAACCACCACTATTTAAATAGTTACACTCACCACCAGCACCACCACTACCACCACGTGCAGTTATATTATAAAATTTTGATACACCACCACCTGATCCTCTAGGCCTTTTTCCTTCTATAGTAGTACAAAAATAATTATATAATGCACATCCAACTACCTGCCCATTCCAATTTTTTGCACCACTATGATCTGAACCAGCACTACCTGCTCTTCCAACCGTTATATTATAATTACCTTCATTTAATGTTAATGTTTTTGTAATACCTTCACCTCTTCCACCTGCCCCACCTTTTCCTCCTGCATGTTCACATTTTCCTACTATAATTCCACACACAAATAAACCTGTCATATGATGTCCCAATGAACAGCATCCCCAATTACCACCTCTACCACCACCGGCACCTGCCACCGTAACTTTATATGTTCCGGCTGGCAAATGTATTGTATAATTTCCCGGACTTCTATATTCTTTATAAAATTTACATTTTCCATTTTGTAATGTAAATCCAGATTGGCAACTTTTAATTTGGCACGTTTTTGCATCACATGTCGCTGCACCAAAACCACAACTTTTACAACTTTGACTTTCCTCGCTTGTGGCACAGGTTCCAGCTGGGCATATTTTACACGATGTTAAATCATCTTTATCCGCATAGGTTCCAATTCCACATTTATTACATTTTCTTTCATTATAATATTTACCCAAACCGCATACGCAGGTATTTGTGATACTTCTATAAGTTGCCCTATCCGTGCAAGTTCCCGCTGATGCTGGGACACAATATTTAACCATGGCATTTGATAATTGAGATGTGGT
>CALXQL010000004.1 GCA_944390685.1 uncultured Alphaproteobacteria bacterium | reverse complement strand
AAAAAAGTAGCAAAAAAATATATAATACTATGTATTATTAAAATATATTTAAACCATAAATTATATTAAAGCTTTATTGACATTAACATATTATTAAGTATAATTAAAATATAGTTAGTTTTCTTTTATGCTTTCTAACTTATCAAAAAAAGCAAAAAACCAAAAGGAAAATATTATGAAAACAAAAATAACTTCAATTCGATTGTATGAAACAGACATTCAAAAAATTAAAAACAAAATCAATAACACATCTAAATTTTTAAGATATGTAGAAAATCGCTACATATATAAAATGCTTAAAAATAGTAAAGATTTAATTAATGATTATGAACACTATAAAGCCAATTATGATTTATCAAAAACAAAAACTTTAACTTATAACAGCAGTTTCAAAAATCAATATGTTTCAAGAACATTTTTAACAGCTTTTATTCACTACCATTTAAACGATCTTTTAAAAAACTTTAAGGAAATTTAAAAAATGAAAATAATGAAAAAATTATTTATTCAAAAAATGTTTGAAATACATAAATATTTATGTGAACTAGATAATAAAGACATATTACAAATAAAAAAAGAATATGAAAAAATAACAGATAAAAACAAAAAGGAAATCATAAATGAATACATTAAATTTAGAAGAAAAAATCAACAATAATTATATGATTAGTGAAAGTTTACAAATATATTTAACTTGTAAACAAATTGAACTACTAAAAAAATACAATTTTAAATATCTAAATCACAATATTTTTTATAACAAAGAAGAAAAAATCTATACAACAATAGAAAACTGTTTCAGTTTCACAAACAAATCAAATAACAAAACATTAAAACAAATAAACAACTTACTTTATCAAGAATATTTACTGATGGATAGCACAGAAGAAAAAAAACAATTAAGTATATTTTTAAAAAAACTAAAAAAGGAGTAAAAAAATGGAAATCTTATTATTAATAATGATATTTACATACCCAGCATTAATGATTTTATTAACATTTTTCATAATTTACACAATAAAATTAAGAAAAACACTTAAAACAAGAGAAAAAATTAACGAAATCGAAGAAGAAAAACAATGATTTACGGAATTTTAATAGCTATTGCTCTAATAATCATACTAATATTCATACTTTTAAAAAAAAGTAAAAGTGTAAAACCAACAAATGAATGTGTTATAGCTTTTACTGGTGGCTTAGGTAGTGGCAAAACATACCAAGCAGTAAACTACGCCGTAAAAAAATATAAAGAAAACTATAAAAAACGGAAAAAAGAAAAAGATTATAGAAAACTACCACCATTAATTTACTCAAATATACCTATTGAATTTAAATGGAAAGGTAAAAAAATAAAATCTGTACTATTAACAACTGAAATTTTAACTTTATCTAAAAGAGTAAGAGAAGGTTCTATTATAATAGCTGACGAATTCGGTAGCATCGCATCACAATACGATTGGAATAATGATAAAGTGATGGACTATTTAAACATTTTAATACGTGATTTTAGACAATTCACAAAAGGTGGTTATTTAATTATAACAGACCAAAGACTTGGAAGTATGCCAATTGAAATAAGAAACAGAATTAACATAGTTTTTAATTGTATAAGTTGCAAATGGTTTTTTAATTTAATTGTAAAATGTCAATATGCACCAATTCAATTTACACAAAACGTAGAACAATACACAGCAAAAACTCTAATTGAACTAACACAAACTCATTTTTATTTAGGTAAAAATTATTATGATACCTATGCATTATCAGATTTATATATCAAACTAGCAAAAGATCTAGAGAATATAACATACCAAGATAGTAAAAAAGTGTTAGAACCTATTAGTATAAGCCCAAATAAATGCTATAATCGAATTAAAGAAATCAATAAAGAAGAAAACAAAAACACTAAATTATGAATTTAATAAATTTAGTAAAAATAACACCATTATTAATGACTAGTTTAATGGGAATAAATAAAGCTAATACAATAGAACCTATTTTTAATTTTTCAATTACAAAAATAAACCCAAACACACAACCTTTACCATATAAATTAAAAATAAATAGTGATGCCAATAGTTTTCCTACACAAATAGAAGAAATAACATTTAAAGAAATAAACGAAGCATTAAATTTATATACTATGAATAGTGAAAACTACAACACCGAAAAAACAATAAACGGCGAAAATATATTAAGAGTAGATATAATATTTAAACCAGAAATAGACGTAAATTCAATTATAGTAAAATATGATAATAATAATATAACTACCACTATAGATAACAGTAAAAATAGCGTATATTATACATTTTTTCCAGTCACTGAAGAAACAAACCTAAAAAAAACATATACAATATACGCAGATAATACACCAATAGAACCACCAGAAGATCCCTATAAAGATTATTCAAACTTTGATATTAACCAAAGCAGATTACAAGTAATAAGAACTGGAAAAAATACTTTTTCTAGTTATAGCGATATATCTAGATTTAATAATATACATATTAATACAGAAGAAATAATAATTAATTTTCAAAAAGAACAATATGCTAAATTAAATTACACAGATAAAAATATAACTTTACCTATTTTAGGTACATTTATAAATAACGACACACAATTAAATGTAGTTGATTTTTATTTTACAGATAATAATAGTAATGTAATAAACTTACTAAATTACATATCTAGTACTGATATGTGGTATGGTAGCCCTACAAGAAACGTATCACAATCGATTTACACATATAAAAATAGCTCATTTAACTATTTTAATAATTCTGAAATACCATATAAATTAAACTATACTAAAAATAGCGACAACACCATCCAAATTACTACTAATGACGTTGGTAGCGGTAGCGTAGGAAATGCCACAATCGTAAATAACGAAAATAATTTAGATAGTGCTTTTATAACTAGCATATTTGGTATAGATCCATTAACTATAAGTTATTTTGGTATGCCTAACAAAAATATAGTAAACCAATTAAAAAGTGGTGGCTCTGTATCAGCAATAATAAATCAAAGAGTAGAACTAGCAAACTATAATAAATACCTACCTATATATACCTATAACCCAAGTATAGAACAATCAAAAGGCGAATTATATATTCCTTTGAGTAATATACCTAGTGATATAAATATTAACATCATTGCATTTAGAAACGACGTAAACGACGATATTCACATAAACATAAACGACATTACTACACTATTTGGAGTACTAGACAATCTAGAAAATTTAGGACTAAACCCATTTACTTTCGGAACAATTATATTTATAGGACTAACACTAGGGTTTATAATGGTATTAATCAAGATATTAAAATGATACAAACTATTGCAAATCTCATAAGTACTTTGTTAAATCAAGCAATTAATCTATTAAACTTTCCTATACTACCTGGATTTTCTTTAAGCGTAATTGTATCGGTAGCGCTTTTTCTTGTTGCAATATCTTTTATAATGAGGCTTTTAATCTAATGTTTAGCGTAATTGCACAACTTGCTTTTGATATATATAATTCTTTATCAAATATAGCATCACAAATAGCAGATAATCTAGGCGTATTAACTGGCGCACTTTTAACAGTAGGAATAGGACTTATTATTATCAACTTAATAATAAATGTGATAACATAAAGATAAGATATGAATATCTATAACGAACTTTTAACATTTTTTAAAAATTTTCTAGGAACTATAGAAAATGTAGATCTAGGAG
>CALXQL010000003.1 GCA_944390685.1 uncultured Alphaproteobacteria bacterium | reverse complement strand
CCAACATAACTAATCTCTTATTTATCTTCATTTTTATTTCTCCTTTCTTTTTTCTTGTTATATAATAGGGAGGGAGGAAGCGAAGACAACGAACAAAGAAAAACTTCCTCCCATAAACTTTACATTTTTGTTAATACACTTCCCACTGGACAACTTCCCCCAGTTATTTGTTGCAAAATATAACCTGCGGGACATTTACCATCATTTATGATTGTTCCAACATTACCATTAGGACAGACAATAGTTTTACAGGCAGTATCAGTTTTTGAATCAGTGGCAGTTCCAATGGGACATACATCACACCTTCTGTTTGGCTTATCGTAATACATACCCCATTCTTGACATTCTGGAGCCGAGCCATTATAGTGAGCCTCATTTTTTGTTCCGCAATCGCTAATCATAGGCACCCCATATTTTTGCAGCACTGATTGGAGTTGAGTTGTGGTTGCACTTTTCCCATTATGAGGAAACAAACTCATAACAAAAATAGATAAGATAAATTTATTTTTCATTATACCCCCTTAATCAAAGGACAAACCTCTTTTGTTCATTTATGCCTTCATAAATGACGGGGAGTTCGTAAATCATATACAAGCGGATGATTCTCATGACCTTTAAGAATTTTCACCAATGGTGAAATTCTCTGGACATACGTCAAGAGCTCCCCAACGCGGGGATACGCCAGAATAAGAAGTGCCAAATCGCACTTACGCTTGTATAAAAGACCTACGAAAGTCCGCATTCACCTATGAACGCTAAATTTAAGAAAACTTAAATCTAAAAATATGATATAATCTTTTTTGATATTTATCAAGGAGTTTTTAAGAAAAAAGGGCTTATAAAAAAGCCCTCTTAAAAAAATCGATTATTAAATTTTTGTTTCCAAAGGTGGGACAACTTGTTTTTTTCTACTCATTAACCCATCAACCCACACACAATGATTTTCATCACATTTAACATTGAAAACATTTTCAATTTCACTTACATCATCTGCAACTATAAGCATTTCAGAACCTTCTTTCATGATGTCTGTGATAAGTAAAATCACACTATGATAAGAATTTTCATTTTTCAATTTTTCCATTTCTTTAAGTATTTCAGGTTTCTTACTTTCAGCCATGGAAGCATCAATTAATTCAATTTGCCCAATTGCAAATTTTTTATCTTTTATATCAAAGACTTTTAAATCTCTATTAATTAAATCAATTGGAGTTTCATTTTCAATTGATGATTTAACTTTCAACATTTCCAAACCTAATTCCAAGGTTTTATTTATCCCTGTAATTTTTGCAAGGTTTTCAACAGCCATTTTATCAAATTCTGTTGTCGTAGGAGATTTAAATAAAATAGTATCGGACATAATTGCACACATCATAATACCTGCAACATTTTTAGGAATTTCACGATTTTCATTTTTAAATATGTTATAAAGTATAGTGCAACTTGATCCAACTGGTTGAGCATAAATTTCCAATGGAGATGCAGTTTTAAGTCCACCTAAATTATGATGATCAGCAATGAATAAAATATTTGCTTTATCAATGTCATGAGGAAGATGAGCAGGATTCGTTGTATCAACAATTGCAATATTTTTTCCTTCCACAGAATTTATTATTTCTGGAATATCAATATTGAATTTTTCAAGAACGAATTTGGATTCGGGATTGATTTCGCCTTGAACAACAGGTTTTGCATCTAACCCACGAAGTCTTAAAAGTTCACTACAAGCAATACTTGCCATAACCGTATCGGTATCTGGATTTTTATGTCCCATAACATAAATAGTCATAATATTTCCTTTCATCTGATTTATATTTATTTTTTATAAGGAGGTTTATAAAGCCCTCTTTGAGATTTAGTAAAAATTTCCACACCATTTTTAGTAATACCAATTGTATGTTCAAATTGAGCGGACAATCCACCATCAATAGTTCTTGCAGTCCAATCATTATCTTCCACATACATTTGCCAATCGCCAGTGTTTATCATAGGTTCAATTGTAAATACCATACCTTCCTTTAAAATTATTTTATCATTTTCAGGGGCATAGTAATGAAGGACTTGAGGAGCATCATGAAATATTGTTCCTGTTCCATGTCCACAAAAATCCCTAACAACAGAAAAACCAGCATCTTCACACATAGTTTGAATGACCTTTCCAATTTCGGAAAGTTTGACACCAGGTTTGCAAATTGAAATTGAATTCATCATTGCATTATATGTAATATCAACAAGTTCCTTTGCTTCATCAGATACATTACCAATATTAAACATTCTACTTGTATCGCCATAATATCCATCAAGAATTGTTGTTACATCAATATTTACAATATCGCCATCATTTAAAAATTCATGTTTATTTGGTATGCCATGACAAATTACATCATTTATTGAAATGCAACAATGTTTAGGAAACCCCATATAATTAAATGGAGCACAAATGCCACCATTTTTTTTTGTAAATTCGTAAATAAGTTTATCCAAATCATAAGTTGATACTCCTGCCACAACATAATCAGTAATATAATCCAAAGTATCAGCAGCCAATGCACCAACTTTTCTTAATTTAGCAAAATCATTTTTGTCATATAACTTCATTTAAAACCTCACTTAAACACATTATAAATGAAAATATAAAAAAATAAAGATAAATATTTTGACTTGCATATGTAAATTTGATATAATTGAAAATTGAGAGAAAAACGAAATGAGGGGTCAAATGAAATCAAAAAATCTACAAAAAAAACGTATTGCAATTTTTACCGGCGGTGGTGATTGTCCTGGATTGAATATGGTGATAAAGACTGTTTCACAATATGCAATGTTTCATTATGGCTGGGAAGTAATAGGTGTGAAAAATGCACTAAATGGAATATTGGGAGATACCACAATTATTACTAAAAATAGTGAATTAATTGAACTAAAACCTGATTTCCCATTTGATTCATTTGTAAGACAAGGTGGAACATTTCTAGGCGCATATAGAAAAATGCGCACCAAAGCATACGAAAATGTCAAAACTGATGAAGAATTGGTCGCAGTTATGCTTCCAAAATTCAAAAAGAATATTAAAGAATTGAATATAGATGGAATAATTGCAACAGGTGGTGATGGCACCATGTTTATGGTAAATTATTTGTGTGAAAAAGCTAAAATACCATTTGTAGGTATTCCAAAAACTATAGATAATGATACACCAGGGACTGAAATTTCAATTGGATTTTCTTCTGCGGTTGATGCTTGTATTTCTGCAATGGATAATATTTATTGGACTGCAAAAAGTCATCATCGTGCTATTTGTGTAGAAGTTATGGGACGAAATACAGGGCATCTTGCAATGCATTCTGGATTAGCTTCATGTGCAGATGTAATATTGGTACCTGAAATCCCATATAAAATTGCAAATATAGCCAAACATTTAAAAAATATAATGAAAGAAGAAGAAAGAGATTATTTCATCATAGTTGTTGCCGAAGGTGCCGGCGCAGAAAATGGTAAAAATTTACCAAAAAATTATAATAGTGTTGCTGAATATATTGCAAACGAACTAAAAAAATATTCTATTGAAATAAGAGCTGATGTTTTAGGTTATTTACAAAGGGGAGGTCAAGCAAATGGATACGATAGAATGCTTGCAGCTGAACTTGGAACAATGGCAGTTGATTTAATGGCAAATGGTGAAAGTGCAGTTATAGCAGGTATGAAAGACGGTAAACCAACAAAAATACCTCTTAAAAATGTATGTAAGAAGGAAACTCGTGGTTTAGATTTAAAATCTCCAATTGTCAAAACTGCGAAAAGTTTGGGAATTTATATAGGCGAATTAAAAAAATAATATATTTTCATTGATTTTTGTGTTATAAATTATAAAATTAAACAAAAATAATGAAAGGTACAAAATGGAATTTAAACATATAAAAGTTGGTGGTGGTATAACAAAAGAAATCACAATTGGAAATGATTTGCCATTTACTCTTTTGGCTGGTCCTTGTCAATTACAGAATAGGGATTTAGCAATGAAAATTTGTGAAAAAATGGTGGAAATCACAACTAAATTGGGAATCAATTATATATTTAAAGCTTCATTTGATAAAGCTAATAGAAATTCTATTAATAGTGATCGTGGCATTGGAATTGATGAAGGTATAAAAATATTTGATGAACTTCGTTCTACATTTAAAGTGCCTGTGATAACTGATGTTCACACTAATGAACAAGCAGATATCATTGCTCCTCATGTTGATATGATACAACAACCTGCATTTTTAATTCGTCAAACTGATTTGTCATTGGCAATTGCAAAAACAGGTAAATCATGCAATTTGAAAAAAGCACAATTTATGGCACCAAAAGATATGAAAAACATAATCAAAAAATATGAAAGTGCTGGTAATACTAATTTATGTTTAACAGAAAGAGGAACTTCTTTTGGTTATGGTGCATTGGTTGTTGATACAACTGGTCTAATAACTATGGCAGAAACTGGTTATCCTGTTGTAATTGATGCCACACACTCTGTTCAAAAACCTGCAGCAATGGGTGAAGCATCAGGTGGAGAAGGTAGACTTGCACCAATAATTGCACGTTCTGCTCTTTCAACAGGTGTTGTAGGTGGAGTATTTATAGAAACTCATCCTGAACCATTAAAGGGAGGTTCAGATATCTATAACGCTATACCATTAATGTATATGGAAGAAACATTGAAAATGTTAAAAGCAATAGATGAGATTTCAAAACAAAATCCGGCAAGACTTGAAGATTGGAATCAAGAAGGTCAAGCAATATAAAAAAAGCCCTTATGAAAGGGCTTTTAAAATATTTAAACTTCAAATGGAGATGTTTCAACTTTCACTTCATTATCACCAATTGGTGTTAATTGAATTTTTTCAATTTTAAGTTGGGCATCTTTTAAAATCTTTTCGCAATGATTTTTAAGAGCCATTCCTCTTTCATAAAATAAAACAGATTCAGAAAGTTTCACATCTCCCATTTCCATTTTTCTTATGATATTTTCTAACTCTGATAAAGCATCTTCAAAGGATAGATTTTTAATATCATCAGGCATTATTTATTCTCCCCACCGAACCAAAGAGAAATTTCATATTTTGCCTCATCAGGTTCGCCACTTGCGTGTATAAGATTGTGAACAGGTCTATGTTCTGCATTTGCAACATCGGAAGAATCAAGAGAAAATTTTCCACGAATTGTTGAAGGATCTGCAACGGAAGGTATGGTATTTCCACACATTTTACGAACATTTTTAATTGCATTATTACCTTCTAATACCATTGCAAGAACATAACCAGAAGTCATATATTCCACCAACCATTCTTTAATTTTTTTACCAATTGTTAAGGCATCATCTGTTCCCATAACGGATACAATATCTAAACCTTGTTCTGCAAAATTGTTAATAGATTTATTACCAACAGCGACATACCATTTATTATTATTTGGATAATGTCTTTCAACAAGTTCTTTTGAAGGAATGATCATCTTTGCATCAACAATATTGAAACCAGCATCTTCAAACATAGAAATGATTTTTCCACAAAGTTTTCTTTTAACTGCATCAGGTTTTAAAATGATAAGAGTTTTTTCAATCATACTTTTCTCCTTTTTTATTAACATTAAATATATTATAAAATAAATAAGAAAAAATGACAAGATTTTAAAAAAAATATATTCCTTGCAATATGATATTAAAAAGTATTAAAATACCCTCTATGACTGAACAATTAAGAGAAATAGTATTTGATACCGAAACAACGGGATTTAATTTTTCCGGAGATGATAGGATTGTTGAAATTGGTTGTGTTGAAATGATAAATCATACACCAACAGGAAAGACCTATCATGTATATATAAATCCAGAACGAGAAGTCCCAGAAGAAGTTGTTAGAGTTCATGGATTAACAACTGAATTTTTAAAGGATAAACCAACATTTAAGGAAATATCAAAGGAATTTCGTGAGTTTATAGGAGATGCAAACCTAGTTGCTCATAACGCAATGTTTGATATGAACTTTATAAATGCGGAATTTAAACGTATCAATATGGAAGAAATATCATTTGATAGAATGATTGATACCCTTGCAATATCAAGAAAGAAAAATCCGCATCTTGCAAAACATAATTTGGATAGTCTTTGCCAAAGATATGGAATTGATAATTCACATAGGGAATTACACGGGGCATTATTAGATGCAAGATTATTAGCAGAAGTCTATATTGAATTATTGGGTGGTAAAGAAGTTGACTTTTTCAAAATGAATGAAGGGGAAACTGAAATCAAAACTGCATCAAATACAATTCAAATGAAAAAAAAGGAATTAAGACCATCTCGTAATTGGACTGTTAATGAAGAGGAACTTAAACGACATAATGAATTTATTGCTTCTTTGGGTGAAAATACTATATGGAATCCAAAAATTGAAGAAATACAAAATTAACATTAAATTAAAACCTCCCAAAAGGGAGGCTTTTTTACATTTCTTTTTTTCTACCTAAATTTTTATGCCTGATTGAAGCATCAAGTTCCTTTTTCCTCATACGAATATTTTTAGGTGTTATTTCAAGTAATTCATCATCAGCAATATATGATAACATTTCTTCCAAAGTCATATATCTTGCAGGAGAAAGTACAGTGGCTTCATCATGACCTGCGGCACGCATATTGGTTAAAGCCTTACCTTTCACAGGATTTACTTCCAAATCATTATCTTTTGAATGTTCTCCAATAATCATACCAGAATATACTTCCACTCCGGCTCCAACAAATAATTGACCTCTTGCTTCCAAAGCATAAAGGGAATAAGCGGTAGTAGGACCATTTTCCATTGAAACCAATACACCATTTCTATATCTTTCAATTGGACCTGCATAAGGTTCATAATCAGCAAAAACTCTATTTAAAATACCTGTTCCACGAGTATCTGTTCTAAATTCGGAAAGATACCCAATCATACCACGAGAAGGCACTTTGAAAACTAATCTTACTTTATTTGCACCACTAGGTTTCATTTCAGTCATAGTTCCTTTACGTTTAGAAATTTTTTCCACAACGACACCGGAAAATTCTTCATCAACATCAACAATGACTTCTTCAAAAGGTTCAAATTTTTGCCCATTTTCTTCTTTAAATACTACCCTAGGACGAGAAACAGAAAATTCAAAACCTTCACGACGCATTTGTTCAATCAAAATACCAAGTTGAAGTTCACCACGACCAGATACTTCAAAAGATTCATTTGATTCTGAACGAGAAATGCGAAGAGCTATATTGGATTCAGCTTCTTTTTGAAGTCTATCCCAAATAACACGAGAAGTAAGTTTCGCTCTATCCCCATCGCGTCCGGCAAGAGGTGAAGTATTAACAGAAAAAGTCATGGTTAGGGTAGGTGGATCAATAGGTTGAGCCTCAATAGGTTCACTCACACTTAAATCACAAAGAGTTTCACCCACAGTAGCTTTAGAAAATCCAGCAATTGAAACAATATCACCTGCTTCTGCTTCTTCTAAAGGCACTCTATTTATACCACGGAAAGCAAGTATTTTGGTGATTTTTGCTTGTTCAATGACTTTTCCATCAAGGGATATAGCCTTAACAGGCATATTCATTTTTGCCTTACCAGCCATAATTTTACCGGTTAATATTCTACCTAAGAAATTATCACCGGAAAGTGTAGTTGCAAGCATTTTAAATGGAGCATCTTTTTCAAGCATAGGGGCAGGAACATGTTTAATTATTAAATCAAATAAAGGTTTCAAATCTTTATTTTCTTTATTTATATCATCAAGATTTTCCACAGCCCAACCTTCACGTCCTACTGCATAAAGCACAGGGAAATCAAGTTGTTCATCTGTAGCACCCATTTTATCAAAAAGATCAAATATTTCATTTAAAACTTCATCTGGTCTTGCATCATTTCTATCAATTTTGTTAATAACAACTATAGGTCTGAGACCAAGCCCTAAAGCCTTACCAAGAACAAATTTTGTTTGAGGAAGAGGACCTTCTGAACTATCTACTAATAAAACAACACCATCAACCATATTTAAAATACGTTCCACCTCACCGCCAAAGTCGGCATGCCCTGGAGTATCAACAATATTGATTCTGTAATTGTTATATTCAAGGGAAGTACATTTTGCAAGTATAGTGATACCGCGTTCTCTTTCAATATCCCCTGAATCCATTACTCTTTCAGCGACTTTTTCATTATCGCGAAAAGTTCCACTTTGTCTTAACATAGCATCAACAAGAGTAGTTTTTCCATGGTCAACATGGGCAATAATAGCAATATTTCTAAATTCCATAATAAAACCTTTATATTAAAAATTGATAAATTGATTAAATGTCTTGATAAAATACACCTAAAAATAACTACTTGCAAGGATTTTTTTAAAATAAATTAAAAAAAACTTGATTATATATAATAAATGATATATATTGTTTTTGTTATATATTAAGTATTGATTTATAAAAAAAATAATATATAATAATACTACGGAGGAAAACTATGAAAAAAACACTTACATTTTTATTTACACTATTATTGCCACAGGCTGTTTTTGCAAATCCAGCATGTGCAGTATGCACTGTCGCAATGGGTGCTTTTTTAGGTATTTCAAGAAAACTTGGGGTATCGGATCAAGCAACTGGTGTCTGGATAGGAGCTTTAATTTTAATGACTTATTATTTCACGATAAAATTTGTGGAAAGTAAAAAATGGACTTTCAAATACTATCATATATTTTGGGGATTATTAACATTACTTTTGGTTCCTGCTATGTATACTTTAGTTCCATATAAACTAAATACTTACTTTGGAATAGATAGTTTTTTAATAAGTATGATTTGTGGTGCAATAACATTTGATTTATCACAAAGATTTTATCAAAAATTAAAAGCAAAAAATAACGGACATGCACACTTTCCATTTGAAAAGGTTGTCTTTGCAATAATATCACTTTTAATAGTATCATTAATATTTAATTATATATAAGAGGTTTCCATGGCAAAAAAAGAAACATTAAAGGAATTTGTTGAAAAAATAGATAATATGAAAAAGGTTAATCCAAAGGATTTATCAAGCGATCAAGATTTATCAATTGCAATTATGAATTTAATATCTATTGAGGAACATTTAGTTTTTTCGGGCGCCAAAACAGGAAAAACATCATTTTATGATTTAATAAATGAAATAAGAGAGATGAGAAAATCTCTTCTTCAAAAAATAATAAAAGCCTATGAAGGAGAGGTATGGTGCATATCAAAACATTTATTGGCAACATCAATGCGCTTAATGGAAGTTGGCACAAAACAATTATCAATGAATAACACAAAGGAATCCTATGACCTCTTTGATAAATCTTATGAATTATATTGCCTATTTTGGGGATTGAATATGAATGCAATAAATTTAAATGATGTGAAATGGGTAAAAGATGTTGGTGTAAATGTAAAAGATATTGAAAAACATATCGCCAATATAAAAAATATAGTTCCGGAAGATACAAAAAAAACACAATCAAAAGGTACTATGTCAAAATTAAAAGAAAGTATTAGGAAAGCTGTAAATTGCTGTATAGAATAAAATGAAAAAAGAATTAGAAAATTTAATAAATAAAGTAAAAAATGAGGTAAGCAACACCGGTTGGCTTACCCATTCCTTTTATGTAGCTGATATTGCAAAAAATTTGGCAAATGAAATGGGCTTAGATGGTGATTTTGCCTATACCGCTGGACTTTTTCATGATATAGGGCGTCTAACTCCACAAACATGCAAAAGTGGTACATTTCATGAGGTTGAGGGATATAAACTTCTAACCGAAATGGGATTTTCTGATATTGGTCGTTTTTGTATTACCCATGGTGCATTGATTAAAACTGATAAAATAAGTTATTTAGAAGACCCTAATACAGATTTATCAAATGATGATAAAAAATTATGTATAGAGTTTTTAAAATCAATTGAATATAATGACTACGATAAGATTATACAGTTAGCAGATTGTATGGCGGTAAAGGAAGGATATGTTATTTTGGAACAAAGAATCCTAGATTTAATAAGAAGACGAGGCAACCCATCATATTGGAGCAATTATTTTAAAGATATATATAAATTGAAAAAAGAAATAGAAGAAAAAATCAATAAATCAGTGTATAAAGTGATACCAGATTTTATTGACAAAGCAATATTATTTGATTATAATGGTGAAATATAGTATAGGGATGATGCTATGAATAAAATAATAAAAAAGATACCTAGTCTTGATTTGATTGATGAATGGTTAAACGATGGCGTAAAACTATCATTGAAAGAAGGAAGGGATTTATATTGGGTTTCTCATAGTGTCTTGGTCGCAAAATTATCAAAAAAAATTGCAAAATATATGAATTTAGATGAGGATTTTGCTTATAAAATAGGTCTTCTTCATGATATAGGAAAACAATTTCATCCATCTCAACCAAGATTATTACATGCATGGTATGGATACAAATTTTTAATAGAAAAAGGTTATCCTGATGTTGCTCGTTATTGTTTAACTCATGCTTTTACATTAAAGGAAGATTTAAAAAAAGATAAGGATTTTGAGTGTTTAAATGATGATAATGCAACTCAATATATAAGAGATTATATTTCAAATATAGAATATGATAGCTATGATGAATTAGTTCAACTTTCAGATGCTGTTTCTGCTACTTATCAATACTTTTCATTACAATCAAAAATAGAAGAAAAAAAACAAAAATATTCTATGGAATTGGTTAATTCTTTAATGCCAGTTTTTGAAAAATATGAAATTTTAAAACAAAGTTTTGAAACACGCATGGGAAAATCCTTAAATTATATATACCCACAAAATTGGAGATAATTATAAATGATAATTGCAACATTTAATGTAAATTCTGTAAGAGCTCATCTTGAAAATATACTAAATTGGATTGATAAGGAACAACCTGACGTCATATTGATGCAAGAAATTAAATGTCAAAATGAACAATTTCCATACGAATATTTTGAAGATAAAGGATATAATATAAAGATTTATGGTCAAAAAAGTTATAATGGTGTTGCAATACTTTCTCGTTATTCAATTGAAGATGTTATAACTGGACTTCCTACTTATAAAGAAGATACCTCAGCTAGATATATAGAGGCTTTAATTGATGGAAGAATAAGAATAGCAAGTGTCTATGCCCCTAATGGAAATCCGGTTCCATCTATGAAATTTGACTATAAATTATTATGGATGCAAAAATTCGAAGAATATGTAAAAACATTACTTTTAAATAAAGAACCTTTAATAATAGGTGGGGATTTCAATGTTGCATTAACCGATATGGATATTTATAATCCAAAGGCATTTGTTGATGATGCAATTGCGCAACCTGAATCCCGTAATGCTATGAATTCCCTATTTGCAACAGGACTACATAATACATATAGACTTTTATATCCTAATAAGGAAAAATCATATACTTATTATGGTTATAGGGGAGGGTGCTATCAAAAAGGATATGGTATACTTCTTGACTATTTTCTAATAAATGATGAGGCAAAAAACTTATTAAAGGATATTGGAATTACTACATTTCCAAGGGGTGAGGATAAACCATCCGACCACACTCCATTATGGATTGAAATAAAATAATTAAGCTTTTTGATAATCTATAAATGAAAATATATCATTATCAAGGGAGAAATGTAAAATATCCCTATGATGCATCATTTTGAAATCAGAAAGTTCATCAATTCCAGCAATAAAAGATTTTATGGTTAAACCATGAGAAACAATAAGAATATTTTTATAATTTTTATTTTTATTGGCAAAATTTTTTATTGCATTTTCAAATCTATTTTTCACAATAGCCTTTGTTTCACCATTTGGATATGAAAAATTTTGATATTCTAAATCATTTAATAACATAGAAGACCTGATAGTCTTACCATCACTAACCAATATATCACTTCCAGATACAGCACCTTTAAATATTAAAGGAGGATTGAATTTCATAGCTTCAAATTCGGTAATTTTCATAGAGTTTACATTTCCACCACACATTTCCTGTAAATCATTTATAAGAATGATAGGCTTTTGTATTTTTGAAGCTATAATACATGCAGTAGCCACAGCTCGTTTAAGAGGAGAAGATATAATAATATCAATGTCATAATTTTGAATTATATTGGCAAGATATTTTGCATCTTCTCTTCCATTTTGATTTAGGGAATAAGTATCACTCTGACATTGAATGATACCTTTACCATTAAGTTCTGTTTCCCCATGTCTTACTATGAAAAGATTTCGCATTTTATTTACGAGTCATTTCCTCAAACTTTGCAATTCTTTTTTCTCTGCATTGTTTTTTGGAAAGTTTAGAAAGTTTTTTAAGTTCATTGAAAATTGCATTTTTTACATTAAGAATAGTTTCTTCCTTATTTCTATGAGCCCCACCAATAGGTTCCTTAATGATATTATCAATGATACCAAGTTCCAATAAATCATCAGCAGTCATTTTTAATGCTTTTGTAGCTTCTTCCTTATGTTCTTGACTTCTCCAAAGTATTGAAGCACAACCTTCAGGAGATATAACTGAATATACTGAATTTTCAAGCATAAATACAGAATTAGCAACAGCAATAGCAATAGCACCGCCACTACCACCTTCACCTATAACGACACAAACAGAAGGCACTTCAATATCCAAACATTCTTGAATTGATCTAGCGATTGCTTCTGCTTGTCCTCTTGCTTCAGCATCTGCACCAGGGAAAGCACCAGCTGTATCAACCAAAAAAATAACAGGAAGATTGAACTTGCTTGCAAGTTTCATTAATCTTATAGCTTTTCTATAACCTTCAGGTTTTGGCATACCGAAATTATGTTTGATACGAGTTTCAGTATCACATCCTTTTTCTTGTCCAATTACCATAACAGGCATATCATTTAAATATCCCATACCACCAATGATAGCATCATCATTTGCGAAACTTCTATCACCACAAAGTTCAATAAAATCAACAATCATGCCATTTATATAATCAATTGCATGAGGGCGTTTTGAATGACGAGCCACTTGTACTCTATTCCAAGAAGAAAGATTTGAATAAACTTTTTCCAATTCTTCATCACGTTTATCAATTAATTTTTGTATTTTTGATTTAATAGATGCAGTTTGTTTTCCTTCTTGAAGTTCTTTAATTTTAACATCTAACTCTTTAATATTTTTTTCAAAATCTAAATATATCATTTTAAGATCCTTATATTATTATTTGTTATGCATAAGCATTTTAAGTAAGTTTGAAAGAGTTTGTTTTAAATCCTTTCTATGAACGACAATATCCACCATACCTTGATCTTTTAAATACTCAGCGGTTTGGAATTCAGGAGGAAGTTTTTCCTTAATTGTTTGTTCAATAACTCTTTTACCTGCGAAACCTATTAAAGCGCCTTTTTCAGCGATATGAATATCTCCTAACATAGCAAAAGAAGCGGAAACTCCACCCATAGTAGGATTAGCAAATACAACTATATAAGGAAGAGAAGCATCTCTTACTTTATTTATAGCAATAGTTGTTCTTGCCATTTGCATTAAAGAAAGCATAGATTCTTGCATTCTAGCACCACCTGATGCGGAAACAATTATGAAAGCAGCATTTTTTTTGACTGCATATTCTGCACCTTTTAATATGGCTTCACCTACAAAGGTTCCCATACTTCCACCCATGAATTCAAAATTCATAACACACACAACAGCATCTTTTGTTCCAATTTTACCATATGCAACGGCGATAGCATCTTGTTGTTTTGTTTTATTTCTATATTCATCTAATCTATCTTTATACTTTTTCAAATCCTTAAAATTGATAGGATCTTCTTTTACTTTTGGAAGATCAATAAGTTGATATTTAGCATCATCAAAAAGAGAATCAAACCTATCTCCTGTTTGAAGGAAAAGATGGAAATCACATTTTGGACATACATTGAGATGATTATGCATATCTTTTCTATACATCAAAGTTGAACATTTAGGACAAGGGACCCACATATTTTCAGGTACATCTTTTATTTTTGTGAAAATAGTCTTTATTTTAGGGCGAATAATATCTTTAATCCAATTTACCAATTTAATACTCCTTTATTTAGATTTTTTTGATTTATGAAAAATTTTGGCGAAAATCACACCTGTTAAAAATGCGATAAAAGCCAAAGAGATAGTATATAAATATACAGGCATTTCAATACCCATTTTAAAAGGGAATAAATTTAAAATCATAAGATTGTCATTTTCAATAGAAAATAACACTATTACAAAAAACAAAATGAGAAAAACTATCCAATTTAAAATGTTTTTTAACATATTTTAATCTTATATTTTATGGTTAATTTTATTTGAAAGAAGTTTTCCAGCTTTAAATTTAACAGACACTCTTTCAGGAAGATTTATTTTTGCGCCTCCTTTTGGATTAGAAGCGAGTTTTGATGCCAATTGTTTTGGAGCAAATACTCCAAAGCCACGAAGTTCAATTCTATGACCATCAGCAAGTGATGAAGAAATGGTTTCGCTTATAATATCAACAATTTTTTCAATATCACGAAGTAATAAATTACTTTTGTGTTGATAAATTTTTTTTATGATATCACTTCTTGTCATTTTTTCCTCTTTTAATAATTGGTTAGGTATATTAAAGCAATAAAATAAAAATTTTTCAAGTCTTTTCTTACATTGCATTTTGGACTTGATTTTGCATATCAAATACCCCTAAAAGCACCCAAGCAATAATACCAGAAACAAGTAATAAAGCAAAGGAATTAAGCATAGATGCTTCTTTTTTAATATTTTCAATACTATTATTAAGATAATCTGTAGCAACCGTATTAAGTGAATCTTGGAAACCATCAAGTTCGGAATATATTTCCAAATCTCCAATTAATTCATCTTCTGGGAAATGCATACCAGTTTTTTTAAGAGCTGTTCCTAAGTTATCACCATTTTTCATAAACATCAAAGATTTATCAATTCTCTCTCTTAAATATGGTGAGGCATTTTGCCTTAATGATTGCATTGCTTTTGCAATAGGAGTTCCCGATTCCACCAATGCGGCCAAACTCATAAGCCAAGAAACACCAGTAAACATTCTATATAATGACCAAGGAGGCATTTTATCAATACTTACACGCAAAGGACCGGTAAGATTTGCAAAAGAAAAATAAATAATGGCTATTATACTTCCCAAGCCAAGTGGGAAAGTCCACCAATAAACCTTAACAAAATTAGAAAGAGCAACCAATGTTTTTGCACTTCCACTCCATTGAGCATTTTTTGCAAATTCCATTAAAGGAGGCACCATATAAACACCCACACCTACAATGATTAACAAACTCAAACATACCATCATCAAAGGATATGTTACTGCCCCTATTAAAGGTTGAATGATTTTATTTGAACCTTCTGAAACTTTTATAACATTGAGTAAAGCTTTTTCCAATTTTGAAACATCACCTACGGAAAGCATCAATCTTTCTCTTACTGGAGCCCAACCATAAATTGCAGTTGAAAAAGGCAAACCTTTTTCCAATTCTTTTAACCAAGAAGCAACAGCAATAGCCATAGGTTCATCTGGATTTTGCCCATCTTTTGATTCTATCATCCAAATTCTATCAAGAGCATCCATAAGTGTAAATTTATTACGAAGTAGGGCGGCTAATTTATAATAAATTTTCAATCTTGCTTGATTTTGAAACAATACCATATATTGAGATAATTTTAATATAGTAGCGTTTTTTGGTATCTTTTTTTGTATAGGCATTTAAAACCTCCTTAATAAACAGCTTCTGTATCAATCATACCACACCATCTTTCCACTTCATCAACAGATATTATACCACGAAGCATTTTTTCAATTGCATCTTCTTTTAGGGTTCTACCACTTAATTCATTTGTCCAGTAATGAACAGCTTCAGCTTTTTTACCACTTGTTAATTTTTCAAGGAATGTTGAATCAGGCATGACAACTTCTGAAGCTACTATTCTACCGGTAATTCCCTTACCGCCACAAAATTGACATCCGGCACCTTTTATAAAAGTTTGTTCAATTCCATATTTACCAAGAGCATTCAAAATTCTTTGATAAGATGGATGATCTGGATGATTTTTGATTGGTTCCCTACATTTAGGACAAAGTTTTTTAAATAATCTTTGAGATAAAAGACCACGAATAAGTTCAGCATCTTTCAATTTAAAAGCATCAATTCCCATATCAAGAAGTCTATTTATAATAGCAGGAGCCGAATTAGCATGTAGAGTTGACCAAACATTGTGACCTGATAATGCAGCTTTGAAAGTCAATTCTGCAGATGACAAAGTTCTTATTTCTCCTACCATCATAGCATCAGGATCTGAACGAAGTGCTGCAGCCAAAGCAAGGTTAAACGCTTCTTCTTTTTCCTCTTCTGTTGTTGCATTGGTAACAGGTAATTGTCTTGCGCCAGGTATAGGATATTCCGGAGGATCCTCAACCGTAATTAGGTTAAGTTCATAATTTTTTTCCTTTAACATTTTAATCATATTTCTTTGTAAAGTAGTAGATTTTCCGGAACCTGTTGGACCCGCGATAATACAAAGCCCTGTTGGGAAAGATCTCATTTTATAAAGTTTATCATCTTCATAATCTGAAAAACCTAATTCTTTCAAATTATCATCATTTGATGCCGAAGAGTTAGCATACAATAAACGCATAACCAAATACCTTGTTCCAAAGGCAATAGGGTTAAATTGCAAACGTATAGACAATACATTTTCAGGCAAATATAAATCCTTTTCCCCACGAAGAGGCGTAGACCCTAATTTTTGACCTACTTGGAATTCATTTTGAGCATAGTTTGAATCAGAAATATCAGCAGATGCGAAAATAGATCTAACAAAAGCTTCACCCCAATTTTTATCATATTCAACTATTGTCTGCATACTTCCAGAAATACGGAAATAAATTGTCGTATGATCTGAAACTATAACATGAATATCTGACACTTTTAAATCCGCTGCACGATAAATCAAATCCACAAAATTTTTCTGCATCTGGTTATTTGAAGTTTCATCATCTGATGAAGCAGATTTTGAAGCATTTTTTTCCCCAATGGAATAAATAGAATTCAAAAGACTCATAGATACATAAATAGGTCTATTTATTTCACCGCCTTTTTTTCTTACAAGAGATTGAAAACTTAAAACCCTACCATCAAATTTATGAGTATTTGAAACTAAAAATGTACCATCAGTGAACAAAGCCAATAAACTTTGAGTATCTGCACCAACGGGGAATTTTCCTTTTGCCCCAGATTCCAATTTATTACCATTGGCAAATAATTTATTTGCCGCATCTCTTGGAGACATATTTTCATAAGGGTTATTACTTTGACCCTCCACAGCCATATCTAAATTGGTATCATCCATTTATTTTGTCCTTATTGGTTAAGATACATAACTTTTGCTATACCATCTTTTTTAAGTAATATGCTTGAACTATTGATACTTTCAACAAACCAGCCATCAATAATTGAACCTTTTCTAACTTTCATAGTAGATTTCTTTTCAACATTTTCAACATTTGCAATTAAATTACCGCCAGCCCCTACAATAGATTTTATAGCATATTTATTATCCACTTCTTGATTTTCTTCTTTTTGTGAAGATTTATTATTTTTCAATAAAGAAGCATCTCCACCGGAAAGTACTAATAATTGATTTAAGGCTTGAATATCTTCTGGATTAGAAAAGTCAGCAGAATTAATTTTTTCCATGATTTTTCTACTTAATTCTTCTTCTTGTTGTTTTTTTAATTGCTCAGCTTCTAATTTTTCTTGTTCAGCTTGTGCTTTTTTTCTAGCTTCTTCAGCTTTTCTTTCTTGTTCTTCCATTTTAAGTTTTCTTGTTCTTTCTTCATCGGCAAGATTTAGTTCCAATTTTTTCTTTTCTGCTTCTTGTTTTTGAAGATCCAACTTTAATTTTTCTTGTTCTAGTTTCAATTTCATGATTGCATTATCTCTTTCCATAGAAATAATTTGCTTGAATGTATTTGCAGTTTCTTCATCAAGAGTATATAAACCATCGGTATTATCAATACCTTCTGTATTTTCATAAAGATCAGAACCTTCTTGATATTGAGGATCATCTTCATAAAATTCCTCATCTTCATAAAATTCACCATCATCATAAAATTCTTCATCAGTATAAACATCTTGATTTTGTTCTTGAGCCTTTAAATGATTACTATTAAAGGAAATAAGGGTTAATAATAAAGATAAGAATATATAACTATTTTTGTTTAGAAGTTTCATTTTTACTATCCTCTTTATTTTGTTCAATTTGTTTTGTTGTAGAAGTTGCATCTCCACTTAATTTACTTTCAATTTCCTTTTGAGCTTCTTCTAATCTCTTTTTTTCTTCTTGCAAACGTTTTTGTTCTTCCTCTTTTGCTTTTTGCTCAGCTTGTTTTTGTTTTTCAGCAATCATTTGAGGAGTGAGTTCATAAATTTTACCAACATAGGACCATTTTCTAGAAGTGTTATTCCAAGATATGGAAGTAAATTCAATTGCAGTAATATCCTTAAACATTTTAACCCAATCAATTGGCAATCTATACCCATCATCAGTAAAATTAAAAGCAGTATAGGCATAATCTTTAATATATTCAGGGTTATTAGGATCTTTTACTTGAGTTTTTTCATCACTTAATCTGAAATTATTTAATTTTAATCCTTGAAATAAATCATTTAATTTTTGTTGTATTTCCTGTTTTTGAAGGGTAGGTTCTTGATTTATATGCTTCATAAAAGGAATATCCAAAATTCCAGATACTGAATTATAAGCGGTATTATCAGGAGTTAATACCATTTTTTCTGGAATGCTACCAAAACGTTGAGCATCAAAAATCCAACCGGCAGTTCCATAACCACGCCTCCAATTAGATTTCAAATTTTTCTCCATACAAACAGAATCTTTCAAATCCCAACCAGGTATTGTTGATGTGGAATTAACTATCAATATGGTACACTTTTTAGCCATATCCGTAATATCTGTTAAACTTTCCCAAGGAGCAGGAGGAGGTGGAGGTGGTGGTTTTGCTGCTTCTTCTAATTTCTTTTTTGCAGCAGCCATTCTCCTTTCTCTTGCAAGTCTTTCTTCTTCTAATTTTTTTTGTTGCATATCATAATAATAATAAGCACCTAAAACACCCAAAATTAAAAATATGATAATTTTTCTAAGGCCACCTTTTTCAATAGATTTTAATTCAACTGCTTGACCTTTTGATAATAATTCTGTGACTGGAATTTCCTTTGTATCTTCAATATTCCATTCACTAGGAGCAATCTTATATCCCCAATCAGGGATGGAAAGCATAGAATTAAAGGCTTCCTTTGCTTCATCTTCACTTGTATAAACAGTATCTTCTTCAGAAAGAATAAGATTATTTCTTATTGTAATGAACCAATAACCTTCTGGAATTTTGAAAACACAAACAGCAGATGATTTATCTCTTAAAGCGCTTGCAATTCCGGATGCACCGGCAAGCATACCAACTTTTTGCCCATAAGATGTATAACCCAAACCATATTGAGATGCAGTTCCCTTTTTCAAACAATAAAGATTTGCACCAATAACAACCGTTTGAACAGCAACATTTATTTCTTTTAAATATTCTTGTTCAACTTGCACTGGTTGCCAGAAAAGCCCTACAGCATAGGACTTTCCATTTACGGATATGACTTTTACATCTTTTGTTGCTACCAATTTACCCCCTCATTAAAAAATAATTAGTACGTAGGCATACCCCAATCACTATTTGCATTATCTTCAATTTCAAGAGGTGATGTTATAACTTGTGGAGTTAACATAACCACTAATACATCACGAGTTGTTTCTGTAGATTGAGAACCACCCACGGCTGTAAATTCATGTTTACCCAAACCTTCACTTGAATTATCATTTCTAATTTTTTCGAAACCAGTTAAAACTGCGGTTTGACCTGATTCCATGACTAATTCTTGCATGAAGTTTCTTTGTTCAATTTTTGGAAGTTGAACAACAGTTGAACCTACTTGCATAGTATCAATTGTAATCAATTCTTTTACAGACATATTAAATAAAAGAATCAACTTACCATTTTCCAAAATATTAGGCATAATTTGCATACTGAAACCAACAGATTCTTCTTCAGGAGTTACCTCTGTTGTTGAGTTAGTATTTTCAGTTAATGTAGAAATAGAACTAACATATTTGAAAGTTTGAATGTTGTTTATTGGAACAACTCTATTATTTCTTGCTGTTACAACTGCGGAAGTTAACAAAGATGTCTTTCCTTGTGTTGACAAAGCTTTTATTGCTGCATTGGTTCCAGCCATTTTATCACCAGAATCATCTAATATTGCGAAAGATAAACCACCTTCTGTTGCATTAGAAGAATTTGTGACTAAACTGAAAGTATTATTAAATAAAGCAGTTAAGTTAAGACCGAAATTATTTGTTTTTGAAAGAGAAACTTGCATAACTTTAACCGTTACAGCAACTTGTTTTGCAAATCGTCTATTTTGTTCTTTAATATAAGCTTCTACTTTTTGTAAAGTTTTTGGAGTAGATGTAACAGTTATTGAGTTTGTAGAAGGAGACAATTTCACTTCCCCATCTTTTACAATACTTTTTAACACTTCACCAATTTCTTCCCATTCCTTCAAAGTTGATGTGGTTTGCAATGTTGCAATACCATCACTACCAGAAGTTATATTTGTAGCGAATGTAGATTCTGTTGCCAAGGTATGAAGTATGAAAGTTCTTGTTTTAAATTTATAAAACAAAATTTTTCCTTGATCATAACTCCAATTAACATTAATTTTCAATGCCAACATGTTAAGTAATCCAGATAATGGACCAGTATAAGAAATTGTTAAATTTTTCAAATCATCTTTTTTAATACTATCTTCTACTTGGATTGAAATACCTGTTAAATAATAAATTTGATTTACTATTTCATCAAAGGTTACCTCTGCATCTGTCATTAAGGTAATACCTTCATCTGTTTCAAATCTTTTAGGTAATGGTTCATTATGTTCTGCAACTATACTAGAATCCCCAAGCCAAATATCATCACTTATAGAAATAATATCTTTTGTTATAGGTCTTCCTGGTACCTTTGCTCTATCAAGAGCATCTTGAGTTTCATCAAAATCAGTGGAAACTTGATTTCTTACAACATCAACCATATCTTGATTATATAATAAACATCCTGTTAATCCATAAGAAAGCATAACAGAAGTAAGTAATACTTTTTTACTAACCATCATTTTCCTCCAAAGTTTTAATGAGCAATACCCTATTACCTAAATAATATTTAGCCAAAGGTTGTGGAGTTGCACGTGAGAAAGATCTAATGATTGCAGCTGAAACATCTTTAAATCTACCTCTAAATATAGCAGAAGCCTTTAAAGGATATTCACGTTTTGTGTTCCAAACTAATTCCCAACCTTCTATATCAGCCCATTGTTGTAATACTTCACGAAGTGTTTGACCTTCTTTTGCAATCCAATCACGAACAGAATCTTGAAGTATTTGAGTTTCTTCTGTTTCCATAACAACTTCTTTTACTTGAACTTCTTCTTCAATCAAAGGATATCCAGGAGGCATAGATGCGGATAATACTCTAACTCCATCATCAACAACTAATTCTTTATTTGCAAGAGGCATATTTGAATCTGCAGGTGGAATTATACCTTCTGTTACAGGAGGATTACCATAAGGTGGAGTATAACTTGGACCACCTGTCCAACCTGTATCAGGTTCTTTTGATTGCATTACATTAGTTGTTTGTTCTTTTTGTGAAGAATAATCAGGATTTTCAGCTAATGTATCAATATCTGTATAAGTATCAGTATAAGGCATAGGCCATACATTTTCTTCTTCCTCAACATACTCATCTTGATAATAATCACTTCCATCATCAACAGATTCTTCAGCATAATTATCATTATAAGGCATAGGCCAAGCGGGATTATCTTGAACTATTACATCATCTTGATAAGCCTCAACATCCCAATCAGCAAAGGAATTATTGGCAAATAATAAAGCAATACCTGTAAAAATTGCTACAGAAAAACGAGATATTTTCATTAAACTCTCCACCTTTTTTTATAAAAATTTCTTTCCTACTTATAAAGATTATATTTAAAAATATGAATTTGCAAGAAAAATAATGATTAAATGTATAAAAAATTAAAAATTAATCATAAAACCAGTTGCAATTAACATTCCAACCGAAGATTCATTATTTTCAGTATCATATTGAATTCTTCCAAATGAGGTTGCAAAATCCACTCCCTTAAACAAATTATAACTAACAGAAAATATGCTTAAATTTAGTAAATCTTTTATTGGATTTAAAATATTACCTTCTACATTTGATTTATGATGAGACAAAGAAGCCTCTATTGGACCAAATTCATAAGCTATACCATAATTAAGAGCATAACCACTTTGTTGTAATTGATTTAAAGCATTTTCATCATCAATATTTTTATATGATGCAGATAACTGTATACCATTAAAATAATATTTAGCACCTATGGAAAATTCTTTTCTTTTATCAGCTTGAGAATTTGGCATATTTGTATCAAAGAAATTTGCCATACCTGCACTTAATGCAAATCCATCATAAGAATATTTTAATGATAAAGTATAACCATTTTTGAATTTATCATAATCCAATGTGTTATCACCATTTAAATCACTTGCTCCAGGTATATAACTTCCAGCAATTTGAAATCCATAAATTTTAGGGGAAATATAGTTAATTTTGTTAGCTTCTCTATCTGTATTTATAGCAGTAGAACCAATAAACATAAAATTATCTGGTGTAAAAATATAATCAAGACAATAAGAATCATCAATATCCAATAATCCTACATCAGGAGCAAAAATATGAATTTTTCTTGATATATTTTTTGCTCTACCTATTTCAAACCTACCATAATTACCTTCACCATAAATATATGTTTCTTCAAAAACTCTAGTTTTATTTGTATGATAAGGATTAGTTTCTAATTCAATATATGCACCAAATGAGTTATTTTCATCAAGTTTTTTTTCTGCATTAAAATGAATTTCACCATAACCAACTAAATCAAATTTATTTGAGCCAATGCCAGCCTTATCATTATAAACGCCATATCCAGCCAAATATCCATCAATTAAAAGAGAAGTGGTTTCATCTTGATAAATACTAAAATCATTTGCAAAAACAGGTGAAGAAATCAAACATAAAAATAAAAATAATTTTTTCATGGAAAAAGTTCCTTTATTAAAATATACTAAATAGAATATTATATAAAAAGGAAAGTGTCAAATGTTAAGTAATGATATATTGAATATAAAGGGTAAAATTTTAATATTGGTATGTTGCGCACCATGTTGTTGTGGTGTTGTTGATTTCATAGCAAAAAATAAAATAGATGTGACACTATTTTTTTATAATCCTAATATCTATCCTGAGGAAGAATATATCAAACGTAAAAATGAAGTAATAAGAATAGCAAAACTATATAACATTCCATTTATTGATACAGATTATACACCGGAAGATTATGCTCAATCTACAATAGGTTTAGGTTATTGTGAAGAAAGAGGTAAGCGTTGCGATGCATGTTTTCTTCTTCGTTTAACTAAAACAGGTATATATGCAAGGGATAATAATTTTGATTATTTTACCTCAACACTTGCCGTATCCCGCTGGAAAAGTTTGGAACAAGTTTCAAATGCTGGTAAAAAGGCTGAAAAGATTTCACATGTCCCATATTTAGATATAAATTGGCGAAAAAATGGATTGCAAGAAACTGCACACAATATCATAAAGGAACAAGAAATCTATGAACAAGATTATTGTGGTTGCATATATAGTTTTAAAAAGCGAAAAAATAATTTAGGATAAAGAATAATCCTTAATAAATTCTTGTCTTAAATCATCAATAGATTTTAAGGAGTTTTTATTCTTCACATACCAAAATTTCCATCCATTGCAACTTGGAAGATTTTGAAGTTTGGCCCCCAATTGATGAATTGAACCTTGTAAATTATCATCAATTTTAAGACTTCCATCGGCAAGAATTGTTGCAACATATTTTTTATTTACATCTGTTAATGTATCACCACATTTAAGTTTTCCACTTTCAATTAAATTGCCAAAAGGAACTCTAATAACTTTCTTTTTTTCAGTCATTTCAATTTTATCAAAAGGTTTTATTGCTTCAATGCGTTTTGTTGCACCATCCACATATTTTTTATCCCTTTCAATACCGATGAAATTTCTACCTAATTTTTTTGCGACCGCACCTGTTGTTCCACTTCCAAAAAAAGGATCTAAAATCAAATCGCCTTTTTTTGTGGAAGAAAGAATTACACGATATAATAAGTTTTCAGGTTTTTGTGTGGAATGAAGTTTTTCTCCGGTTTCATCTTTAACTCGTTCATTTCCAGTGCAAATAGGAAGACCCCAATCTGATCTCATTTGTAAACCATCATTTAAAGCCTTCATAGCTTCATAATTAAAGGTATATTTAGACTTTCTAGATTTAGAACACCAAATCAATGTTTCATGAGCATTAGTGAATCTAGTCCCTTTGAAATTAGGCATAGGATTATTTTTAATCCATACTATATCATTTAAAATCCAAAAGCCAAGATTTTGAAGTATACAACCCACACGAAAAATATTATGGTAAGATCCAATGACCCAAATTGTGCCATCATCTTTTAAAACGCGTCTTACTTCATTTAACCACTTAAATGTGAAATCATCATAACTACTCATACTTTCAAACTTATCCCAATAATCATCAACAGCATCTACCGAAGTGTTATCAGGTCTTATGAGATGATTATTAAGCTGAAGATTATAAGGGGGATCGGCGAACACCATATCAACGGACTTATCCGGTAAATTTTTAAGTTCATTTAAACAATCCCCACAAATAATCTTATTGATTAAGTTTAAGTTTTTACTCATTCCCTCTTTTCCTTTTCTCTTAACACCCAAGTATATCATAAAAAAAGCGATTAAAAAAGAAATAAAATAAGAAAAATGTAAAAAAAAATATTTGAATTTTAAAAAAAAGAATCTTTTCAAATAGTTATCCATTTCCCCTTGATTTATATAAAAAAGATAATATATAATAAATATATAACAAAAGAAAGGAGCACTTATGACAAATACAAAAAATTTTGAATATTCACAAACAATAAATGTGTCATCAAAATATAGTGAAGGTTTAAAAGCTTATACAAGAAAAGTCTTTAATTATATGATGATAAGTTTGGGTATTACCGCATTGGTATCATATTTAATGCTAAGAACAAACTTGTTCACTCACCTTTTGGCGATAAAAGCAAATGGAGTAGGGTATTCAGGTTTGGGCTACTTAATAATATTTTCACCACTTTTAGTGATGTTGTATATGAGTTTTAATAGAAATTTATCCGCTAAGGGAACCAAAATAGGTTTATTTACAATTTCTGCATTAGAAGGAGCCTCCGTATCCTTACTTGTTTTATATGCAGGAGTTCATAATGCCTTCCAAGCATTTTTAATCACAGGCATAATTTTTGGTGCTATGTCCTTATATGGTTATACAACAAATAGAGACTTATTAAAATTAGGAAGTATTTTAACTATGGGAGTTTTTGGATTATTCATAGTTTCAATAATAGGCTTATTCACAGGTGGAGTAGGTATATGGTTCTCCTATTTAGTAGTAATTATTTTCACAGGTTTGATTGCATACGAAGTTCAACAAATAAAGGATTTTTATGCTATGACCGGCGGTAAAGGTGAAATGGCTGATAAAATAGCTGCATTTTGCGCATTGAACTTATACTTGGATTTCCTAAATATCTTTATGGCATTATTAAGAATTCTAGGAAATAATAAGGATTAAGAAAATCCTTGAAAGAAAATAATCATAATGCTAAAATGAAAAAGTATAACAATAAATAAAGGAGCAAAAAATGGCTTATAAAATAGATAAAAATATGTGTATATCATGCGGACAATGTGAAGCGATTTGTCCAAATGGTGCAGTTTCATTCAAAGATGGTGGATACGAAATTGATCCTGAAAAATGTGTTGATTGTGCAACATGTGCTGAAAACTGCCCAGTTCAAGCAATATCAAAAGATGAATAACACATCTATTTTATATAAAAATAAATCCCTCTTTTTTTGAGGGATTTTTTTTACCTTCCTAATTGTTTTACATAATTTAACATAGTTATATATTCTTCGTCTTTTTGATATTGATAATTATTCGCTTTTGCAAGGTTTAAAGAAGCAGTATTTTCTCTATTTATTTCTAATATAATCTTTTCAAAACCAATTTTTTGCATTTGCTTTTCCGCAATTTTTAATGCTTCACTCATATAACCAAAACAACTATATCTTTTATCAATATAATAAATAACACCCAAAGTTTTATAATCTATATTTGTAAAGGAAATTGAACCAATATATTGTCCAGTTAATAAATAAATTGCATATTCAACGAACATACCCTTGCTTGTTAATTCATTTCTTTGATTTATATATTTAATTGCCTTTTCCCTATTGGTAAAATGACCCATTTCTAAATAAACATTAAAATTATCAAAATTTCTTTTAACCATACTTAACACTTCATTTATATGGGTATCGGAATCATCATGCAAAGTTAAATAAATCCTATCACCATAAATGAAATCGGGAAAACCATTTTCCGGAACCCACATTTTATTAAATTTTTTCATATCATACTCCTATATTTTTTATAGGTATATGATAAACATAAAATAATATTTGTCAAGAATAAAATGTTTCATGTGAAACAAAATAAGAACATTATCTTTTATATGTTAACCTATAACCAAGATTTAACATACATTTTTTATAACTACTTTCCAAACCAATTGAGGTGTTTGAAGGTATGGAAAAGGCAATTCTTTGTCCTACTTCTCTATAACCTCTTGATTCAAAAGTAGCCCATAATCCGTCCCACCTAGGAATAGTATAAGGGGTCATAGGATCCATAAGACTTTGAATTCTTGATTTTGGTTGAGTATATTTAACACCTAAACAAGCCTTATGATCTTGAATGAACTTTGCCATAACAACATTATTATTTTCCCAATGATAAACGGTTGCATTTTCAATTTCCCCTCTTGTAGGAATTGAACAAGCCCCTAATACCATAATCATTAAATAAGAAATTTTATTATACATTATTAAACCTCTAATAAAGAAATATATCATATAAGCGGATATTTTAAAAGAAAAAAATAAGGGGGAATTGAAACCCCCAAAAATATTTTTATTTTTTTACTACTTGTCCTGATTTATTTATATAATGAACTATCTTTTGTTCAAAATTTTCAGCTTTTGCAATACCATTATAATCAAAAGGGGAAATTCTATCATAAAAATTAGGTTTTAAAATTTCTTCACCTTTTTCATTTATCAAACCCCATTTACCATTGATAGATACCCTTGCAATGCCATCTTTGAAATCATAAGCCAAATCATATTTGATAGGAGTTACATCATTAACATTACCATCAATGAAACCGAATTTACCATCTTTTTCCACCACACTTTTCTTTTCGGAAAATACAGCAATTGAATCATAATCAAAATTTGTAACCGGCACATTTGTTTCATCAAGCAAACCCCATTTACCATTTTGTTTCACACGACGCAAATTAACGGAAGGATCAGTTTGCACAAATTCCAATTTGAATGTATCAACTTTTTCTACATTAAAATGTTTAATAACGAAATAAGCAATTATTAAAAGAGCCAAAGCGCCCAACACATAAAGAAATTTTCTCATAATACTAACCTCCAATACTTATAATGATATTATAAAAATCACTCTAATTCAAGATAAATTTTTTCCAAATTTTTAAGTTCATCACGAATTTTGGAAGCCTTTTCAAATTCAAGATTATTTGCAAGATTAAGCATTTCTTTTTCTTTTGCTTTCATAATTTTATTAAGTTCATCTTTTGATTTAAATGAGAACTTCTTTTTATTGACATTTGAAACTTTTGCAACATCAACATAATCCATATCCGCCATGACAATATTATCGGCGATTTTTTTGGATACGGTTTTTGGAGTTATATTATTTTCCTTATTATATTGAATTTGTTTTGCACGTCTACGTTGTGTTTCGGAAATAGCAAATTGCATAGATTTAGTAATTTTATCGGCATAAAGAATTACCCTACCATTTTCATTTCTTGCAGCCCTACCAATTGTTTGAATTAGAGACCTTTCGGAACGAAGGAAACCTTCCTTATCGGCATCAAGTATTGCCACCAATTGACACTCTGGAATATCAAGACCTTCACGAAGAAGGTTTATACCCACCAATACATCAAATTTTCCAAGTCGCAAATCACGAATGATTTCAATACGTTCCACCGTATCAATATCGGAATGAAGATAACGGACTTTAATACCATATTCGGCTAAATAATCGGTTAATTGTTCAGCCATTTTTTTTGTTAAAGTAGTGCATAAAACTCTACCACTATTTTGAGCGACTTTTTTACATTCATGCATTAAATCATCTACTTGAGTATTAAGAGGTCTTACCTCCACAATTGGATCCAAAAGTCCAGTAGGTCTTATTACTTGTTCGGTGAATTTTCCACCGGTTTGATTAAGCTCCCATTCACCGGGAGTGGCGGAAATATATATAGTTCTTCCACGAAAATTATTCCATTCTTCAAATTTCAAAGGTCTATTATCCAAACAAGAAGGTAGCCTAAACCCATATTGAGAAAGATTAGTTTTTCTCGCTCTATCACCATTATACATACCACCTATTTGAGGAACTGATACATGAGATTCATCAATGAATACAAGAGCATCGTCGGGTAAATATTCAAACAAAGTAGGTGGAGGCATTCCCGGTGCACGTCCGGTTAAATACCTAGAATAATTTTCAATGCTTTTACAATGACCGGTTGTTTCAAGCATTTCAATATCAAAATTAGTTTTTTCACGAAGTCTTTGCTCTTCTAATAATTTATTGTTTGCTTTAAAGAAAGCAAGCCTTTCCGTTAATTCTTGTTTTATTCCTTCTATTGCATTTGAAAGGGCAGGTCCAGGGGTTACATAATGGCTTGATGGATAAATTGATGTGGATAAAAGTCCGAGCGTCCTTTTACCTGTTAAAGTATCAAATTCGGAAATGGTTTCAATTTCATCACCAAAAAAGGAATAACGCCAAGCCCTATCTTCTAAATGGACTGGAAAAACTTCCAAACTATCACCTCTTACACGAAAAGTCCCTCTATCCAAAGCCAAATCATTACGTTCATATTGCATAGAAGTTAAATGCTTTATAACTTCATCAATTGAAATTTCTTGCCCTTCTTCCAAAGTGAGTTTCATAGAAGAATAAGATTCCGGAGATCCCAATCCATAAATGCAAGATACGGATGCCACAATGATTACATCACGGAATTCCAATAAAGATCTAGTTGCTGAATGTCTTAATCTATCAATTTGTTCGTTAATGGCACTATCTTTTTCAATATAAGTATCGGTTTTTGGTATATAAGCTTCCGGCTGATAATAATCATAATAAGATACAAAATATTCAACATGATTATTTGGAAATAACTCCAACATTTCTTGATATAATTGAGCAGCCAAAATTTTATTAGGAGCCATAATAATAGTAGGGACTTGACATTCTTGAATTACATTAGCCATGGTAAAAGTTTTACCACTTCCCGTAATGCCAAGAAGAACTTGATCTCTTTTTCCTTTATTTACCCCATCAACTAATTCTTTAATAGCCTTAGGCTGATCGCCACTAGGTTTAAATTTTGAAACCATTTGAAACCCAGCCCTTTGTCCGCTGGGAAGTTTATTAAATTTAGATGATAATATAGGATTTTTAATCATATAATGTTCCTAAAGGATATTTTTTTCTTGTCATATAAAAGTATAAACTATAATATATAACTAAATGAGGAAAAGTCAAAGGAAATAAAGAGGGGAAAATGATAAAAAAAGTTTCAATAACATTTGGTGTTATAATCGCATTATTATTGGGCTTATACATACTTCCAAACTTTATAAATATTGATGAAAATAAAAAAGCCTATATTGAACAAGAAATTGAAAACCTAATCAAATTTGATATAAATATAAAAGGGAAAGTGGTTTTTTCAATTCTTCCATATCCTGCAATAGTTTTAAAAAATGTTGATTTTAGGGAATTATCATCTACAAATGATAAGCAAAAACAAACTTTTCTAAATGCAAAACAAATTTTCATAAGTATGAGTTTGATGGATATAATCAAAGGAGATTTTAAAGTAGATAAAATTGTAATTGATGGAGGTTATCTTAATTATTCTATTTATCAAAGTTTAGGATTCGTTAATCTTCCATTATTTTTAAAGGGCGAAAATTTTAAATCTCTTATAATAAAAGATGGTGTTTTAACACAAACTGATGATACTAAAGATAGTAAGATAAGACGTATCTATGATATCAATATGAACTTTCAAACTATAAGTGATGGAAATATTATAGGTAATGGTGATTTTAAATATTTATCAAATACAATAGATGATATTGATTTTTCATTAAATTTTTTGGATAAAGATAATTATGATTTAAAAATAGATTTTGATTATATAAATGAAAATAATAAAATAGATAATAATATAAACTTGGTCGTTAAAAATGGTGAATATATATTAAATGGCACAAGTGAGTTATCAAGTGATAATTTATATAAGTTTATTCCACTTATTGATGGTTCATTAACCATTCCAAATTTGCCAATATTTAATGAAAAATTAAATATAAAAACTACAATACAAACCACACCTGATGCAATTGTTTTATCAAATGGCTCTTTTACATCAAACGAAAGTTTTGCTACATTTTCGGGAATAATTCCATTTACCCGTGATGAAAATAATAAAATTCATATACAAAGAGAAAATATGACATTTAATCTTGATTTTAAAAATTTAAAATTGGAAAAAATATTGTCTTTGCCAAAGGATATTTTCTCACAATCTATCACACAAATAAATGGGGTTAAAGAGTTAATTAAATTATTATCAAAGGCAAATTTTAAAATCACAGCCAAAAATATTTTTACAAAAAATAATACTACTATTACTAATTTTCAATTGGACACTTCTCCAATATTTGAAAATGGTAATGTAGATAATATTGATATAAAAAAGTTTGAATATTTCATTTCAAAAAATAAGTTTTCATTAAAAGGTAAAATAAATAATCTTTTAAATAATATAGGATATAATGTCTCAGTTGATACAAATATTCCTTTCATATATAAAAATAAATTATTTAATCAAACAAAAATAAATGAGTTTAGGGGCAATATTCTTTATAATAAAGATATATTCAATATAACTAATTTAATGTTGAAAATAGGAAATAATACAATAGAAGGTAATATTGAACGCACATTAAACAATAATAAACCTAATTATAAAGTCTTAATAAAATCAAGTAATATAAATAGTTCTTTTTTTACAAAGGATAAGATTGATTTACCATATATCATATCAAAATTATTTGTATTAAAGGATATAAACTTTACATTGACTGCATTGATAAAAAGTATGACACTTGGAACTGATAAATATGATTTATTTAAATTAAATACAACATTTTCTAATGATACATTATCGGTAAAACGTTTAACTTTCATAAATGATGGCTTTTCTTCAAATATCAAGGGCGATTTAGTAGGCATTACCGGATCCAATGGGGAATTTAAGGACTTTAATTATATAATCACAGCGGATAATTTAAAGGGATTAACACTTCCATTTGTAAAGAATACATTTATAGATAGGTTAATATCAAATGGAGTTAAAAAATTAAATATAAGATTAAATGGAGATGCCACAAATCCAAATTCTAATGTCTATGCTGAATTAAATAATATAAATGTAGAAGTGAATGGTAAATTATTAGAAGGAAGTGAAAAATACACTCTTAATTTATCCCATAATGAATTAAAAGGATTTTTATTTTCATGGGGTATAATTGATACAAGTTTGATGAATTATTTTTATGATGATATACCATTTTCATTAACTGCTCAAATAGATGGAAACAATATAAATAAAATAACATTAAAAGTAAAAAAGAATACAATTACCGGAGATATTATAAAAACAAATGTTTCACGAAATAAAAGAGAACCTCAATACGAAATCACAGCATCATTTAATATTGATAATCTTGATGTGAAAGATATTTTTAAACGTTTAAAAACTACGGATTTATATATAGATTTTTTATTAAAGGTGATTCGTACTATGCCATTTAATATGACATTTTCAGGCGAAAATATAATTGAATACGATGGAAATATTTATAAAAATATAAATATTGATTTAAAAAATGCAAAAAATCCAGGAAGATTTAATTTCTTATTGGAAAAAAATAATACCAAAGTTTCTATCACAAGTGAAATTTTAAATAATAAGATTTTTAATGGCACACTTGATGTAAACAATTATCAATTACCAAATAATATAATGAATAATGAATTGATGAATTTAACCTCTGGAATATTAAATATAATATTGAACTTTAAAACAAATGGTATGACATTTTATGATTTAACTTCAAATTTAAGTGGTGATTTTGATGCAAATATTCAAAATGGAACTATTAAGGGTATAAGTGATTACGATACAATATTATTAAACCTTTCCCAACTTGCCAATATAACGACAAATAATGTTATTTATATATTAGAAAATAGTTTCAAAAGTGGTAATATGGCCTTTTCCAATTTATCAATCAAAGGCAATATAAACAATTCTAATGTTGAAAAATCAGCGTTTAATTTAAATGCAAATAATATGATTGTAAATGGTTTTATATCGGGAAATTTGATACAAAAATCTCTTAATATAGAAAGTGTTTTTGATATATCCAATTTATCAATTGATACATTGAGTTTGCTTTATAATCTAAATGGTTTTATAAATAATTTAAAGGGGGATTTAAATACATCAACCTTGACATCAAAAATCAATACTTCCTACATACATAAAAAGGTAAAGGAAATCAATGAACTTCTTTCAAATAATTAAGGATAAAAACCCTTATTGCACTGGAAAGATTATCATGTCCTTCAATATCAATTGAAGAAACGATTTGATTTATGGATTTATTTTGAATGATAGCAATATGTTTAAGTTCAATCCAAAATTCTTTTTCAATTGAAATGCTTGTCCTATGCCCCATCAAAGTAATAGAATGTTTTTCAAGCATATTTACTACCTTATATTGTTTAAAATATGATTAAAAATCTCATATAAAGATTTAAAGGAAATAAAAGTCTTAAAAAACTTTCTATCTACTAATTTATATAGTTTATTATTATTATCATAAATGATGGCAAATAAGCCCCAATATCCAAGTAATATCATATTAAGCATGAAAGGATTTTTTTCTTTTTTAAAAATATCATTTGCATCAACTAAATTTGGGAAATGATAGTTTTCACTTTCCCTATTATGTTTTTCCACACCATATAATTCAAGACTATGTAAAATGATACCATCGGATATAATTAAAAATTCATAATAATCATTAGGTATACTTGCAAATGAATCATTTTTTAACATTGTGGAAATGAAATCAATTTTATCAATGGATGCATGAGGAAATAAACACACATCATCAAATGATTTTTTTAAATTTAAAATAAACTCATTCATACTAAAATCCTCCGGATTTTACAAACATACTACTTCCAATTTCGGTCATAATATCGGCGGATGTATTTCCCCCTGGACCGACAAAACCCTTCAAAGCCGGTAAAAAAACTATTCCCTTTGGAGAGGGGACAAATAACACATTTGGAAGTTCATATCCATTTGAAAAAGATGAAATTTTTTCACGATTGAAATTTAAAACTTGTTCATCAATGAATTGATCAATGATAGTTTTAAAAGGACGTTTTTTTATTAAAAAGAGATTAGAAAAATCCAATTCGCCACCATATTCAAAAGGTTTTTTCAAGCAAATGTCAATATTTTCGGGAAGTATTCCATTTTTCATTTTCATGATAGCATCATTTGAAAAATCGGCACTGATTAAATCTTGAATATTATTATAAAAAACAAATTGAAGAAGTTTTTTAGTGATATAATTAAAATCATTGTAAAATTTTTGTAATGTTGTTTGGGGCATATCTTGTTTTTCCACTTTGACAATAGGCATTTCTGGAAGCCCCAATTTAGATATTAAATCACGATAATAATTTTCATCTAATAACATTATCCCGCCTTTTTCATTCTATTTTTTTTATACTTTTGGGTGAAATACTTAATTAAGGTATTAACATACTTTTTATAACTAGCCATAATCTCCTTACCACTTTTATTTTCAATGATATCATTGATGTTTTTAAGATTGGCATTAACAAAAAATTTCACTACATCCACGCCTAATTCTTTCCATTTATTAAGCATATCATCACTATTTGAAATATTGGAAGTTGTCATCACTACAATAGGCTTTACCATAACGCCATTATCTTCCGGTAAAGTTTCATTTATCATTTTAACGAATTGAGTATGTGCATTTTTAACTTCAAATACAGGAGATATATATTTATTTTCATTTGAAAACCACATAGGAGGTTGATCTTTTTGAGTCTCTTCCTCATTTGCTACCACCTCACCATATTGAGAATTTATTTTAATAAGAAGAAGACTATCACTTTCACCAATTGCAATGATATCTATATAATTATCTTCAATGAATAAATCCCCAAGCACATCATAGCCCATAGATGTAAGTAAATTTTCAATTTGATTTGCATACACACTATTTGTCATATTTGGCATATTTATTATATTGGTTTGATTTTGTATTTGATTTGTATTTTGTTTTATATCAACATTAAGTTTATTATTATTATTATTATTATTGATTGGTTCAGTATTTACTTCTTCTTTTTGAATATTATTTGTCGTCAAATTATTATTGTTTCTTTTTCCATCATATAAATTATGCCATGAAGAAGTAGTATTTTGTAATTGATTATTAGTATTTTTAATATTATTTGCAGTTATATTTTTTGTATTTTTATTCTTCATTTTCATAATTGTGATAATAGAATATATATATAATGTTAAATTAAATAATGTAGCAAATAATAAAAATTTATCCTTAATAAAAGCAAAACGAAGTTTTTTTATATCAATTGAGAAAATGGAAATATTCCAATTAAAATCCAACCAAAAAATAATTGGTAAAATCAATATAGATGTAATTATAGATATATAGGCAAGTCTTTTCATAATTATCGTGATTCTCCTCCCATCATAGCTTTAACTTTTTCTTCCCCACCCATAGCGTTAATAAAATTTTTTATTGCTTTTTCTTGTTCCTCACTTTCTTGTTGTTTAACAAAATAATCATTTGAATCATCTTCAATGAAATTACCAAAAGATGTTGAAGTATATTCACTTTTATAATAATTAATCATTGATGAAAACTTATTATAAAAAGCACTATCATTATCCTTATTAAACAAATCCACTAAATACATAATGGAATTTAGGGCGCTTTTCCCCTTATCAGTTGCCTTTGGAATAGGATTTCCCTTATCATCTACATCACGAGTTTTTCTAATTGTATCCTTAATAATTTCTTGAACTGCATGAGTAGTTTCCGTCATATCTTTTAATTTATTAAAGGCATTACCTTTAAAAGGTTGATATTGTTCTTTTAAAGCAAGATATTCATTTTTTTCGTCTTCACTCAATAAATTAAATTCTTTAGATTGAGTTATGTCACTACTTTCAATAATAGCCCTTTTTTGTTCATCGGTTAAATTTTGATTATTGCTAAGTAAATCATTTTTAATAGTATCATTGAGATTTTTTAATTGAGATTGTCTATTAAGATTTATTTTATCCACCACCATATTATTAAATGCAGTTGCGATATGATTTTCATTATTTTCAAGATTGACCCTATAATGAAATTTATCGTTTTCATCTAAATAGTTATTATTATGAAGGAAATCAAAAGCCTTTTTAATATTTTCACTTGATTTAGCCCAGTTTTCATAATAACTAACAATACCTTTATCGGGATTACTAAAAAATAATTTTTCCACATTATCCACCACACCCTCATAAAAAATTCTTCCAACTCCTATAAGAAGAAGATTTAACCCTGGTTGAATTATACCTAAGAATTCATCTAATTCACTAATTCCAGAAGATATTTTACCCTCAACTTTGTATTTATATTGGGTTTTAATTTTATCCCCAGTTTTTCTATCTAATTTTAAATCTTCCATAGTTTCTTCGGATAAAGAAGCATTAAAAGGATTATTAAAATCCAAAACCACCTCTTCTAATTGAGCGGAATTGAGATTATCAAAATTTTCAAAAAAATCCTTTGACTTAGGATCATCATGAGGCATTATTTCCATTAAAGATTTTTTTGTATTTTCTACTTCTTCATTTTTATGTAATGCAGCAAAGTAAGCTTGTAATCTTGATTTTGCATCATTAATATTTTGTTCTCTAAAAAGTTCAAATTTCTTTTGAAAATCATCTTCATTTATCTTGCCATCTAAATAATTATTAACAAGATTTTGTAATTCATCAAAATAATGTCCTTGATTTATTGAAGAAAATATTTCACCAATCATTTCCTTTTTTTTGTAATAATCAATGTTTTGAGATAAAATTGAATAAATATGATCATAAAAAACCAAAGTATATTTCAAAAATTCATGCATCCATTCTTGTGAAGAATGAGAAGCCTCAATAAAATCTTGATTTTCATTATTATAATTATTTTCAGCCATAAAAATCCTTTATTTTATTTGAATATTTGTTATAATATAATATATTATATAACAAAAAAGATAAGGAGGCAAGAAGTGTTTTCTGGAAACATGAAATTATTATTAAGTGTTTTAGGTATTTTATTGGGGCTTTTCATAATATCAAAATTGAAAATATTAATTTTGATAATATCTTGGGCAATAATAATAATATGTTTGTGTATTTTATATGCAAAATCCCATCCGGAAAATATAAAGTTTAATAGAATGTTAAATAACCTTATCACAAAAATATTAAATTTAAAGGTATATAAATATATACTAAAAATGAAAGAAAAATTTTTTAAATAAGAGGGTCGGTTAAGTGGCGGATAATGCCTTAAATAAACCATTATTTTCAAAGATAAGCAAATGGACTTTATTGATAGTTTCTTTGCTTATACTTGTATATATGATATATAACATAACAAGTGGGGCATATACTTTATTAAAGGATTGTTGGGTATGTGGTGTATTTGAAAGTATATATGATACCTTTTCCCGTGTTGCCAATCAAACATTTTATATATTTCAAAATGATTCGCTTGTGATATTATCGGTATGTTTGGCATTATGGATTGCATACGAAACATATAAAATTTTTATAAAAAGTGTTGGATTGGATCCATCGGTTCAAGTGAAACTTGATCCAGGATATTTAAAAAAAATCTATAAAAAAATGTTTCTTGCAACAGTTGTAATAGGATTGTTTATAATCAATTCGCCAAGAAACATTTTCGCAAATACTTATGAAATAGTCCTTGATTTTGGAAGCGGGGTTGGTCGTTCCGTTATTCAAAAGAAAATAAATGAAATGCAACTTTCAATTCCTCCTGAATGTCAAAATCAATCAACAAATTTAATTTATAAAGAAGGTAATGCTCTATCCGAAAATACAAAAAATAATATGGTTTGCTTAATAAAAGAAATAAATGTTTTAAGACAAAGTTATATGGATATAGGTATTAACTTATTTGAACATGGAATATTTCCAATATCACTTGCGATTATTACTAATATAGGAATAAGGGTAGGTGGCTTTTTCCTAGGAAGAAATCTTGAACAATACGGAACCGATAAATGGCTTGAAAAAATACAAAAGGCTATTCAAAATAAAAAATTAAAGGGTAAAAAGGCTGAACAATTAAAACAAAAATTAGATGAAGTTTTAAAGGATATTAAGGATAATAAATCAAAAAATACAAAACGCACACAAAAAACCGGTGAATTTATTTCTAATAATGCTGGGCGAATTGCAAATATTTCTTCCATAGCAGCGTTCATCACAAATCAAGATATTCGTATGGGGCTAAGTGGTATTGCATTGGTGATTGGATTATTTATGGTTAATATGTTATTTGCATTTATAATAGTTGAAAATTTATTATTTATGGGCGTGTCTTTACTTATCTTTCCATTTTTAGCGATATGTTATGTATTTGATGAAACAAGAAGTTATGCTAAAAAGGGGCTAAGTGATTTATTTGGTTTTGCCATAGGTTTAATATTTATGTGTGTAGGTATGATAATATGTGCGGAAATAAATGATTGGGTTTTGGGTGGCATGCTATCCGCCGAAAGCACAAATAATATAACCACTACAAACTATATGCTAAAATTATTGCAAGAAGGAGATATTGAAACATTTAATGAAGTGGCAAGTCCATTTTACTTTTTTTATATAATTTTTGCATTGCTTTTGAACTTTAAAATAGTACAAGAAAGTTATAATTTTGCATCATGGTTTATGGGAAATATAAGTGAAAGCGGACTTGGAAGTAGTGTATGGAAATTTTCAAAATCCGTCATTTCATGGAGCCAATCTTTATATCGCGAAAATATTGCTTATGCAAAAAGAACGGATAAAGCCACCAATCTTGATAAATTAAAATCTGCAACCCATGGCATAACCGATAAATTTAATAAAACTTTTAATAAAAAAGAGGATAATAAATGAGATTTTTAAAAAAATGTTTAATGATATTACTACCTCTTTTTTATGTAATTAACGGGGATATGGCATTATCACAAACAAAAAGAAATTGTGATTATAAAACCGCATCAATATATTTTGCCAATCCCACACCAATTTTAAATAAATATTCCAGTGAATATTTTTGTAGTGATATTTCCTATCTTGAAAAAACTAACTTGGGAAATATTAGTTTATCTCAATATCAACAAATGTATGGTGAAGCATCATCAAATTTTAATTATTTAAGAAGTTTGGGTATAACTCCGGATATAATTGATAAACATTTTTCAGTGGATGAAAATGCAATTAAAACCCTACAAACCAAAAATGATATAGATAATTATATCAAGGCCATGATACCCATCGCACAAATTGGAAGTGATTTTACAATCATTCCGGCCAGTTCATTTAATATTTCAACTTCAATTTTTAAAAATTATAATGAACAAGCGGGAAATATCTTAAATCAAAAAGGAAATAATTGTATAAAGGATAAAAGACTTCCTATTACAAGTGGTAGTGATTTATATACCTCCAAAACGCCAACATATTTTGAAATAATCGCATCAATGCCAGTAATACTTCGCCCAATTGCGATAAAGGGTAATAATTTAATAAATATTTTTGGTGATATAGTAGGCACAATTGATTATAATACATCAATAGGTGGACCAATAATTTCAACTGGACTTGATAAATCAAGTATAAGAAAAATTACATTTAATAATCAAGCCTTTTCCACATCACAAAGCGTAAATGTTAATTGGAATGAGGATAAATGCAAAACAAAAACCTTATCAAGTGAAGTCGCAAAAAGTTCAGTATGTTTTATGTGTCCTTATATAGTCATGATTTTCAATCAAATATCATACTTATTAAATTATATGTATGAAAGTTTTCGTGTAATAATAATAAGTTTTCTTGTCCTTTTTGGTTGTTTTTATTTTGCTACCACATTTTTAAAAGGTTTTAAGGGAATACCATTTGATTTTAATTTTAATAATTATTATAGTGATATAGCGGAAAAATTAAGACTTATTTTTATAGTTAGTGCAGTATTACTTTTACCACCAAGAGTATTATTTTCTTTTACATTTGAACCAATCATTGATTTAACTACAGGATTATCAAGTCGTATTATATCAACGGAAAATACGCCCTCTACATGTAATTTATCAAGTGTGATTGATGAAATAAATATGACAAAACAACAACAACTTGATGAAACAATAATTCCACCAATTGTAAAGGAACAACATAAAACAAAATTAAATGATATAGAAGATGGATATATCCTTTCAAAATCCACCATGGGATCAATAGTATGCTTTTTAACCGATACATTGAATAGTAATGCAAAACAAATGATGATGGGAAAAGTATTAATGAAAAACTTATTTAACTTCACATCATCAAATAAAATACTTGGATTTTTTATTGGTTTATTTATATGGGGAATATTTTTTATAATAAACTTTATGATATCATTTTATATATTGGACGGCTTACTTGATATATTAAAGATAGCAATACTATGGCCATTTATGGTATTTGGGTATGCATTTAATTGGATAGGTTTTAATATTACCTCAATAATTTCTACGGCCAAAAGTTTTGGTTTAACAATGGTATGTTTAGCAATATTTTCATTATTTAATAGAGTTTTAATATATAGTTTTTATTTCACCAATAGCAATCAAAGTGTTTTATCCATTTTGGATAAGGCAATTGCAACAAATAATGCTGATTTAATAATAAATGCAATTCCAACTGATATAATAAGCGTTTCCCAATTTTTATTCATACTATATGCAATGGCATATATTTATTCTAATTTATCAAGATTTGCAAGTTCTTATGGCGGTTCGGTTGGCTCAATTACATTGGGAAAAAATATAAAGAAAACATTTGAATCCATATTAAAATTAAAAGTTGTAAGGGAAGAAAAAGATTATGCCTTACAAAAGGAAGATAAAAAAGCCTCATCCAATAAAAAAGATGAAACTGAAAATGAACAAAAGGAAGAAACAGCTGAACAAACAATAGAGGTGTCAAATGAAACAAAGTAAAATATTTATTATATTTTTGATTTTATTTGGCATATTTACATCTTCTATATATGCTGCAACACCTGAACACCTTTGCACAAATCCAAACTATTATGGACTTACAAATGATGAAGTTAATATATCTAATAAAGAGTTTTATTGTTGGGAAATTAAATATTTAAAGGAATATAAGGATTTACTTTCAACTGATATAAATACATATTTATCATATTATCCAACCCCTTTATTTGTAAGAGATATAAATATATTAAGGGAATATGGCATAACTCCGGAAAAGGCGGAATACTTACTCAAATACTTTATAGATTTACCAATAGATAATAGTAAAAGTGATAAAAGTATAATTGAAACTGCCTTAAATGAAGCGGAAAACCACATGCAAAAATTAACTACTTATAAGATAGGTAGAAAATTTACATTAAATTTATTGGAAGGTATCACAGCCTATAAATCAGTTTTCAAATATTTTGCATTGGCTGATTGTTTTACTTTAACCCCAAATTTCACAAATAATTTTCAACGCTATGTAAATACTTATCCAAAGGCATTACGACCAATTGGTGTTTTAGGTAATAATATAATAAATATGTTTGGAGAAGTTTTATCAACAATAGATGATGGCGTTTTAAATGATGATATAAAACCATTTATAAATGGAGGCTACAAAAATATTTTATTATCAAATGGCGACAAAATTGCCTCATGGAATAGTTCCACTTGTCCTCTTACAAATTTTAAATATGATTTAAAAAATGGGCAAAGTTGTATTTCATGTCATATATTTGAAATAACATTTAATACAATATCAAGAGTAGGTTATGCAATTTACGATAGTCTTTCATATTATTCAATAAGTTTGATGGTTGGATTATTTTTATTTTGGATGTTATTTGTATTTTTTGATAATGTGATAAAAAAACAAGATGCCATGGGATTTATCAAAACATTTTTCAATAAGGTTGTATTTGTATTCATAGTTGGATTTTTATTAACTATATCCATAGGGGATAAATATAATGTTTTAAATTATACCATACGCCCACTTACGGATTTCATGGTTGATTATAATGAATATGCCACACGTGATATTGAAAAAAGCGGATATAATTTTCAATGCACATATAAATCAAAGGATATAGGTGATAGCAATGTTATCTTTTCAAAAGATATAAGGGAAAATATTGTATGCACAATTGAACGCATTTCAGCTTTTAATAATATGAATTATAATATAGGTAAATATAGTGTTATCAATGGCTGGAATCAATTATTAAATCTTAATTTTGAAGGGGTAATAAAAATTATAATAGGCATACTAATTATGGGTATATTTTTCTATATAAACATAATGGTTCCATTTTATTTCATAGAAAGTTTTTTCATGATATCAATAGTTGTATTTTTATTCCCATTGATATTGGTAGGATATGCAGTGGATAAAAAACAATTTGTGAAACAAAGTTTTGATACTTTTTTAAGTGCTATATTCCAAATAATTTCATTAACACTTATGTGTTCGGTAATTTCATTATTATTGGGATATATATCTGGATTGGAATTTTCAAAATTTCAAGAAATTCTATCAACTGGCGATAACCAAGAAATCATAGGTGAGGTATTATATATGTTATCCTTCACCCCTAACACATTACTTGAAATATTCTACACTGGATTTATATGTTGGTTTTTATTGGGTAAGGCAATAAGTATAGCTAATTCCTATAAACCAATAGTAGGAAGTTATAATATTGCTGGAAAATTTATGACATTTACAAAAAGTATAGTATCTTATACAACAACTATTACACGAGAAATTGTAAATTTAAAATATACATCAAAATTACTTTCTGATAAAATGAAAAGAAAGGAAGAAGATGCAAAATTAAAATCCGCAAAAATTACAAAACTTGCAAACGAGGATAATAAAGATGTTAAGTAGTATTTTTAAATCAAAAGATAGCGCGATGAGAAAGTTTTTTCTTGCTCCATTTAAAATATTTTTATTATCTGGATTTTTCTCACTTGTGATATTTGTTGGAATGGCAATTTTTGCAATTCGTGGAGATTGGACAATTGGCACAACATTTGATGAGTGGTATAGTAATATGACGGGAGTTCCCGCAACAAACGGAATGTTTTCCGCTACTAATTTTAAAGGGTGTTGGGTATGTGGTGCATTTGCAAGTCTTTTTGATTTAATGAGTGTTGTTGGATTGAAAATATTTGTTTTCATATCAGATATAGTATGGACATTGGTAGTTATGGGACTTGCTATATGGATATTAACAAAGGTATATAGCTATATAAAAAATGAACAAGAAAGTGATTTTAAGGAAATATTATACGAACTAACAAAAAAATTATTTATAATAGCAATTATAGGAGTTGCCATAGGTTATTCCACCCCATCACGATTAAAATCAATGGCAAATACGATATTTGAAAATACAGCAATACCTATATTAGAAATGGGTGTAGGGGTTGGAACCGAAATAATCAAATCACCAATATGTGAAAAATTAACCTATCCGGAAAGCGAAGTTGATGGTATACTTTCTCCACAATTAAAAAGGGATTTACTATGCCTTACTAATTCAGTAAATGTTGTATTTTTAAGTGCAACTACGGCGGGTGCAAATATGATAGACTTTTCACTTAAAAACTTTTTCAATAACAAAAATCCAACTTCATTATTGGATATAATAGGTGGAATGGCAATCACAACCATATTCTTTTTAATGTATATATTTATACCTTTTACATTGGTAAATATAATATTTACAATAGGTATTTTGATAGCACTTACACCGGTTATGATTGCAGGTTATGCATACGATGAAACAAAATCATTTTCCTCAACCGGATTAACATCATTATTTCATATGGCATTTTATATAATAATGTATTGCATATTTTTAGGAATAATCTATTCATCATTTATATTCATAGGAGATATGTATTATCCGGCACCGCTTGATAATTTTACATATCTATTTCCGGATTTTATATATTCAAATATGGTGTCCAGTCAAAGTGCAAATATCATGAAAAACGAAGGATTCGCAGAGTGTTTCCAAATGGCAAACGGAAATGTGAATGAAATAAAAACATGCTTATCAAAAATAGGAATAGATTTCAATCTTCCAAGTATAGGAGATATGGGAGGAAGCTTCTTTCCAATATTTTCATTGGGTTTATTAAGCCTTATGATAATGGGTAATTTAAAAACATATAGCGGTTTAGTAGGTGGTTATATGATGGATGTTGGTGGGGCAATATTAAGTTTAATTAAAACAAGTTTTGCATGGTTATTTTCCGTATCAAGGGAGGAATTGGGGCTTTTAAAAAATACAATTAACACATCTAAAAAAGCAAGTTTAGAAGATATAAAAAATAGTGCGCAATCACTTGATGAAGATATGGCGGAGGATAATCAATGATAAAATTTTTTGCTATATTATTTATGTTAATATCCACACCATCATTTGCTCAAACTTCAAATGCTCCCCTTCCATCATGTTGGCAATGTGATATATTGGAGGGAATATATATATATGTATTTAACTTTGTATATAAACTTTATGATGTATTTGTGCCAATAGTATTAAATTTATTATGGTTAACAATGGCATTTTGGTTTATATGGTATATATGGACTAATATTATAAAGCCTCAAAAAACAGATGTGAATACACTTTTCAAAGATGTTTTTGTGAAATTATTTACATATACATTTGTAATTTCACTTTTATCACTTCCAGCAAGGGAAATTTTCAAATATTCAATAGAACCAATAATGAATGCCGGACCATCATTTGCAAAATGGGTATTGGAAAGTGCAAGAAATGATACGGAAATGTTAAAATTAGCCAATAATCGTATAAAAAATTTTTCTTGTGATGATATAAAATTAAAAGATTATTCGGTTCAAGCCCTTAACAATTTCAAAAAAACATCACTTACAAATGATGAAATGAATATAGAGGAAAACACACTTATCAATCTACTTTGTATAACAAGAGAATATGGCAATACCTATATGGCGGGCACCGACTTAGGTATGAAAATCATGGCTCGTTCAGCAATAGCAATGGGTGAATTTAAGGTAAGTGAATTAGTGTATAATTCTACACTTGTTCAAAGTTTGGAAACCGCCTTACAAACGGCACTTGGTTCCTGGGGAATATTATATAATATATTGATGTTTTTATTAAAGGTATGGTTATTTTTGACATACATTGCAAATGTCTTAACATTTTTTATAGGCTTATGTATTTCAGTAGGATTTTTATATATACTTTTTACTTATCTTATAACTATATTAGATGTAGTAGTAAAATTGGCTATGGTTGGAGTGATGATGCCTATTACAATAGGGGCCTGGACATTTAAAAATACAAGAAGTAAATTATCCACGCCACTATTTTTTAATGTAGTAAAGGCAACATTTAGAGTTGGTTTTTTATCGGTAAGTATGACTATAACCACCTATTTATTAAACGAATTGTTAACAATAAATTTTAATGCTGGAAACATGGATATAACATTGACGGATTTATTAAGTAGCCTTTCCGGTAATGGTAAAATACTGACAGCATCAACTTTTTTAGATGGATTTAATTTATTAAGCACAAAAAACCAAGTATTATTTACAATACTATTTAATCCAACAATAATAATAAGCACATTATTCGTATGTTTAATTTGTTATACTTTAATTGCGGAAAGTGTTAAAACCGCGGATAAATTCAGTTCCGTTGTGAAAAGTGGTATAAGTGAAGATGTTGTGTTAAATGGACTTAAAAAAATAACAATTTCAACAATAAAATATATAAAAGGAGGAGTAAAACGTGAAGTATATCAAACTCTTTCTCAACCAAGCAATAAAGATGATAAAAAGAAAAATGCAAAACCAAATAAAGATGATCCATTAACTATCTATGATATACCAGTTGAAGATGCAATAAAACTTTACGAAAATAGAAATGATTTATCAAATACATCATTTGCAAATAATACTAATTATAAAGTTCAACCATTTGATGAATTAAAAAAAGATTATGAAGTTCGTAGTAAAAAATATTCTGCTGTAAGACAAAAGCAAGATAGTTTCTTAAATGAAAATTTATCAAAATACGAAAATTATAATAAACTGGATAAAGAGGAACAATCCCTACTTCATAATGCAATTTTAAGTGATGATGTAGAAGTATTAAATACTATAAAGAAAAATCCAAAAATCAATGATGTTGTAAATGAAATAAATCTTGCAACTCCAAATAAAAAAGAGGATTCAACACCATTTGCGGATATAAAACAAGATTTATATAATAAGGAATTGGAAGATTATATAAGAAATGATAAAACCATATCCAAAACTCAACGCCAAAAGTTAAATAGAGTTATTTTCAAAGGAGAACAACCATCACCAAAAACTCGTCAACTTCTTGATAAAATTGAAGCGGAAGTAAAATCAAATAATTATAAGGAACAAAAACGTTTAGAGGAAATGAAACAATATATTTTATTTAGGGAAAACCTAAATAAATATAAACGAAATGACATAACGGCAAAGGATTTATTCATTATACTTAAAAGGGAACGTTTAAAATTTTTACAAAATCAAATAGATGAGGAATTAAAAAAAGATCCAAACGATTTATCATATTTAAAGGTTTCAAAATTAAAAAGAGATTTGAAAAAACTTCAAAAGACATTTGATGAAATGGATGAATACGATGAAGATATGTTTGAAAGTTTAATTACAAAGGAAATAAAGGATTATAAAAGAAATCATATTCGTGCACAAACATCTCGTGCTGAGGAAGAAACAAAAAAGAGGAAGTAAAAACTTCCTCAATTTTTTTATAATGAAATTATTATATTAAACGACAGATTTAACTGGTTTTCCATCAATGAAATCAAATACATTTTGCATACTTGTATTTAAAATGCGCAAATTTGCCTCAATAGAATTAAATGCAATATGAGGGGTAATAATCGCATTTTCAAGTTGAACAAGTTTTTGATTAACAAGTGAATAGAAAACAAAATCCTTATCCTTATTTTTTACAAGGTTAACATCATTTTTAAGAAGCACATCTTCATAATCCAATACATCTAATCCAGCGCCACCAACTTTTCCTGATACTAATGCATCATAAAGAGCAGCAGTATCAATCAATTCACCACGAGCGGTATTGATGATGAATACACCATCTTTCATTTTATTGATAGTATCGGAATTTATCATATGATAATTTTCTTTGGTAGAAGGACAATTAAGCCCTATTATATCGGCTTGTTCAAATATAGTGTCCAAATCGGTATAAGTACAAGTTTCTTCATCAACAAGCATTTGATTAGGATATAAATCATATGCAAGGACTTTACATCCAAAAGCTTTTACAAGACGAGCAAAATGTCTACCAATTGCACCGGTTCCAATTACACCAACGGTTTTACCATATAAATCATAACCTAAATCTTCTGCCACATTTACTATACCATGTTTAAGTTTTCTTTGAGCGGTTCTAATTTTACGGGTAAGATTTAAAAGCACACCTACGGCAAACTCTGCAACGGTTATTTCCCCATATCCAAGAACATTTACAACCTTTATACCCATTTCACGGCAATAATCCAAATCCACATTATTAAATCCGGAAGAACGAGTAGAAATCATTTTCAAATTTTTAAATTTGGAAAGAAGTTCACGAGAAAGTCTTGAATATACAAAAGTTGAAATTATTTCAGCATTATAATAAGGACTTAACTCTGCATCACTTATTTCATTTAAACTTTTAGAAAAAGTGATAAATTCAACGCCATCAGGTTTTTTAACACCATTTAAAAACTCAGAAGTCATTTTATCAACATCACAAAAAACTATTTGCATTTTAACCTCCATTAGTTTAATTTAAAACTAATAAATTATATTACAAAAAATAAATTTTTACAATAGGAAAAAATAATAAATGAAAGCATTAAAATATATATATATCTTAGTTTTTTTAATATTTAAAACTACAATAGTTTTTGCAGAAAATGAAATTGAAATCACAACATCTAATGATATAATTGAAAAACATTTTCCACTTATAAAAATAGATTCGCCATATTTTATAAATCACCTTACTTATAATAGAGAAGATAACTTTCTTCATCATAAATTTTATGATAAATTCGGTATTAACGATTGCTATGTCCATATTGATATATATGAAAATATAAAAAAATTAGAAAAACTATTAAAAAAACATAACTTAAAGATGAAAATGTATGATTGTTTTCGTCCCCATGAAGCACAAATGTATATGTGGCACTTATCTCCAACGCCAAAGTTTTTATCAAATCCACATAAATATGGCTCTCTACATTCAAAAGGTCTTGCCATAGATGTGGCTCTTACCAATTCAAATGGTGAAGAATTAGAATTTCCAACCCCAGTTGATGCATTTACACAATCGGCTTCACAAAATTATAAATGTGAAAAACATGAGCAATATAAATGCGATAATAGAGAGTTACTAAAATCCATAATGCAAGAAGCCGGATTAAGAGGAATAAAAAACGAATGGTGGCATTATCAAAAAATAGGTAATACCAAAACTTATCCATTACTGACTATATGTGATAAAATTGAATGTAAAGTAAAAAAAGAGGAGTTAGAAGATCCAACTCCTTAAAACTATTTTTTTGAATTATTGATTAATTCTTCAATATTATCGGTATACACCTTTCCAGATGTAGCCTCATCACCAAAACCCAATTCATATTTGTCCCCAAATACGGCAACAGGCACGCCATTACCTGGAATATTCAACTTATTTTTATAATACATATAATAATTTACACCGGTTTTAGTTGCTACATTATGTTTTGTAATTGTTAAATCTGGATATTTAGGAGATATTTTATCCAAAAAAGCAATAGCATCATGACAATGAGGACAACTAGGACTATAAAACAAAATCATCTCCACGCTATCATTTCCATGAGCTTTTTTATTCATAAACACGAACAAAGCAACCAAAGATAATAAAAATATAACAATAAAAGTCTTTAATTTATTAGATTTTATCATAAATTCACCTTTCATTTTTCACTATAAATTAAACAATATACTATTTTAAAAAGAAAAGCCACAATTTTTATAAAATAATTATTGACAAAAATAAAAATATTTGTTTAAATAAAGTAAAATAAATATAAAAGGTGCCAAAATGAAAAATAAAACAAAATCAAAAATATTATCATTTATGTTATTAAGTGCTGTAATTTTAGGTTGTAAACAACCAACAACACCAACTCCTGAACAACCAATAATAGTTGAGGAGGAAAAAGGTATAGCAAATTGGAATAATTTTAAATCCATTGCTGGAAAAGATTTCACAACCATAATTGATAATTTTAATGAAATAAAAGGTTTTTCAGGCTATGCACTATACAGTGATATTGAAAAATTTTTCTCATCTAGTTATTTTGAGAATAATGATAAAAGATATGATACAAAGAATTTAAAGATTTTCTTTGATACTTATGGCATTGATAATAGTGATGTAAATAATCCAATCAATTATGAGGCAATTACTCCATCAACATTGGAAAATATTTATAAAAAATTTACACATATAAATATAACAAATGAGAATCAAACCACTGGTTCATTGGAATATATAAAAATTTCCAGTGGTAGTGATAATGAAGTTTATGATATAAATAAATTTTATAATCGCTTCATAAATAATGAATTGAACATAACCGGCATTATATCTCAACCAACAGATGAAGAAACAATCATAGGTATAGATGATAATTACCTTAATTCTATATTAACAACAGATATAAATAAATTGAAATATGTTTTAAACAATCCATTTTTTGCAAACGCCACAATTGGAAAGGTTAAACTCACTGGTAATATAAGTGGTGTTGAAGAACTATATTTAAAGGAAAGAGCATTAAGAAATATTACATTTGATAAAACTGCATATTCCAAAGCAAAAGATGGCACAATGGATACCTTAACTTTATCACAAATAAAAGAACGTAATGTAAGAGGTTTTTTAACCAATATTACTAATGCTACAATTAAAGGAGATGGTTTTATGCAAGATGAATCAAGTCCTCTTAATTTTGATTATGCAATATTGGATAATGTTGTGTTTACAAATGATACAGATTTAAGTGAAGTTTCATTTAATAAAGTCAATTCAAAAAACTCATTGATATTTCAAGGAACTCTTCCAAGTGATATGCAAGGTTTTACAGGAGATAAAATAATATTTGATAATGCAAAAATATCTAATTATACGGAACAAGCCGATGGTTCTATAACAGGTGGACTTAACATATCAAATATGATAGCAAATAGCTTAAAAATAAATGGAACTTTGGTAAATAAAGAAAATATCACATCAACATCAAAAGGTATATTGAACTTTTATGATGGAGATAAACAAACATATGATATTTTAAAGGAACTTTTAATAATAAAAGATGCAAATATCAATATAGATATAGTTAAATTATTATTACAACAAAGAACAAAAGAATATGTATAAAATCCGTTTTAACGGATTTTTTTATTGAAAAAATTAAATAAATATAGTTTCATATAGCATATTGAGATCGTAGCTCAGCAGGATAGAGCGACAGCCTCCTAAGCTGTAGGTCGGCGGTTCAATTCCGCCCGGTCTCACCAAAATAAAAAAGGAGGATAACCCCTCCTTTATTTAATTTTTCCATTCTTGTTTTATCATATTAACTAAATGAGTTGGATCAAAATCAAGAGCATTTAATATTTCAATCAATTCAATAACATCAATTCTTCTTTCTGCATTTTCATATTTTGAAACATATGATTGATGTCTACCAAGTTTTTGAGCCAACTCCTGTTGAGTAATATTAGCGCTTTTTCTAATGGCGATTAGCCTTTTTAAAAAAAATTGATAATTATCTGTAAATATAGATTTAGTCATAAAATCCTCCATTTATATATAAAAAGGCTAACTCTCTATATACAATATTCAAAAATAGGATATATTTAGGAAATCTTTACATAATAAAAGTTGACTTTTTTGATAAAAACACTAAGATGAAATTAAGATTAAATTCATAGGAGAGAGACAACAAATGAAAATTATAAAATTTGTTAATATGATATTGATTTCAATATTACTATCTAATTGCGCATCAAATTCTGGAAATAATAGAAGTCTTTCTGGTTCACATGGTCCTCGTCCTAATAATCCAAATCAAGGTGGTGGCTCAACAGGTGGTGGCTCAACAGGTGGAGGTTCCACGGGAGGAAGTTCCACCGGTGGAACTGGAATTTATATGGATAAATTTATTGATACAAATAAATTATTAACCCAATTATCAAACGAAAATAATAATAGAATAAATTCAGCCTTTAAAACTGCAGGTATAACAATAAATACTACTAATACAAATATAGCTAAAACCGCATTGGAAAAAGGTGATATACAGGGACAATTGGATAAACTAACCCCTGCGATTAGTTATTATAAAGACACATTTACCCCTAAAAAGGAACAATTAACAAAAACACAAAAATATCAATATGGTTTGGGAAAATTTGAGTTAAGAAAACCAAGTGAAAGTGATGCTGATTACGCAAAACGCTTAAATACATTAATGATTGAAAATAACACTGGCATAATAAAAACCGATGCCATGACTGATGAAGAATATATTAAAAAAGTATTAACTCAATGGGGCACATATATAAATAATGCAAATATTGGGATTTCTACTCCTGTGGATACATCATCATTAAGTAGTATAGAATCAAGTTTTCAAACCATATATGAAGAATTGAATCAAAAGGCATCAAGTGCCACCAGTGAATATAATCAAGTAGCACAAGAACTTCTAACAAAAATTAAAACAATAGATTCCGACATAACTGAATTACCTTTAAGTTTGGATAAATTGATGGAACATTATGCTTTACAAGAACAAATATTAAAGGCCATAAAGGACATTTCATACATAAAGCCTCCATCAAAAGGGGAAAATGGTTTTAAATATATAACAAAAAGTTATAAAGATTCTTCCGATAGTGATGAACAAATAGCAAAATTCAATTATGATACAACAAAGGATGATTATATCCTTACATTAAAGGATATAGAAGAAGGTGGCAATCATACAAAGGATAGAACAATTTCTTTTAAATCAAGTGATTTTGAATCTTTTAAAACCTATTATCAAGCAAGCAAAATTTCACAAGTTGGAGAAAGTGAAATTGCCTATACTTATTTACCAAACTTAAAGAAATATATTTATGCTGGCGGTCAATTTGATGTAAATTTGAGAAAACAAATAGCAAAGGATTTAATTTCAAAAATCACAAAAACTACTGCCACGGCTGATGAAGTATCAACATTCAATACTTGGTTTGGACAATCTTTAAGTTATCCACTTACTGCAAGTGATGTTCAAAAGGTAAAAGCAGATATAGATTTAGCATTAAAAATTTTAAATAAAAATGAGTCAAATTTTGATATAACAAAAATAAAAAATCTCACAGATATTGTAAAATTGGGTGGTAAAAGTTTAAATCTATCCTATGTTGATTTTGGACTTTGGACTATAAAGGGAAATAATGCTTTCTCAGGTGATAGTGATTTGATTTCAAATAAGAAAGATAGTGAATTGGATGAGGAAACATGGTATATTGATAATCCATTTTTCGCTGGTTTAGATGAATTTGCTGTTGCATTTACAAAGGATAGTGGAGCTGATGTAAATGCCAAAACAAAATTCACTGGAAAAACATTTGGTGTTGCTTCTACTTCTTCTAAAAGAAAGGAATTAAGCGGCTCTGTCGTGCTGGAAGTTAACAATCAAACTGCAAAGGGAAATATAACATTGGATTTTACTGATTGGTATAATTTCAAATTTTCCGATATTGATTTTTCAAGTAAAGGTTTCACATCAACAAATAACCCTGAAATAACAAATTCACTTGAAAATGATGATATAAAAATCCAAGATGATATTTCATCATCTAAAATTGATGGAAGCCTATATGGACCTGAGGCAAATAATCCAACTGAATTCGGTGGTATTTATGAAATTGAAAGCGGTGATGGAGTAAAGGTGGAAGGTTCCTTTGCAGGTAAAAAATAAAAATCACTTGCAAGATAAATAAAAAAACATATAATAAGCATATCTAAATAATCAATATACATATATTGGAGAATATCTTATGGAAGAAAAAAAATATACTTGGTAGTCAAGGCATAGCAAAACTTATATTGAAATTTGCTTTACCATCAATAATCGCATTATTGGTAAATTCGTTATATAATATAGTTGATCAAATATTTATTGGTCAAAAAATAGGAATGATTGGTAATGCTGCAACATCTGTTATCTTTCCAATAATAGTTGTCAGTATGGCCTTTGCAAGTTGTATTGCTGAAGGAGGTGCCGCATATCTCAGTTTGAAACTTGGAGCCGGGCAAAATAGACATGCTGAAAAAATTGTTGGTAATGTTATTTTCATGTTGATAGTATCATCAATAACAATGACAATATTATCATTCATATTCTTTAAACCATTACTTTATTTTTTGGGTGCTACTGATGCAAGTTATCCTTATGCAAGAAGTTATACAGCAATATTGTTGATTGGATTACCTTTTGCATTGATAGGTATGGGTATAAATTCTATAATCCGAGCAGATGGAAGTCCAAGATATGCAATGGTTTCCATGATAACAGGAGCCCTTATAAATATCATATTGGATTATATTTTCATTTTTAAATTTGATTGGGAAATAGAAGGTGCAGCATGGGCAACAGTTATAGGTGAAGTAGTATCATTTTTAATAACAATTGCATATTTGCCTAAATTCAAAAATGTTCAATTTAGAGTAAAAATTATTAAATTTAAAAACGAAGTTGCAAAACGAATTATAACTTACGGAGTATCAAACTTTGTTATACAATCAGCAATCACATTGGTTATAATATTGTATAATAATAGTTTGAAAAAGTATGGTGCACTTTCCATTTATGGATCTGATATTCCACTTGCCGCTTATGGCATATCGGCAAAAATGAATCAAATATTTTTATCAATAGCAATTGGAATAAGTATAGGTTTGCAACCAATAGTAGGTTTCAATTACGGAGCCGGTAATTATAAAAGAGTAAAACAAGCATTTTCATATTCTGTAATAATTGCACTTAGCATGGGAATAATTTTGGGTAGCATAGTTGAAATTTTCCCACAAATATTTGTGAATATGTTTGGGGGAGTTGATAATCAACTTTATAAGGAATTTGCAACTTATTCACTAAGGGCGATATTTTCCAGTGCCTTATTTGTTGCTGTTCAAATAGTCATCACAAATTTTTTCCGTGCAATGGGAAAACCATGGCTTGCAACCATATCTGCCTTATCAAGATTTACAATTTTTTTGATACCATCAATATACTTTTTACCAAAATTTTTTGGATTGAAAGGAGTATTATTTGCGACACCAGTTGCGGATTTACTTGCAACAATATTGGCAATTTTTATGGTTTATTATCAAATAAAAAGGATAAATCGCCTAATAAAGATACACAAACAATAATTACCTATAAATATCTGCGACCAATTCTAAATGATTAGTATATGAGAATTGGTCAATTGGTTGTATTGAACGAATTTTAAAACCAGCATTTATTAAAATTTGCACATCTTTAATGAAAGAGTTAGGATTGCAAGAAACATAAATTATATGTTTTAATGAAGAATTTGCAATTTGCAAAGCTTGATTTTTTGCCCCCTCTCTAGGAGGATCCATAACAACCAAATCAAATTGATTTAATTTATCACTGGAAATAGGCTTTTTAAATAAATCCACATCTTTTGCGATAATATTGAGATTGAGTTTTTTTGCCACTTTATTTATATTTTGAATAGCTTTTACATCACAATCAAATGATGCAATACTTTCCACCATATCATATAAATAAAAAGAAAATAAACCAAGCCCACAAAACAAATCAGCCACATTATGTTTTGTATCAATGAGTTTCAAAACAGACTCCACTATCGCATTTTGCCCTTCAATACTAGGCTGTAAAAAAGAATTGATAGGATAGGGCACAGCAATAGAGTTAAAACTTATTACCGGTTCAAGAGATTGAAACAAAACATTTTTGCCATCACTTACCCTTATTATATTATGATTGGTTGCAAAATCCTTAATTTTAGGCAAATCCAAAAGAGTTATATTTATATCAATGAAATCAATACAAACACCATTATCAACACAAGTAATAAATAAAGCCCCATCACTTCGCTTTACAAAAGAATTGAATAACTTTCTAAGCGGAGAAATAAGAGAATTGATGATAGGATTTAAAAGTTGACAACTATCAATACCCACCACATCATTAGATGACTTTTTATAAAAGCCTATATTATTTCCAAAATCAATTTTAAGACTTGCTCTTCTTCTAATACCTACATTGAAAGATATGATGGGCAATATATCCCCAACAACAATATGATTTTTTTCAAACAATTGAGAAAGCATGAAACTTTTTCTATCAAGATATTGTTCCACTGGCACACCTTGAATTTGACAACCGCCACAAAGATTAAAAAATTTACAAACCTCATTTACCATAAAGATATGATACAAAAAAACGAAATGATAAACAATAAAAAAATATAGGATTTTCTTCAATTAAATAAAACTTGTTAAAAGCAAAGAAAGAGTATATATTAAAAAATGTATAAGAAATATACACTCTGCTCTATTCGCTTTTAACTTCCAAAAAAGAAAGGATGAAAATATGAATAAAGGAACTGTGAAATGGTTTAATTCCAAAAAGGGCTATGGTTTCATTGAACCTGATGAAGGAACAAAGGACGTATTCGTGCATATAAGTGCGGTAAAAGATGCAGGCATTTATCTAAAGGAAGGAACCAGACTTGAATACGATATAATAAATACAAATGGGAAAGAATGCGCCCATAACCTAAAACAGGCATAAAAAACCCCCGACACCGGGGGCTTTTTTCTACTTCAATTTATACAATATTGCACAACTATCCCCACAAGCACCAATTTTTGGAACATTTGATGTGTGGGAAGTTGAAGCAGGTATTTGTGTTTTACTACAAGGTTTATATCCTCCCCCAAAAGTAGCGGTCTTTACACCAGTAGTTTGAAATCCAGTTATAATATTTATTGTAATAGGAGCACAACTACCACCACGTGAGGCTGAACGATTTTCATAAAAGCTTTCAGAACAATTATTCTCTCCATTATAATAATAACTAGCAAATCCATCACCACCTCTACCACCACCTCCTCCACCAGAAGCACCAGCACTACCATCCGAAGAATCCTTTATCTTACCTCCATCATTACCTACATTTAATCCTTCACCGGGATGTGCAGGAGCTGAAAAATACGAAGTAACGCGTGCACCATTTCCTCCCCTATAAGTTCCACTCCCTAATCCTGGAGAAGATGCAGATTGAGGGTCTCCATCTGCAAGCCCTCCACCACCTCCAGCACCTATACCACCCCCACCACCAGGACCACCCAATCGATAATCATCTGGTGCATACGCACCAGCACCCCCACCAGCCACAAAGTAATAATCTTTACCTCCAAAATTTAATTTTAACCAAGAACCACCACCACCTCCTCCTCCAACTTTATCTTCTCTTGGAATTTCATTAAATATAGTGCCAGAACATCCTAGACATAGTTTATATGATGCACTTGATGGAAGATAAAATACATAATTAAAATTTGCTCCATTTTGACCTTGCGATATTTCCTTTCCCGTAAAGCCAACATGCCTATAACTTAGTCTTCCTTTTCCACCTCTCAATCTAATCAAATACCATCCTGGTTGAAGTGTTCCAGTTGAGCAGGTATATGCACACATTTCGGGATTTACATTTGCAATTTGTGTGAAATTATCTAATGTTAAATTATTAAAATCCACACAACCTGTTCTAGATGAATTTACAATACCATTACAAGTTTTACATGAACTTTGTCCTGTTTTATCTTGATATTTACCCGCTGGGCATGGTTTACAGGAGCCTTGTCCAACTATATCTTGATATTGTCCAACGGGACAAGGGGTGCAATTTAAACTATCACCTTTTCCGTATGTTCCTATTGGGCAAGCGGCACATAAAAACAAATCGGCTTTACTCCCCTTTGGCATCATTGCAACAATTAACGATGCAATAAATCCCAATTTTTTATTTAGTTTCATTTTATCTCCTTTCTTTTCTTTGTTAATTCAGGGAGAGAGGAAGCGAAGACAACGAACAAAGATAAACTTCCCCTCATAAACTTTATTCTTCACATGATGATGGGCTTAATTGATATGAACCGCCCGGACATTTTTCAACACCTTTTTCTACCTTTATATAAGTTCCAACCGGACATTTTGGATATTTGCATTCGGTAGAATATTTATTATC
>CALXQL010000002.1 GCA_944390685.1 uncultured Alphaproteobacteria bacterium | reverse complement strand
TGACGAGCGGTGTTAGCGAGGAATTTAGAAGCGAACAAGGTTGTTTCCGACTTATGGCTTCTGATGAAAAACTTTATGGTGCGCCCAAAGGGAGTCGAACCCCTAACCTTCTAATCCGTAGTCAGATACTCTATCCAATTGAGCTATGGGCGCATAAGATATTGATATAGTATAAATTCATAATAAAGATTTTGCAAGAACTTTTTCAAAATAAAATCCTCCAAACGGAGGATTTTTAATAAATACTATTTTCCACATGGATCAAAAAGTTCAGAAATAGAAATCACACCTAAAAAGTAATCATTTGTGCAAACTTTTTGACCACCAATTTTACCTCTTGTTCCTGTGCAACCTGCAAGAGTTACCAAAACACCAGCAAGAATCAATAATTTTTTCATAATAAATCTCCTTTCTTTTATTATTACACATATCAAATATGCAATTAAATTTTACTAAACAGTAAAAATAAAAGTCAATAAAAAATTCCTAAAAATATAAAAATAAGATAAAATATAAACAAAAAATCCCCCTTTAAAAGAGGGATTTAAAATCAAAAAAATATATTATTTTTGTCTGTTTCTACGACCTTCACCTTTATTTTCTTTTCTATTTTCCATATGAGTTTTATATTCATCTTCACTAACACAACCATCACCATTTGCATCGGCAACTTTAAGTATATCCATTTTAGGATTTTTATTTTCATCTGGATTTGCAACTAAACAACCCTTATCATCAAAAGTTGCTTGGAAATTACCACGATTTTTACCCTTTCCACCTTTAGCCATAACATCAAAAGAAACAACGGATAATAACATTAAAGACATAAGCAATATTTTTTCATTTCAACCTCTTTTTTAATATTACTATAAAAATAGTATATCACAAAAGGAATTAACAATAACGAAAAAATAAAAAAATCCCACATAAATGTAGGATTAAAATTTGGCGTCCCCAAGGGGATTCGAACCCCTGTTGAGAGATTGAAAGCCTCTAGTCCTAGGCCTCTAGACGATGGGGACAATCTCTTAAATATGGAACCATTATACATATATTCAAATAAAAATCAAGAACTTTTTAAAAAAAATTTATCTAATAAAATCTCTTGCAGCTTTACTAAGGCTATCTACCTGTTCATGATAAGATAATATTTCCTTTTTAATCCAATAAATATAAATATTTTTCTTATTAAGAGACAATAACAACATAAATATTTCTTCTAAAATTTTATTAGATTTATTAGGATTTTGTATATAATTTTTAATTTTACTGATAGATTGTAAACAATCATTAAAAATAACAATATCTAACTCATTAAATTTATTTTGATTACTATTCAAATAAATTAAAGTATGCTTAATTGCCTGTAATTCCATTTCAACAGGAGAAAATGCTATATCAATACCTTTTTTATAAAAAGATTTATTTCCCACTTTCATAAAAGCATACCCTCCCATATTTTTTTCTGCCACAAAACTACCATCAGCAAAAAATACATGCGAAGTTTGCATTAATTTTTTACACCTATCTAAAGATTCCTTTTTTGAACAATATCCATCATTTATATAAATCATAATACACCTCTTTAAAAGAAATTTATACAAAAATATAATAATGTCAATATAAAAAATAAAAAAATCTAGCAATTCAATAAATAAAGTGTTAAAATCATAACATTTAATAAAACAAAAAAAGGAGAAATAAAATGGCTATGGTGTCTTTAAGACAATTATTAGATCATGCAAGTGAATATGGTTATGGTATTCCTGCATTTAATATAAACAATATGGAACAAATGCTTGCTGTATTAAGTGCAGCTGATAAATGTAATGCTCCTGTTATAATCCAAGCATCAAAAGGGGCAAGAGCTTATGCAAATGATAAAGTATTAAAACATCTTATGATGGCTGCTGTGGAAATGTATCCAAATTTACCAATATGCCTTCACCAAGACCATGGTCCATCTGTATCTGTTTGTGCATCTGCAATATCAAATGGATTTACATCTGTTATGATGGATGGTTCTTTAACACCTGATGGAAAACCATCATCATTTGAATATAATAGCGAAACAACAAAAAGAGTTGTTGATATAGCACACCCTCTTGGTGTATCAGTAGAAGGAGAAATTGGTGTTATAGGTTCACTTGAAACAGGAAAAGGTGAAAAAGAAGATGGTTTTGGTGCCGAAGGTAAAGTTTCAAAAGATAAATTGGTAACAGACCCAACCGAAGCAGCAAAATTCGTATCTGCAACTCATGTTGATGCATTGGCTGTAGCGATTGGAACATCACACGGAGCATACAAATTTACTCGTAAACCAGATGGTGAAATCTTATCAATTGAAACAATAAAATTAATTCATGAAAAATTACCAAACACAGCATTGGTAATGCATGGTTCATCAAGCGTTCCACAAGATTTATTGGAAGAAATAAATAAATATGGTGGCAACATTCCTGAAACCTATGGTGTTCCAGTTGAAGAAATTCAAAAAGGTATTAAATACGGTGTAAGAAAGGTAAATGTTGATACCGATTTAAGATTGGCTGCAACTGCTGCAATAAGAAAAGTTTATGCCGAAACACCTGCTGAATTCGACCCAAGAAAATATCTAAAACCTGCAATGGAAAAAATGCAATCCGTATGTGAGGCAAGATATGAACAATTTGGAGCAATGGGAAAGGCTGATAAAATAAAACCTATATCAATTCAAGATATGGCAAAACGCTATGAATCTGGCGAACTTGATCCAATAATAAAGATGTAAAAAAAGCCCTCAAATGAGGGCTTTTTCATTACTTAAAAAACTATTTTTTACCTTGACATTTATTAAAAATTTCTTCAAATTTTTTTGAAAAACCTTCAACACATTTTTGTTGTGTTTCATTTAAAAGATTTATATCACCTGTTTCCATTTGCTTATCTGTTAATTTACAATCCTTTTGCATAACAGGTTTTAATTTTTCAATTTCCCCAGAAATACATTTATATTCTGCAGATTGCATATATTCTTCTTGTGTCATATTTTCTTGAGCAAATAAAGGAAATGCGATTCCCATAGCACAAACAAAAGATAATAAAGATATTTTTTTCATATTGTCCTCCTATTATTTAATTAAATCATAAAAAAACTATATCACAAAAAAAATAATAGTAAATATAAACTTTACATAACAAAAAAAATATGGTATATTTAAAAAGTCGAAATGAGGGAAAAATGGCAGGAGAAAAAATTCACTTTTTAAGAACATTATTCATATTAAGCATGGGATTAGTATCCTGTCGTTCATCAAAAATCGATCAACGAATCTCTTTTAAAAAATCTGAAAAAAAGATGATTCTTCAAAAAACTGATTTTGCAAATCTTCCAAATTGGAAAAATGATAATAAGGTTGAAGCATTAAAGGCTTTTCAAAAATCTTGTACAAAAATAATGTCAGAAGGTGATTTTGTTGCAAGCTCACAAATTGTCATATCCGCAGACTTTATGAAATCCGCATGTGAGGCAATTCCAAGCGGTAATATAACTCCAACTCTTGCAAATACCTATTTTGAATATTGGTTTGAACCATATATGGTAAAAAATCTTGATGGTTCAAAAACTGGAACTTTCACAAGTTATTATGAGGCTGAACTTGAAGGTGATATTGAGGCAACTTGTGATTACTTAAATCCAATATATGGAAAACCAAATGATCTTCCATCAAATGGTGAAAAATACTATTCTCGAAGTCAAATTGAAAATGGTGCAATAAGGGATAAGGCTCCTATACTATTTTGGGTAAAAAATCCATCTGACGTTCTATTACTTCATATTCAAGGTTCTGGTATAGTAAGAACACCAACAGGTAAAAAATATCGTGTTGGATATGCAGGAAATAATGGACATAGTTTTGTTGGTATAGGTTCAATTTTACAAAAAAATGGTATAAGACCGGAAGGTGGATTATCAATGGGAGCAATAAAAAAATGGCTTGATAAAAATCCAACAAAGGCTCAAAAACTAATAAATCAAAATCCACGATATATTTTCTTCCGTGATGTTATTGGTGAAGGACCAGTCGGGGCTATGGGTGTTCCACTAACTGCTGGACGTAGCATTGCTGTTGATCCTGAATATATACCATTGGGATTACCATTATTTTTGGATACAAATGATCCTGATAATTTACCACTTGAAAAATTGGTAATTGCACAAGATATAGGAACCGCAATAAAAGGAGCAATTCGCGCTGATTATTTCTGGGGAAGTGGAGATGATGCTCTTGCCAAAGCAGGAAGAATGAAATCAGATGGAAGTTATTATATACTTCTTCCAAAAGATGGTAAAAATTTTGCTGTAAAAAAATAAACTCCGTTAAGGAGTTTTTTTATAACTTTTTTATTTCATAAGAATCTTTTTTATCTTCCACATTAAATCCAGCATCAATAATTTCTTTTTTTAATAAATCTGCTTTTTGATAATCCTTATCAAGTTTTGCTTGCCAACGAAGTTCTGCTAAATTTTTTATATTTTCAGGCACTTCAATATTTAATAAAGCATTAGCATTTTCAATAAATTGCAAACCTAACACATCATCAAAAAATTCAATCAATTTAAACTTAATTGAAAAATTAACATTACTTTTCAAAAGTTCTTGAAGAATAACAATTGCCAACGGAGTATTTAAATCATCACTTACCGCTTCTAAAATTCTATTTTTCCATGATAGATAAACATCATCATCAAAAGCATCATTTGCATTCATAATGATATCAGCAACTTTTTTAATAATATTTTCATAACTTTTCTTTGCCCCATCAAGAAGTTCAAAAGAAAAATTAAGTTGAGTTCTATAACTGGCTAACAAAAGAAAATATCTATAAACAATAGGAGAATAACCTTTATCTTTCAAAAGACTAAGAGTTAAAAAATCCCCCTTTGATTTACTCATTTTACCACTTAAATCATTTAAAAATTCCATATGAACCCAATAATTGACCCAATTATGATTTATAACAGGTTCCACCTGAGCAATTTCATTAGTATGATGAATTTTTATATGATCAACACCACCAGAATGAATATCCAACCTATCCCCAATTTCTTTTAAACACATAGCAGAACATTCAATATGCCAACCAGGAAATCCTACACCCCAAGGACTATCCCATTCCATTTGTCTTTTTTGATTTTTAGGGGAAAATTTCCACAATGCAAAATCTGTAATATTACGTTTTCCAGAAGAAAAAGCAACCCTAGCACCACCTTTTAATTCATCAAGGCTTTGCCCACCCAATTTACCATAATCTTTAAATTTAGAAGTATCATAATAAATGCCATCATCTTTTATTTCATAGGTAAACCCTAAACTTTCCAATTGTTGCACTAATTCAATTTGTTCTTTTATATAAGATGTAGCAGGAGTATATTTTGTAGGAGGCAAAATATTCAAATCTTTAACATCCATTAAAAATTGATTGGTATAAAAAGAAGCAATATCCCAAACGGACTTTCCCTCTCTTAAACTACCTTTTTCCATTTTATCTTCGCCATCATCTGCATCACTAGTCAAATGACCAACATCAGTAATATTCATGATATGAAGGACTTTATAACCATTTGCTAAAAACATACGTTTCATAATATCTTGAGAAACATAAGTCCTTAAATTACCAATATGTGCAAAATGATAAACTGTTGGACCACAAGTATAAATAGAAACCTCCCCTTGTTTAATAGGTTTAAAAGTTTCTACTTTTCTTGACATAGTATTAAATAATTTAATATTCATAACACACCTCTTAAAAAAAGATAATAAAAGGTAAAAACATATATTGCAATAAAAATAAAAAAAATAGGTGATAAAAAATCACCTATTAAGATAAAACATTGAAATTAGTCAAGCCAATATTCAATTGTTGAAACAACCCTAACCTTTTTATTGATAGATTGTTTTTCATATCCATCATCATCTTGGGAAAGGATAGAAAATACACCTTGTGAAGCTTTACGGATTTTACCGACAGAAGATCCGGAAGCCTTAGCAAATTCATTTGCAGATTGTTTAGCATTTTTTGTTGCTTCCTCAAGCATCTTAGGCTTAATATCATTAAGTCCGGTAAATAAATAGCTAACAGGATTAGAATATTCATTTCCATCAAATAAAATACCTTTTGCCACAAGCTTACTTGTCTCACTTACAGACTTTTCAACTAATTCAACATTTTTTGATTTAATTGTTAATTTTTGTGTTAAAATATAACGATAAGTAGGAGCTTGTTCAGTTCCATATCTATCAGCCAATTTATCAATAACAGACAATGAATCAACTAAAATTTCATTACCATTAAAACCAGCAGTAGTTAAGAAATTCACAACTTCATTTAATTGAGATTGAATTTTCTTTTGTGAAGCGGATAAATCATTTCCGGCAACAGTAAATTTAATTTTCCAAATGGCAAGATCAGCTTTCACATCCATTTCAGCCAATCCCTTAACCACAACAGAATTATTAGTTTTATATGTTTTATAATAATAATAACCTGGGAAAAAACCAGCACAAATAAGTCCCAAACATAAAATTGCACCCACAATTATTTTAGATTTTCTTTTTTCATCCATATTAAACCTCCTAAAAATAAGTTATACATAAAAACGATACAATAAAAAAAGATAAAAAGCAAGCCATAAAAAAATACTTTACATTACCCCTCAAATCCAATATCATAAACGAATAAATTCAAAAAAAGGTTATGATTATGAACGAAAATATCAACACATATTCAAAAGAATTATATAAATTTCAAGAAGAACATGGATACTTCACCGCAAATCCAAATGAAAATAAACCAAGATTCACAATAATGATTCCACCACCAAACATAACTGGCAATCTACATCTTGGACATGCATTCACTATGACAATGCAAGATATAATAATAAGATATAAAAGAATGTGTGGCTACGATACCCTTTTACTTCCTGGCACCGATCATGCAAGCATCGCAACACAAATGCTTGTTGAAAAGGATTTAAAAACAAAAGGTATAGATAGAAAAACAATAGGAAGAGAAGAATTTTTAAATCATGCTTGGCAATGGAAAAATAAATACACTGGAAACATACAAAATCAATTAAGACAAATATGCTATTCTGCCGATTGGTCAAGGGAACGTTTCACTCTTGACGAAGGATTAAATGAAGCTGTAAAGGAAGCCTTTGTCCGTATGTATAATGATGGATTGATATATAAGGATAAACGCTTAGTGAATTGGGATCCATCACTTTTAACATCTTTAAGTGATTTAGAAGTTGATATGATAGAAACAAACGGGAATATGTGGCATATAAGATATGATATAGAAAATAGCGATGATTATATAATAATTGCAACAACTCGTCCTGAAACTATGCTGGGCGATACCGGTATAGCGGTAAATCCAAACGATGAACGCTTTAAACACTTGATTGGTAAAAAAGCAATTCTTCCAATTTTAAATAGAAAAATTGAAATAGTAGCAGACGACTATGCTGATATGGAAAAGGGAACCGGTGCGGTAAAAATTACTCCGGCTCACGATTTTAATGATTTTGAAGTAGGAAAAAGACATAACCTTAAAATAATAAATATCTTACACGACAATGCAACAATTGATACATCAAATATAAAAGAAACAAACGATTTCATTCAATCATTGGAAGGTAAAGATAGATTTGAAGCTCGTAAAATCATCATTGAAAAATTAAAAGAAACAAATCACCTTATAAAAATTGAAAACTATACTCACCAAGTTCCTCATTCACAAAGAGGGGGAGCAATTGTTGAACCTCGTTTAACTGAACAATGGTATTTAGATGTATCAAGCATGGCAAAAAAATCAATTGATTTAGTAAAAAAGGGAAAATTAGAATTCATACCAAAGATGTGGGAAAATACATTTTTTGCATGGTTATCAAATATAGAACCATGGTGTATTTCAAGACAACTTTGGTGGGGACATCAAATACCCGCCTATTATACAGAAGACGGAAAAATCATAGTTGCAAAAACAAAAGAAGAAGCACAAAAACAAGCCGGTGAAAATGTAAAACTCACCCAAGATGAAGATGTTCTTGACACTTGGTTTTCATCTGGATTATGGCCTATGTCAACTCTTGGATGGCCAAACGAAGATGCAATTGATTTCAAAACATATTTTCCAACATCATCTTTAATAACTGGATTTGATATAATATTCTTCTGGGTTGCAAGAATGGTTATGTTCAGTGTATATTTCACAAATAAGGCTCCATTTGAAAAAGTAATTTGTCATGGTTTAGTTCATGACGAACACGGACAAAAGATGAGCAAAACCAAAGGAAATGTTATAGACCCACTTGATTTAATAAATGAATTTGATATAGATTCCGTTCGTTGGACTATATGCACTTTATCTGGACAAGGACGTAATATAAACTTTGGCAAAACAAATGTTGAAAACGGACGAAAATTTATAACAAAATTAAAAAATGCTATAAATTTCTGGGAACAAAAGGGATTATCAAGTGCAACCAAATTTAACACAAACTCATCAATTGCTATTACAAATTGGATAATTGATAAGATGAACCTTGCAATAAAAAATGCAACCAAAGCAATTGAAAATTATCGTTATGATGAATACGCACAAACAATATATCACTTTGTTTGGGACGATTTTTGTGATAATTTTATAGAACTTTCAAAAAGCGAATTAAATGGAACAAACAAAGATATCATATTAAGTTCTGCAAAATTGGTAATACAAAATATATTAAAGATGTTGCAACCAGTAATACCTTCCACAACTGCATTACTATGGAAACAATTAAATTTTGGAACTGATACAGAATTTTTATTTGAATCTTATCCACACGAAGAAAAAATTCTAACCGACAATATATATGATATTGATTGGTTATTACAAATAATCAATGTAATAAGAAATATTCGTGCTGAAAATAAAATTGGTTTCAAAACACAAATAAACGTTGCCTTTAAAGCAATAAATCCAAATATGAAAGAATATCTCAACACATTACAAAATCATACAAATATAAATATCACAATACAAAATAATAATATGACAGATTTTGTAATTGATAAAGATACAACTATTTCAATTGAAATTCCAAACACAAATAAAAATGAAGAATTGGAAAAAATTAAAGAAGAATTAAAGGAAATTGAAAAACATATAACCTCATTAAAAAATCAACTTTCCAATAAATCTTTCATTGAAAAAGCTCCAACTCAAGTAATAGAGGATAGAAAAGAAACCCTCAAAAAATTGGAAGAAAGAAAAATTGCATTGGAGAAATTAAATGGCTGAATTACTTGATATATATGATGAAAATAAAAATCATATAGGAACAGATGATAGAAACATAATACACCAAAAAGGTCTATGGCATAAAACAATACATTGTTGGATTGTAAAGGATAATAGCAAAATAATATTTCAAAAACGTGCATCCACATTAAATGATAATCCAGCAAAACTTTATACTTCTGCAAGTGGTCATATAAAGGCAGGTGAAACAATAGAAACCGCTTTTAATCGTGAAATATTTGAAGAGTTAGGTATCAATACTACCAATCCAATAAAACTTTTTGAGGTAAAATATACTGCCGATTTTATAACAAAAAATAATACCGAATTTCATGATAGGGTTTTTTGTAATATCTTTATGTGTAAAGATGATACTCCATTAACACAATATAAACCTCAAGAAGAAGAATTGGATGGTGTAATTGAACTATCTATCACCGATTGTATAGACTTATTTAATGATAAAATAAATCAAATAAATGCAATTGGATATATAAAGGAAAATGAAAAATTCCAATTAAAAGATTTAAAAATAAGTAAAGATGATTTTCTTGTCGTTGGGAAAGAAACTTGCAAATCAAAATATGAATATATTTTAAAAGAAATTTTAACTAAACTTTAAATAAAAATTTAAAAAATATCCCACCCCAAACAATGAAAAAATAAATAAAGGCAAATAATACAAGTAAACTGCCCATATCTTTCACAGCTTTTGATAAACTATGCCACTCACTTGAAATTCTATCAATAACACCTTCAAAAGCGGAATTCACAATTTCTGCAAACACAATAAAAAACAAAGCAGAAAATAACAATACCTTTTCAATAAAAGGAAACGGGACTAAAAATACTATTATCAAACCAATTAAAAATAAAAGAATATCTTGGCGAAAAGCCTCTTCCTCACGAAAAGCATAAGAAAAACCATCAAGAGAATTTTTAAATGCCTCAATAATTCTTTTCAATCCGGTATATTGATGTTTCATATTAGCCCTCAAATTCCTTTTTCATTTTCAAAAATTTCATACAAGTATAAGGTATAGTAAATAAATATAAAATTGCAATTACAGATAATACATACCAAAAATGAAAATAAGCCAACCCTAATACTACAACAAAAAGTAACATTACAGGAGCCATAATCTCCTCTCTTAATTTAATTTTTTTAAGAGATAATGTTGGAATTCTACTTATCATTAAAAAACCTACTAAAATCATAAATGAAATAGCAATCAAAGGACTTTTGAATACTTCTTCACCTGTTGCAATGAATAAAACCAAAGGAGTTAAAACTAACATTGCTCCACCTGGTGCAGGAATGCCAGTAAAAAAGAAACTCCAATATTCGGGAATTTTTTTATCTTGAGTCATAGTGTTAAACCTTGCCAATCTTAACACACAACAAATTGCAAAAAGTATAGCGACCACCCAACCAATACTTTTAATATTATTTGCAGAAAAGAAAAATAATACAAAAGCAGGAGCCACACCAAAACTTATACTATCGGCAAGAGAATCCAACTCAATCCCAAATTGAGAAGATGTTTTAAACCACCTTGCCACTCTTCCATCAAATCCATCAAGAAAACCAGCAAAAATAATTGCAATTACAGCCTTTTCAAATTCCCCACGTGAAGCAAGCAAAATTGCGGTCATGCCTGCTGCAACAGAAGCAAGAGTAATCATTGCCGGTAAAATTTTACCCAATGTAAAGAATTTTTTATTTTCCACTTTATTATTCATAACAACTCCTATTTTTTAAGTTTTGCAAGTATAGTTTCACCACTTACCATTGTTTGTCCAGCCATTACTTTAATATCATATTTTGATTTAGGAATATAAATATCAAGGCGAGAACCAAATTTGATTAAACCAAAACGTTCACCTTTAACAACTTCATCATCTTTTTTAAGATAAGATACAATTCGTCTTGCGACCAATCCAGCAATTTGCACATAACAAATTTTATCCCCATTTTCAGTTTGCACCAATACTAAATTGCGCTCATTATCTTTACTAGCCTTATCCAAATCAGCATTAAAAAACTTACCCGCAATATAAAGTGTTTTAAGAACCTTTCCAGATACAGGATTTCTATTTACATGCACATTAAACACAGACATAAATATTGAAATCTTAATAAACTTTTCATTTCCCATTTTAAGTTCTTCTGGCAAAGGAGCTTCAATAATAGGAAGCACGATTCCATCTGCCGGAGCAATGATTAAATCATCTCCTTCTGGTGTAAAACGTTCTGGATCGCGAAAGAAATAAAAAGCAAATAAAGAAATTGCAATTGCAAACATTCCCAAAACATTAGAAATAAGTAATAATAAAAAACTTATTGCAAAGAAAATGGCGACAATGACCACTCCTTCAGCACTAATTTTAGGAAGTAAAAAACTTTTTATACTAAGATCAACTTTTTTATTAACATCTTTAACTTTTTTAACCATATTCATCTCCTTTTTATAAAAATATAAAATAAAAAAATTCAAAAGTAAATTTTATTTATTAAATTTATTTGATTTTGGGAAACCATCGGGAGGCATATGTCCCACACTTGCCCTTTTACCAATCCACATAGAAATATCTGACACATTAAAATTTCTACTTCCATTTATCCAAGAAAGTCCATCTGATTGTTTAAATGTGATTACATCTGAAAGATAGGTATTAGCCTCCTTATACTTTTGAAGTATTACACCCTTACCTCTTGAAAATACAGGTAGTTCCTCCATATCAAAGACAAGTAATTTACGATTATTACCAACCACAGCCACCTTATCATCATCAATTAAAATAGGCTTTATCACAAACAATTCATCTTTATCCATAAGATTCATAACAATTTTACCATTTTTTGTTTGAGCCAACATATCATTTTGAGAAATTTTAAATCCATAACCAAATTTTGATGCAAGCAACATCATAGAATCTTTTTGATAAACAAACACATTTATAATTTTTGCATCCACAGGGATTTCAAGCATAATTCTTATTGGTTCACCATATCCACGACCTGATGGGATTTTATTTGCATCTAAAGTAAAGAATTGACCTTTATCAGTTGCAAAAATTATTTTATCATTAGTCATAGCATGCAAAGCAAAGGCAAGACTATCACCATCTTTAAAAGAAAAATCTCCACCTAAATCAATATGATTTTTAACATACTTTATCCATCCCATGGAAGAAAGAATAATTGTAATAGGTTCCTTTGGAGTGAAATCATAAACAGGCACGACAACATTTTCAACATTTTCATCAATCAAAGAAAGTCTACTACTCAATTCTTTATTTTTAGAAAATATTGCACGAAGATTTTTAACTTCATCAATGACTTTTTTCAATTTATTTTTATCACTACTTATGACATCTAAAAGCTCTGCTTGCTCTTTTTTCAAATCCTCTGTTTCTTTTCGTATTTCCATTTCTTCTAATTTACGAAGAGAACGAAGTCTCATATTAAGTATAGCATCAGCTTGAACTTCGGAAAGATTAAACTTTTCCATCAATTTAGACTTGGCATCATCAAATTCCCTTATTATATGAATGACCTCATCAATATTAAGATAAGTAATTAAATAACCTTCCAAAATTTCAAGTCTATGAGCAATATTATTAAGTCTGAAATCAATTCTTCTTGTCAAGACTTCTACCCTATGATCTACATAAGCCTGTAAAACTTCTTTAAGATTCATAACACGAGGCACATAATTTTTATCCAATACATTCATATTAAGGGCAAACTTACTTTCCAATTCTGTTAATGAAAATAATTGAGCCATAACAATTTTATCATCAATAACCCTGGATTTAGGTTCAATGACGATTCTAATATCTTCTGCGGATTCATCTCGTACATCAGCAACACTTGAAAGTTTTCCATTTTCAATAAGTTCTGCAATTTTTTCAATCAATTTTGACTTTTGCACTTGATAAGGTATTTGAGAAATCACGATTTGATAATTGGAATATGAAAGATCTTCCCTTTCCCACTTTGCCCTAACAACGAAATTACCTCTTCCAGTTTCATAAGCGGAAATGATAGATTCTTTACTTTGAGATATCACCCCACCTGTTGGAAAATCAGGTCCTTTAATAAACTCAACTAATTCAGCAATAGAAATATCAGGATTTTTAATTAAAGCGATGATTCCATCACAAAGTTCCAAAATATTATGAGGAGGAATATTAGTTGCCATACCAACGGCAATACCATTTGCACCATTTGCAAGTAAATTAGGAAAACCAGCCGGCATTACACAAGGTTCAATTTCCTCACCACTATAAGTATCCATAAAGTCAACAGCGTTTTCATCTAACCCCTCCATAATAGCAATTGCTGCATCGGAAAGTTTTGCCTCAGTATAACGCATAGCAGCAGCACTATCACCATCAACATTACCGAAATTGCCTTGCCCTAAAACAAGGGGATAACGAACGGAAAAACTTTGAGCCAATCTGACCATAGCATCATATATTGATGCATCACCATGAGGATGATATTTACCCATGACATCACCAACAACTCTGGCACATTTTTTATACCCACTTTTAGGATCAAGTTTAAGTTGTCTCATTCCATAAAGAATTCTTCTATGCACAGGTTTAAGACCATCTCTTACATCGGGAAGAGATCTAGAAACAATTGTTGACATAGCATAGGCAAGATATCTTTCACTAATTGCATCTTTTAATTGTTGTGTTTTAATATTTTCCTTTACGACTTTTACTTCTTCACTCATAATTAACCCTTTATTTTAGATAAAAATAGTCTATAATAAAAAAATAAAAAATCAAAGGAATAATTTATGCAATGGGAAGATAAAGGCATTTTAATAGGAATAAAAAAATTTGGTGAAACTGATATAATTGCAACTTTCATCACATTTGAACACGGATTAAGCAAAGGATTGATAAAAGGAGGTATATCAAAAAAACAAAAACCTTATTTCCAAATTGGAAATTTTTTCAATCTTTTATGGAAATCTCGATTGGAAGAACAGCTTGGTTTTTTCACATGTGAAGCATCAAAAATATTTGGTGCAACATTTTTCAACGATGAACTAAAATTAAAAATTTTATCATCAAGCACAAGTTTATTATATGATTGCTTGGCTGAAAATCAAAAATACACTTCATTATATAATTCAACTAAAAGTTTAATTTTACTTCTGGAACAAAATGATAATAACAAAGAAAATTTATATGCCTATCTACAATGGGAAAAAAATTTATTATCAACAATAGGATTTGCACTTTCTCTTGATAAATGTAATGCAACCGGCACTTGTGAAAATTTATGTTATATATCCCCAAAAACCGGATACGCGATTTGTGAAAGTGCGGGACGTCCCTATAAAAATAAATTATTAAAGATGCCCCGAATATGGCAATATGATATAGATATTCAAGATATCAACATTGATGATATAAAAGAATGTTTAAAAATTTTATCTTACTTTTTTGAAAAACATATATATGCGGAAAAAAATAAACCTTTCCCATATATAAGGAAAGGTTTAGAAAACTGAATGCTAACTATTTTTGTTCTTTTAATTGAACAATTTTATCTTTAATTTTTAAAATCAATTCCTCAACTGGATTTTTACCTTCATCACTTGCCATTTTAAGTATAGGGGCATATTCATTTTTATAACTCATAGCCATAGAAACCCCTTCAATAATAACATCAATGACTTTATATGAATCACCTTCTTTTTCCAATCTCCAATCCACAATAAAATCCTTATCTCCTGGATTGGAAGAAATTACTTTACTTGAAACAAAGAATTGCCCTTCTTTTTTACCTGGATTAACGGAAACCACTTCAATTTTTTGATCACTATAAGCGACAAATTTTTGTGCAAAGGTATAAACATTCAATTCGGCAAATTCTTTTACGAAATTACTTTTTAAAGAAGCATCTAAACCTCTACCATACACACCCAAAACAAAATTTGCGATATAATCAAAATCAAAATTATCATTTAATACTTTACGAAAAGGAGGAATCCTTTCATCATTTGATTTAATATTTTTATTAAAAATTTTCACAATTGCATCATCAATCAAATTTTGTGTATAAGATTTAACTTGTTCCACACTATCAGCTGCAAAAACTTGTGATATAACCATCATAAAGACAAAAAATGAAACAAAAAATTTCTTCATAACTACCTCCTATAAGTAATAATATAATTATTATATTAAACATAAAATATAAAAATTCAAGAAGTTAATTATCCCATAACAATTTAAAAAATTCTTCTTTTATATCTTGATTATCAATTGATGAAAATAATGATAAAACAAAAGAATTTTTAATCAAATTCATAGAATCATTATAATCAATTCCCCTACTTTGAAGAAAGAATAAATCATCATTTTTAACACCACTTACCACAGCACCATGAAAAGCAGATACATTTTCGGAATAAATAGATTGAAAAGGTTTTATTTTCCCAGCGGATTTTTCATTCATCAATAAAATTTTTGATAATTGCTTTGTATCAACATCAAAAATCAACGAAGATGCAGTTAAATTTGTATCAAAAGCTATTTTGCTTTCCTCATCTGCCACGCCATAAAAATTAACCGATGAAGATGAAGAAGAAGCATGATGCGAAATATTTGCTGACATAGAAACATTATCACTTTTAGATGTAAATACAGCACCATTTGAGTTAAGATTTACATTATCCCATAAATTGAAATTGAATTTTAAATCCACAATTCCAACATTTTTTGATAAAGAAAAATTGTTATAAGAAGATTTTGTTCCACACGATACTATATCATTTTCAATTAACAAAGAATTATGAGAATTATTATAAAACCTGTAATGATTAAGTATAGCCCCATCTTTCAAATTTATTTCCATAACTCTATTTTCAAAAAACACATCTTCATCAAAGGAAAGTGTAGATTGCAATAAATCCACCTTTGCCCCCTCTCCTATTTCAATATAAATTCTAGGATTAAAAAATATAGGTTTATCTTTTTTGATATTAATAGAAATAATATGTATAGGCTTATCAAGAACTTCCCCATCTTCAATTTTCAAAATCAATCCATCATTAAGATATGCGGAATTTAGCAAATAAAATAAGTCTTCCCCTTGGCTCACTCTATTTTGTAAAAAATCCGGATTATCCACTAAGCAATTAAAGACACCATCACTATAAACGGAAAAAGGCAAATCCCCCTCATCGGAAACCTCCCCCACATATACTCCATTTATTAAAACAAGAGTATAAGCTTCCACATCAAAAGTTTTATATTTCAACAAAGTTTGTAAAGATGGAAGTTCAACATTTTTTTCCAAAACAAAATGATTATTTAATATAAAATTTAATACAAATGGATTGATATTTTTTTTATCAAATGAACGCTTATATTTATCCAAAGCCCCTCTTTTAAATTGAAATGCCCAAGGATAAAACCCCAAACTTTCAAAATCCTCATAATCCGGAATAAAAGGTATATGAGTTTTATTTTTAATAAGCTTAAATTTGTTATTAAACATTTTCAAATCCTTGTTTTAACACCATATCAGCCAAAGACCTATCACCACTTTTAACAATAGATCCATTTTTCATAATATGCACTTCATCCAAAGATACATTTGAAATCAATTGAGGATAATGAGATACAATTATAAAAGAAGTCTTAGATTCTTTTAAAATAGAAATAGCCTTAATAATAATATTTACACTATCCACATCAACACCACTATCCGGTTCATCAAGCAAAGCAAGTTTTGGCTGTAAAAAAAGCATTTCCAACATACTGATTCGTTTTTTTTCACCACCACTAAAGCCAAGGTTCACATCTCTTTTAACCCAATCAAGAGGTATATTAAGAACTTCACAAAACTCTCTTAATTTTTGAAAAAATTGAGGTGCAGTCAATGCTGGTAAATCATTTGCCCTTCTAACACTATTAACGGAATATTTAAGTAAATTAGAAATGGAAAGCCCAGGCACCGATGGTGGATTTTGAAAACTTAAAAAAATACCTTTTCTTGCGACATCACTAACAGATAAGTTATTTAAAGATTGACCATTGAAAACAATATCCCCACTTTTGATATTATATTTTGGATTTTTAACAATGGTATTAAGTAAAGAACTTTTACCACTACCATTTACCCCCATAATTATATGAGTTTGATTTTCACCAATATTAAGATTTAAGTTATCCAAAATAACTTTTTTATCCACATCAACACTTAAATTTTTAATATTTAACATAATTTACCCTTCTATACTAATATTGATAAGCTCTTTTGCCTCCATTGCAAATTCAGCTGGAAGATGACGCACAATATCGCCACAAAAACCATTTACAATAAGACTTGTTGCTTGTTCTTCATCAACACCTCTTGATTGAAGAAAAAATAATTGTTCATCACTAATGGAGGAAACCGAAGCCTCATGCTCCACTTGTGAATTAAAATTACTATTGGAAATTACTGGTAAAGCAAATGCAGATGCCTTATCCCCAATAATAAGGTTATCACATTTTGTATAATTTTTGCACCCCTTTGCTTTTGAAGAAATACTCACCACACCTCTATATCCATTTTTTGAATGTCCAAGAGAAACTCCCTTTGATAAAATGGTGCTTGAAGTATTTTTTCCCAAATGAATCATTTTTGTTCCCGTATCAGCCATTTGATAATTATTGGTTATTGCAACGGAAAAAAATTCCCCCTTACTTCCATCACCTTTTAAAATACAAGAAGGATATTTCCAAGTTTTAACTGCCCCCACTTCCAATTGAGTCCAAGAAATAAAGGCATCATCAAAACACATACCCCTTTTTGTTACAAAGTTATAAATACCTCCATTACCATCTTTATCACCGGCATACCAATTTTGCACGGTAGAATATTTAATTTTAGCCCCTTTTAAAGCGACCAATTCCACAACACCACTATGAAGTTGATTAGAATCTCTAATAGGAGCAGAACAGCCCTCTAAATAAGAAACTTCACTATATTCATCGGCAACAATCAAAGTTCTTTCAAATTGTCCCAATTTTTCAGTTTGCAAACGGAAATAGGAACTTAATTCAATTGGACATTTTACCCCCTTTGGAATATAAACAAAGGTTCCATCACTAAATACAGCACTATTAAGTGTGGCAAAAAAATTATCATTACTTGGCACAACTGAGGCAAAATATTTCCATACCAAATCAAAATGATTTTTTAACGCCTCTGACATAGGACAAAAAATAATACCCAAAGATGCCAATTGATCTTTATATGTAGTTTTAACGGAAACACTATCTACTACTGCATCTACGGCTTGCCCGGACAAAATCTTTTGTTCATGAAGAGGGATTCCCAATCTATCATAAGTCTTTTTAATTTTTTCATCTACCTTTACATCTTCAACCTTTGGACGGGAAAAATAAAAAATATCCATATAATCAATGGGATTATAATCAAACAAAGCCCAATGAGGCTCCTTCATTTTTAACCAAGCACGATAAGCATTCAAACGAAATTGCAAAACTTTATCATTTTCATTATTTTTTGCACTAATGAAACGAATTATCTCCTCACTTAATCCTTTTTTTGCAATAACATCTGATTCTATTTCGGGATTAAAGCCAGCTTTATAATTAAAAAGTTTATTAAAAATAATATTTTTCAAACTATCTTTTTTCATAAAAAGGAAAATACTATAAAATAAGTATAGTTTCAAGTTTAAAAAATAAGAAAAAATTATTATTTATCACTATCATCAATAATTTTCATAAAAGAATCCAAATCCAATTTTTCCGTTTCTTTATTTTCATTAAATTCAAAAGAATCGTCATTTTCCACATTATCATTTGAATTTACAGAATAATTTGAAGATATAGATGCATTTAAAATATTATTTACTTTACCCAAAGCCCCTTCTTCCATAAGTGAATAAACAAAACCATCTAAATCATAATTTTTTAAAACTTTTAATAACTTATTGTATTTAGAGGAAAAAATAGCAATTGCACCCGCCACAGAAGAATCCTTTTTCACTTTTCTTCTTAAATTTTCATCAAAATGAGGAGTAGATTCCCTCAAATCCAAAATTATTTTACACATTGCATAAAGTCTATTATCCCCATTTTTGCTAAGAGCATCAAAAATTACTACATCAGAAGCCATACCTGTTTTAAAAATAATCTCGGATAAACAAATACTTATATCATTTAAAATGATAGGCAAATTTAAAAAGAACTGATTCGTAAAACCTAACTTTCTAACCTCAATAACAGCCTTAGAAAGGGTTTGTAAAGATGCCATTTCAGTTTTACTATCATTTAATAAACTAAGGAAAATCCTACGATTCATATAGTTTGATATAGCAAAAAACATAATAGCAATGAATAATAATAATAAAATAATAGGTAAAGCCACTGCAAAAATCATATAAGACATATCTTGGGGAAGAATCTGTGCGACTCCTGATAAATCATAGGATGAAAGGAAATGATTGCTAGCCCACACCCCCCAAAAAACACCTAAACAACATAAAAAACCAATCAAAGAATAAAGATATATCATGGCTGAAATCTCCCATTTTTTTTAATATAGTTAATGTATTATATCATAAAAAAACACTAAATTATAGATTTTTCTACCTTTTTGAATAGTCAAGTAATTTATTTATAAAAAAACACAAAATATAGTTTGCAAACTTAATCAAACTACTATATATTGTTATTTAAGAAGGAAAAGGAACAAAAACATACTCATATATAAATAAAGGAGAGAAGAAGTGAGTACAGAAAACATAATAAATTTACCATCACTTGAAAAAGTAAAAATCACACAAATTGTAAAAAGAAACGGGGAAGTTGTTGATTTTAATATTGAAAAAATCGCAAATGCGTTAAAACTTGCAGGCGAAGCAACAACTCCCTTCTCTCCTGAAGAAATAATAAAATTAACAAATAATATAATTAAGGTAATAAATCATAAATATGATGGCACAAAGGCTGTATTCATAGAAAAAATTCAAGATATAGTTGAACAAGTTTTAATAGATTCTAATTATTATGAAACTGCAAAGGCTTATATATTATATAGAGAAAAAAGAGCACAAAGCAGAGACTCTGAAAAAATTAAAATTGATGTTGAAAAATCAATCACAGAATATCTTGATCAATTGGATTGGCGTGTAAATGAAAATGCAAACCAAGGATATTCTCTTGGCGGAATGATATTAAATATATCTGGAAAAGTTGTTGCCAACTATTGGTTATCATATATTTATCCAAAAGAAATAGGTGAAGCCCATAGAAAAGGTGATTTTCATATACATGATTTATCAATGTTATCTGGCTATTGTGCAGGTTGGTCATTAAGAGCATTATTGGAAGAAGGTTTCAATGGTGTTCCAGGACACATTGAATCCGTTGCACCAAAACATTTATCATCTGCTGTTGGTCAAATGGTAAACTTTATGGGAACCCTACAAAACGAATGGGCTGGGGCACAGGCTTTTTCATCGGTTGATACATATATTGCTCCATTTGTAAGATTAGATAATCTAACTTATAAAGAAGTAAAACAAAAGATGCAGGAATTGATTTACAATTTAAATGTTCCAAGTCGTTGGGGAACCCAAACACCATTTACAAACTTTACTTTTGATTGGGTATGTCCACAAGATTTGGCACCACAACACCCAAAAATTGGTGGTAAAGAAATTGAAGAATTTACCTATGGCGATCTTCAAAAAGAAATGGACATGATAAACAAAGCTTATATAGAAGTAATGACCCAAGGTGATGCAAAGGGCCGTCCATTTACTTTCCCAATTCCAACATATAACATAACTAATGATTTTATATGGGAAGGTGAAAATGCAGATTTATTATTTGAAATGACTGCAAAATATGGTTTACCATACTTCCAAAACTTTATGAATTCAGATTTAAAGCCAACTGATGTAAGATCTATGTGCTGTCGTCTTCGTCTTGATGTAAGAGAATTATTAAAAAGAGGAAACGGATTATTTGGCTCTGCTGAACAAACTGGATCAATTGGTGTTGTAACAATAAACTGTGCAAGACTTGGTTACAATTTTAAAGGAAATTTGGAAGGACTTTATTATAAATTAGATAACCTAATGGAACTTGCAAAAACAAGTTTGGAAATAAAAAGAAAAACTATACAAAAATTAATTGATGGAGGACTTTATCCATTCACAAAAAGATACTTAGGAACTCTTCGCAATCACTTTGCCACAATCGGTGTTAATGGCGTAAATGAAATGATAAGAAATTTCACAAACGATGAATACGACATCACTGATATAAGAGGTCAAAAAATGGCAAATGATTTCTTGGAACACATAAGAAACAAAATGGTTGAATTCCAAGAAGAAACTGGAAACCTTTATAATTTAGAAGCAACCCCAGCCGAAGGAACAACATATAGATTTGCAAAAGAAGATGCAAAAATCTATAATGATATAATCCAAGCCGGCACAAAGGAAGCTCCATATTACACAAATTCAACACAAGTTCCTGTTGCCTATACCGATGACCCATTTGAAGTTCTTGATATACAAGATAGTCTTCAAACAAAATACACCGGTGGCACCGTTCTACACCTATATATGGCTGAACGAATTTCAAATTCAAACACCGCAAAACAAATAATAAAGAGGGTTTTTGAAAATTATCGCGTACCATACATAACCATTACACCAACATTCTCAATATGTCCAAAACATGGCTATATTGCTGGTGAACATGAATATTGTCCAATATGCGATGAAGAAATCTTATCAAAGGAAAAAGTTAACGCTTAAACTTTGATTTGATACCAAAAAGAAAACAAAAGAAAAGGAGGAGAAAAAAATGGAAACATTTGAAAAAAAATTAGATAACAACAAAAGAACTAAATGTGAAATATGGACTCGCGCTATGGGATATTGTCGTCCAGTATCAAATTTCAACAAAGGTAAAAAATCAGAATTTTATGAAAGACAATATTTCACAGAAAAAGCAACAATGAATTCAATGAATTGCGGTTGTGGCTATCAAAAAATAGCATAATAACAATAACTAAAAAGTACCTCCTGCTTTTTAAGGAGGTATTTTTTTATCAAAAAGGAGGAAAACTATGTCAAAATCAAATATAATAGTTGGAGGATTTGTCCCATTCACCACAATAGATTATCCCGATAAAATATCAGCCGTAGTATTTTTACAAGGTTGTCCTTGGAGATGCATTTATTGTTCCAACCCACACCTATTTGAATTTAGAAAACCTACTCAACAAGATAAAGAAAACTGGGATTATATTTTAAACGTTTTAAAAAAAAGAATTAAAACTTTAGACGCCGTAGTTTTCAGTGGTGGTGAAGCATCAGTTCAAGCCGAAGAAATAATCACAGCAGTAGAGGACATTCATAGTTTTGCCCCTTATTTTAAAATAGGTCTTCACACAAATGGATGTTTCCCAGAAAATTTAAAAAAAATATCTCCATATATTGATTGGATTGGTTTTGATATAAAGGCTCCATGCCATAAATATTACGATATAACAAAAGTAAAAGGAAGTGGAGAAAGAGCATTTGAAAGCCTTGAATATCTATTATCTCAAAAAAAAGATTTAGAAGTTAGAACAACCGCAGATCCAACCATATTAACAAAAGATGATATAAAAGAAATTGCAAAAACAATAACACAAATGGGTGTATCAAAATATGCAATACAACGTTATCGCCCAGTTGATAAAGAAAATCCAAACAATCCAAAACAAAGTGAAATAATGCAATTCTTCACGGATAAAGATTTTATCGATGAAATAAAATTTATTGTAAAAAATTTGGAATTAAGGTTTTAAAATTAACTTCTTGAAAAAAAACAAACAAACCATTATAATTTCAAAAAAACAAAGGAGAAATCAATGCAACAACACAGAGAAGTAGTAATTATAGGTTCAGGTCCAGCGGGCTATTCCGCGGGAATTTATGCTGGAAGAAATGGCAATCATCCACTAATCATAACCGGTATTGAATTTGGCGGACAAATCACCAAAACATTTGATTTAGAAAATTACCCAGGTTTCACAGAAAAAATTGATGGAATATATCTAACTGAACAAATGAGGAAACAAGCGGAAATCTTTGGAGCAGAAATTTTAGCAGATACCGTTATTGAAGTTGATTTAAAAAATCGCCCTTTTACAATAAAATGTGAAAATGATAATGTAATCACTGCCGATGCAGTAATAATTGCAACCGGTTCAACATATAGAAAATTAGGAATTGCAAATGAAACAGAATTAACCGGACATGGCATATCTTATTGTGCTACATGCGATGGTTTTTTCTTCAAAGATAAAGAAGTTTTTGTAGTAGGTGGAGGAAACACTGCTATATATGAAGCTCTTCATTTATCCACTATATGCAAAAAAGTAAATGTGATACATCGCCGTGATTACTTTACAGCAGAAAAAATAAACCAAGATCATTTTTTCAATACCCCTAACCTATCAGCAATATGGAATTCCAGAGTTGTTGAACTAAAACAAACAGATGGAAAATTATCCTCAATAGTTGTTGAAAATATAGAAACAAAAGAATTAACTGAATATAATACCGAAGGATTATTTATAGCCATAGGTAATCTTCCACAAACTGATATTTTCAAGGGACAAGTTCCACTTGATGATGCTGGATATATAAAAACAAAACCTGATTTATGTGCAACAGAAATAGACGGAGTATTTGCAGCCGGTGATTGTAAAAATCCACGTTTCAAACAAGTTGTAATTGCAGCTGGAAGCGGTGCACAATCAGCAATGGAAGCTGCCACCTATTTAATTTCTATGGAAAAATAAAATGCTTTTCATAGGTGTCAATTATGGAAGAGGTGCCCAAAAACATCCTATAGATGATGGATGTGAAAAGGCACCTTTAACAATACAATCTTTATATAATACTGATAGATGGATAATGCTTTATCCACAATCACCATTTAATCAACTTGAAATTGAAAAGGATCGTTTTAGTGAAAATTTCATAATACAAAAACAAACCTACGATTTAATAAAAAGTTTAAACAAAGATGAAATTGAAAACCACATATTCATAGGTGGTGATCACAGCTTGAACTTTGCACATTTCAAAGCAATAAAAGATTCTTATCCAAATGAAGAAATTGGCTTGATTTACATTGATGCTCATCTTGATATACATACACCACAATCATCAAAAGAAGAAGCGTCAGGTTCTCCTCATGGCACAAATGTAAGACATTTATTGGGACAAGGAGATAGTCGTTATTTACAATTAGGCACATCAACTTCCCCTCTTAAAAAAGAAAACTTATTTTATATAGGCACTCGCTCATACGAACCAAGTGAAATAAATTATATAAATGAAAACAATATCTTCATAACTAATAAGGAAAAAATAAACGATATAAATTACCTTTTACAAACCACAAAAGATATATTAACAAAACTAAATGGTAAAAAATATATAATTTCATTTGATTTTGATGTAATAACTCCAACTGAATTTAGTGCGGTTCAAGTCCCAGAAACAAATGGAATCAGCATAAAAAATATAATAGAAATATTAAAATTACTAAACACGAAAAATTTAATATGTAGTGAGTTTTTGGAATATGCTCCAAAATTTGATAAATATAATACATCAAAAGATATTGTAAAAACTATAATAGATATAATGAAAAAATAGGAACTCATACCTGTGGAAAAAATAATAAAAATATGTAAAAATATACTTATGATAAAAAAAGAAAAACATAATGTATATGATACCTTATCAAAAGGAAAAGAAATACTTCAAAATGCCAAAATTGAAAGTTTTGATATAGATGCACGCATTTTACTATCTTATATTTTGGGAATTGAACATCATTTATTCATATCAAATCCAAAAGTAGAAGTCCCAGAAAAACAATACAAAGAATATATAAAATTGATAAAACGACGTGCAAAAAATGAACCAATTGCACAAATCACAGGTGAAAAAGAATTTTGGTGTCTTCCATTTAAAATATCAAAACATACTTTAATTCCTCGCCCTGATAGTGAAACCATAATAGAAGCAATAAAATCCGAACATAAAGATAAAAATAAATCATACAATATAATTGATTTTGGCACTGGTTCTGGATGTCTTTTATTGGCATTATTAAGTGAATATAAAAATGCTTATGGTATAGGAATAGATATATCAAATAACGCTCTTAAAATTGCAAAAGAAAATGCCAAAAAGTTATCATTAGAAAACCGAGGAAATTTCATTAAACAAGATTGGAAAGAAACAAAACCAAACACAGAAATTCAAACAAAAAAATTTGATATAATAATATCAAATCCACCTTATATAACAAAAAATGAAATGAAAACATTGGAAAAAGATGTAAAAAAATATGAACCTAAAAGAGCATTATATGGCGGAAACGATGGTTTAAACGAATATAGAAATTTATCAAAAACTCTATATTATTGGAACATTTTATCCCCAAATGGCAAAATATTTTTAGAAATGGGAAAAGGTCAAGAAAATGATATAAAAAAAATCTTTGAAGCATTTGGTTTCAAATTTCAAAAATACTTCAAAGATTTAAACGGAATAATAAGAGTAATAGAATTCACAAAATAATTATCTTGATTTTTCATTTAACATATCATTTAGAATAGATCTATTTTGCTTGTTTCTAGGTTCTTTAATATTATAATCATTAACCATAATAAGATTAGAAGCATCAAGATATCCCACACCCCTAGTTTGATCATAAATGATATTACCATCAAATTCCTCAACACCATTACCAGGATATGAAACATCACTTACCTTACCAAACATATCTTTTTCCACCTTTGCTTCCAAAAGTAAATCATCACCATTTTTAATAGTTAAAACAGGAAACATATCATCCATGGAAATTTTCTTCTTATCAACAATCAAATGCAATTTAGTATCTGAAACATTATCATTATTAAAATCAATTTCCACAGAAGAATTCAAAGTTTTATTGCCTTTTTCATCAATAAGCCATTCATTTTTCACATTGCCAATAACCTTTGCTTTCACAAGTTCAAAATCCTTAACAGGATTGGAAAGACTACGACTTACCCCACCTAAAATAGATAAAGATATTAAAAAAGCCAAAAGTCCACCAACTACTTTTTTATTTAAAATTTTCTTTTTATCATTAGAAATATAACTTATAACTTCCATTTTAACCTCACTTATTTTGTTTATATGACTTATTATAGACAAATAAAAATATAATGTCAATACATTTTTATAAAAATTTTAAAAATAATGAAAAAGGTTAAAAAAAACTTGCATTTACAATAATATATGATACAATTCATCAATAATTTGCACCCTTGGAGGCAAATTATCTTAATCAAAACAAAACTTGAAAGGTAAAAAAATGACAAATAAAGTAGTTTTAAAAGTACAAGCAAGACAAAATAGTGGTAAGGGGGCCGCACGTGCTACAAGAAGGGCTGGTTTAATTCCTGCTGTAATATACGGAAATAAACAAGAACCTGAACTTATTTCTATTACACCAAAAGATTTAATCAAACAAATGCAAATAAAAGGTTTCAGAACCCGTCAATTTGAAATTGAAATTGAAGGAAAAAATAAAAAGGAACTTGCACTTTGCCAAGCAATTCAATATGACAAAGTAAAAGATAATCCAATCCATGTTGATTTTTTAAGAATTGATTTGAATAAAGAAATCACTGTTGAAATTCCATTCAAATTCATAAATGAAGAAACATGTGTTGGTGTTAAAAAAGGTGGCGTTCTTAATATAGTTGCAAGAAATGCTGAAATCATATGTAAACCTGCTGATATAGTTGATGAAATTGAAGTTGATGTTGCAAATCTTGATGTTGCAGAATCAATTCACGCTGATGCAATTACATTACCAAAGGGTTTAAAATTTGCATCACACGAAGATTTCACAATTGCAACAATTGCTTCTGCTGTTCAAGAAGAAGTTGAAACATCCGCACCTGAATCTGCTGATGTTCCATCTGCACAAGAAGAAAAGGCAGCTAAAAAAGCAGAAGATAAATCCAATGAAAAATAATGTTTTCAAAACACTAAACGAAAGGGAAGTTTTTCAAAATAAACTTCCTTTTCTTTTGCAAAGAAATAAAATCATAACTGCAATAAAGAATAACTTTAACGCACAAAATTTTTATGAAGTTGATACACCTATATTGCAATATTCTCCTGGTATGGAAGTACATATAAAGGCATTCAAAACAAAATTTGTAAATATTTTAGGAAATGAAGATATAACACTTTATCTTCACACCTCCCCTGAATTTGCAATGAAAAAATTATTAAGTTATGGATTAAATAAAATATACCAATTCACACATACTTTCAGGAATGAAATAATTTCACCTACCCATTATCCAGAATTTACAATGCTTGAATGGTATAGATTAGATGAAAATTACAATATACTTATGACAGATTGCGAAGATATATTAAAAACCAGCCTTAATGCAATTGGAAAGGATTACTTTCAATACAAAGATAAAAAATGTTATATAAAAGATGGTATTGAAAAACTCACTATAAAGGAAGCATTTGAAAAATTTTGTAAATTAGACATACTACAAACAATTGATGATATAAATAATCCAAGCCCAACATTATTGAAACAAAAGGCAAATCATTTAAACATAAACATAAGTGAAAATGACACATGGGACGATATATATGAAAAATTGATGTTTGAATATATTGAGCCGAATTTAGGTATATCAAAACCAACCATATTATATGAATATCCAATACACCAAGCGGCATTATCAAAGGCCAAAACAAACACCCCAAATATTGCAGAACGTTTTGAATTATACGTATGCGGTATTGAATTGGCAAATGCCTTTACCGAATTAACGGATAAGGAAATACAATTAAAAAGATTTACCGAGGATAAAAAGAAAAAAGAAAACCTATACGGGGAATCCTATCCAATTGATGAAGAATTTATTGAAGCCATAGGCAATATAAAATCCGCAACCGGAATAGCAATGGGAATAGATAGATTGATAATGCTTTCCACCGGTGCACAAAATATAACTGATATAATGTGGAGTGAAATACCAAAAATATAAATCCCCTAAACAGGGGATTTTTTATACAGATTCTATAATCACCCAACCATGGGAACCACCCGATGCACCACCTGAATATCCAGAACCAGCAGAACCATTTCTGCCAGTTGCTTTACACCCATTTAATGAACCACCACCACCCCAATCATTATAACACCAGGCACCAGTTCCTCCATTTCCACCTTTGGCTGTTATATTATAAAATTTAGAAGAACCTCCATTTCCACCATTTCCTGCTGGGCTTGTACAACAATATGTTGTACTACCATATACACCACAAACAACAACTCTATTTTTATTAGGGGCATCATTATTCCCTCCTCTTCCACCAGCTTTACCAACAACAATATTATAATCACCAGTATTTATATTTAATGTTTTTATTATACCTTCACCTCTACCACCTGCACCACCACTTCCTCCTCCATATTTACATGAACCAGCCCATTCTTTACATACAAGAAAACCTCCTGCATGATGAGTTCGTGCACAACAACCTATATTTCCCCCTGCACCACCACCGGCACCTGCTACTGTTATTTTATATGTCCCGGCTGATAAATGTATTGTATAATTTCCTGGAGTTTTATATTCTTTATAAAATTTACACTTTCCATTTTGTAATGTAAATCCAGATTGGCAACTTTTAATTTCGCAAGTTTTTGCATCACATGTCGCCGCACCAGAACCACAACTTTTACAACTTTGACTTTCCTCACTTGTGGCACAGGTTCCAGCTGGACATGTTTTACACGATGTTAAATCATCTTTATCCGCATAGGTTCCAGGGGCGCATTTATTACATTTTCTTCCACTATAATATTTACCCAAACCGCATACGCAGGTATTTGTGATACTTCTATAAGTTGCCCTATCCGTGCAAGTTCCCGCTGATGCTGGGACACAATATTTAACCATGGCATTTGATAATTGAGATGTGGT
>CALXQL010000001.1 GCA_944390685.1 uncultured Alphaproteobacteria bacterium | reverse complement strand
AATTGAAATGCAAAATACAACTATTGAACAAGAAAAAGATAAACCTTCTTTTTGGAACAAAATAGCCGATAAAATATTTAATTTTAAAATTGTTGCAACTGTTAGTTTTGTAATGTATCAACTTTCTCACCAAGTCCCTCCAGAAAGAATTTTAAAAAATGTAAAACAATTTAGAAAAAACTATGATAGATATGTTGATAATCCCGAATTAGTACAAAGAGAATTAAAAACAATGGAATACATGGACATAGGACTAGAAAAAATTGAAAGTAGTGAACAAAAAGCTTTAATTAATGAAAAATCAAGAGATGATTATGATTTAGAAATATAGTATAATAGTAACAATTAATAATAATATAAAGAGGGATTCATTCCCTCTTTATATTATTATTAATTGTTACTATATAAATTAAAAAACCTCTCACTAACTTAAACTATTAATTAAATCGACTATATTTTGTGTTATTCTAACACCAAAAGTTATATTTGGTCTACTAGTATAATAGCCGTTTATTTATACCTATTACATATTTATTTGAAGTCTGATAAATAGGTCCTCCACTAAAACCTCCTACAACTTGGGCAGTTGAATCAAACCATCTATCATGAGTATTTGATACTGATCCAAAAGTATAATATTGGTAATGACCACCTTCAAAACTTCCTGGATATCCTATATCTCCTACACTCCTACCGTCGAAATCAGAATTATTAGCATAAGTCTGACAAGCATACCAACCAAATCTTGAACCTAAATCTTGATAAAGAACACAAAGACACCAGTCATAATCTGCACTATGTGAAGATGTCCAGTTATTTGAATAATATACTTGAGCCCAACCATCTGAATATCCTTCATACGGTCCTCCAGCATAAGCTGGATAAAATCTCCAGTCATAAAATTCATTATTATCGTCCATTACACAGTGAGCTGCAGTCAAAACTAGATTTCTTCCAACCAAAAAACCTGTACCTGCATTTTTTCCACTAATACTTATTAGTCCGGTATGAAAGTTTGGATCTGCCGTGACATCATAAACCCTATTAAACACTGCCTTTGGTTGTAAAGTATTTAGTTTAGAATTAACTTTATTTAAAGTGTAACCTTCAGTAACGTTAGAGCTTTTACTTTTTAATGTATTAATTTGCCTTAATTCTTGCATATCAACTTCCGTCGTTTTTTTTGTCCTAGCATCATATTTCATTATTTTTTCATCTCTGCCTACTGATTTCTGCATTTTTTCCAAATTTTCAACCATTTCATCTGTAACTTGATAAGGTTGAATATTTTCTGTGTTTGCATTTACTTTTAAATTAGAAAAACTTAAAAATGAAAAAAATAGAAATAATAAAAAAATTAATTTTGTTAATTTTTTAACCATACATCCCCCTCCTTTTTTAATTCTATAATAGGTATATCACTAATCTTTAAAACAATCAATAAAATTTTAAAGATTTTTACATTTTTAAATTCTTCTTTTATATAAATTGATAGAATTACTTTTTATTTATTAATTTTAAATGAATCTGAATAAAAGTCTATATAACTATTATTTTGAGGGTTAAAAATTGGTTTAACAATCCTATATTCTCCAACATTTAATTCTCCATAGCAATAACTCCAATCTATACTTTGTTTGTATTGATTGTTTTCATCTTTCCAATGAGAAATAGCTGGTGTAATTAAATCATTAATCGGTTCTAAATCAATCCACGCTTCATTTTCTTTTTTTTGGATCCTAAATCCCTCGGTCCAAGGAAGGTTTTCATCGTTATTATCAGTTACAATAATAGTAACACCTTTATTACTTACACTTGTATAATCTATATCTATGCTTATTTTGTTAAGATTTATATGTTCTTCTTCAATATTAGCATATTTTTCATTCTCCAAATTTAAACTTGATGAATCTTCTTCTTGATCTAATAAAACATTTTGTTTATGGTTAGCTTTATAAAGAAAAATAATAATCGTTCCTATAATAAAAATAATAAAAATTACTATAAAAATTTTAGCTTTCATAAAAAACCTCCTAACTATCTTTATTTGTTTTATTCCAAAATTGCCACCAATGTTTTTTATTATCTTCTGCAGTTCCTAAAAGATAAGTTTGATATTGTGCATTCGTTTTAATTCTTTCACTTTTTTCTTCTTCATATAAATTTTTAAAATATTCAACTTGTTTTTTCTGCTCATTTAATTGATTTTCATAGCTTTGCTTTATTTCTTCAATTCGAGTTTCATAAAAGTTTTTTAAAGTTTCATTTAAACCTAAAAAAGCAGTTTCCTTTGTATTATCAATGCTTTTTGTTTCATCTTCCTTTAAACTTGTTGTTTTTCGTTTAAATCTGTTTATTTGTTTTTCTTTTAAATAATTATATCCATCTGCAGTTATTTCCCAGTCATTTGCTTCATTTTTAAACATATATCCTTTTCCCATAAGGTCATCTTTTTGTTTGTAAATAGCCTGTGGTGTAATTCCTAAATCACTTGATACTTGCTTTATTAAAAACACTTTAAACTACCCCTTTCAATAGTTTAAAAAAGTATAAAACAACTTTAATAAACTTTAATATTTTTTTAGTTTAATTTAGTTTACTACAAGTTTTTCTTATTGTCAAATTAAAACTTTTTCTTACAAACAACTACATTTTAAACCTTTTTAAACTTTGCACAAAATATAAATTTTTAGCAATAATAACTAAATTTTATACATTTTTCAATTAAACTGTATTTTAAACTAATTTAATAACAATACCAGAGAGAGTAAGGGAGTGAAAAAGGCAAAGTAATCCCATAAAACAAAA